>CAZFUD010000232.1:0-6679 GCA_964521705.1 uncultured Opitutaceae bacterium | reverse complement strand
TTCCTCCCGCCAAAGATCAAGTAGAGTGGGACGCCTATTACGGGAACCCATAGCATTAGCAGTAACCAGGCGACGGTGGCGCTGGGTCGCCGTTTTTCCCTCATGAGTCGGGCGATAATTAGAAACGCTAGTCCGAATCCAAGAGTCGGTCCTAGGTAAGGACCGATTAACTCAATCAACCTTCCGATGCTATCCATTGGTCAATTGGTCCGGCCTGAGCTGGAATTTGCCGCAAACGATTCTTTTATCGCTCCGACCTTTCGGAAATTGGGGCATTGGCCTCCCACATCAGAGCAGTGCAATTTCCGATTGCCCTCGATTTGCCACGGGAGGGCGACGGGGGAAGCCAAGGTCATTTCATCCATTCCGATAGCAACATGGCCCTTAGGAAATCCTGTTTCAATGGCTTATTTGTTGGCTGGCGGTTTCACACCAGCTGGTAGAAATAGCCTTGCTGAGGATGGTTTTCCTAGCCGACTGAACCTAGAGGGGCTTCTTATAGAGGTATCCGGAAGGAGCCTCGAAAATGAGATATTCGCCGTCGGATCCTCTAAAGATGAGGCCTCGCTCGTTGTCTACGACATCGTCCAGCTTGAATACGCGACCGCCAAGAAGCAATCGGGTGTTGGGTCCGGCGAAACGGAAACCAAATACTTGGAGCCCATCTACGAAATCCTGTATCTTAAAATCGAACTGGGGTTCTTCTGAGATGACGTCGACGATCTCCGCTATTGTATCCTCGCTCTCGGCGTTTTCAGTCGTCGGAGCCGGATCTTCGGCGATTTCGGAGCTGGGGCTCACTATTTCAGAGCTGGAGCTCTGATCGTCGATCGCTAAAGCTACTTCGCCCTCGGATTCATTGTGTTCGTCTTGAGAATCCGCATCAGTTGCCGACCCAGTCGCGAGAGGACCATCATTCTCCGCAATAATATCGTTCACGGGATTGCTAGTTAAGGGATTCGAAGCAAGCGAAGGGTTCTCTGAAAGTTTCTTCGGCGGGAGAAGTGGCCGTGATTCCGGAAAGATAGACGTTGCCAAAATACACGAACGCGCCCCCAAGTCCGAGCAGCAAAACGCCAGTGCCGGTCAAGCCCAGAAGTATGGATAGACTGGCGCTTTTTTCTGTCGGCTAGGAGACAATCCGTTGCCCACCGCGTTAGAATCGTAGACGGGGATATCCGCCGCAGTCTCCCTAAGGTTAAGGCTTCGCCGCTGTCGCTCCTTTTTGAGGGCCTGATTTATCAAGCTCATTTCTGAAATGCGTTGTCATTACTAGAGAAGTTCTCCCCATGTTTACAACGGCGGTTAACCCTCTATATTTAGGGACACTTGCTGCCGAAATTCACATCGGCAGGATTGCCAAGGCGCTCTATCGGGCGAAATTAGCCGAAATCCAGGGACTTTATCTCCTGCAGGGCCGTTCTCACGTCCTTGACTTTCACGACTTCAGAGCTGCGGATATAGGCTGAAAGCAGGGCTTTGTCACAGATGTTATTGATGATTCTGGGGACGCCCTTCGCTTTCCAGTGGATCCAGCGAATTGACCAGCTAGTGAAAAACGGTATTCCCTGGCCGCCCGCCATTGCGATTCGGTGATGGATATACTGTTCTACTTGGTACCTGTTTAAAGGAACGAGCTCCGTGTGGACTAGGATGCGTTGACGGAGTTGTCTGAGTCGGTTTTCGGCCAAAATCTTTTTGAATTCCGGTTGGCCCATCAGGATGATCTGCAGAAGTTTCTGCTTGTCCGTCTCCAGATTCGACAGCAGTCGGAGCTGCTCCAGTAGGTCGAAAGTGAGATTCTGGGCCTCATCTATGATCAATAGTATGTCTTTCCCTTGCTGGATTCGGTCGAGGAGGACGTCGTTTACTTGTTTAACAAGGCCGCTTCGGCTGCGACTCTTTCCTTCCTCTCCGAGCTCCGAAAGAATGGTCTTCAGAAGCTGAGTCTCCGTGATACGGGGATTCAGGATCAGAGCGCTCTCGTATTTCTCCTCATCTATTTCATTTATGAAATGGCGGCATAACGTGGTCTTCCCGCAACCAACTTCGCCAGTCAACACGATGAATCCTTTCTTTTCCGCTATGCCGTATTTAAGGTGCTGGAGGGCTTCCTGGTGAGTCGGACTTAGATAGAGAAAGTTCGGATCTGGAGTAATGTTGAACGGCATCTCCTTGAGATCGTAGAAACTCTGATACATGTGGGTAAAATTTTTTCTAAATTAGGAGAAAGCTGCAATTATATTTTTGCAACTGAGGATTCTTTAAGCGTATTTAGCGTTCGTCTTCGAATGAGGTCGACCCAAATATTGAATGTCGTATGCCTGATCGCATTTCTGGTGATCGCCAGTTTTGCGGGCTCGTACGCGCTGGAAAGATACCGAAAGCTCGAAGTAATTAAAAACTCCGAAGCCAAGGCGGCGGCTAGATTGGTGGAGATGCAGGTCGCGACTAGCAGCAAGCGCGAATCATTAGCGAGACTGAACCACGATCCTGAATACGTTGAGCGGATAATCCGCCAAAAATTGAACTACGCCAAAACCGGAGAAACCGTTTTCAAGTTCGAATACGAAGCGCCGTAGAAAATCGAATCAGGGGTGCGAACCCTTGTATTTACTTTGCTTGGAAAAATAGGAAATTTATGGATACGAGGGAAGCGTTTGAAATTGGCGGTCAAGGCCATGTGTTCGCCTTTTGGGATGAATTGGATGATCGTGAAAAGTCGTCGTTGCTCGAACAAGCCGAGGAAATCGATCTGGCCGAATTGGACTCTCTCGTCGCCAATCTCGTCAAAGGCGATAATGTCGAATCGGAAGTCGACTACAGAGAATTGAGGCCAGCCCCGTATGAGCCCATGCCAGCCGACTTGAATAAAGATCAGAAATGGGCCTCTGCTAAGGAAATTGGAGAAGAGGCGCTCAGCGGTGGTAGAGTAGCCGCGTTTACCGTAGCTGGCGGGCAAGGAACGCGACTAGGATATGATGGACCCAAGGGGACATTCCCGGTTACCCCTATCGCTAACAAGACGCTTTTCCGGGTATTCGCCGAAAAGATCCGAGCATCACGCGACCGGTTCGATTGCCAATTGCCTTGGTATATCATGACTAGCCATGCGAACCACGAGGCAACCGAGTCTTTTTTCCGGAAACACAAATTCTTTGATCTTGGCGAGGAGACGGTCAAGTTCTTCAGGCAAGGGCGTATGCCAGCCGTGGACTTTGATGGCCGCATCCTCATGGAATCGAAAGGGAAGATAGCCATGAGTCCAGATGGGCATGGAGGCGCGTTGAGAGCTCTTGATAGAAGTGGGGCGCTCGCGGAAATGGTATCCAAAGGGATAGATTTGCTTAGCTACTTTCAAGTGGACAACCCGCATGTGCAGGTTGCCGACCCATACTTCTTGGGCTTCCATATCCAATCCGGGTCAGAGATGTCTAGCAAGATGCTTCCCAAAGCCTACGAAAAAGAGAAGCTGGGGCATTTCTGCTTAAATGGCGATCGTCTTGAAGTTGTTGAATACAGCGATATGCCCGATGAATTGACGTCGAAGCGGGACGAGAGCGGGAAACTGCTATTCATAGCGGGAAGTGTAGCCATTCACGTAGTATCAGTGCCTTTCATACAAAAGGTCGTAGAGGAAGACAGTCCTATTTCGCTGCCTTTTCATAAGGCGGTGAAAAAGATTGGTTGTGTCGATGGCTCGGGAGCGCCTCAGGAGGTGGATACCCCTAACGGCGTGAAATTCGAGATGTTCGTTTTCGATGCTTTGCCCTTCGCTGAAAATGCGGTTATTGTCGAGACGACCAGGCTGGGAGATTTCAGTCCTGTGAAAAATGCGACAGGGGTGGATTCCGCGGATAGTTGCCGAAAAGACCAGCAAAAGCTATTTACCAGTTGGCTCGCTCATGAAGGAGTTAGACTAGAGTTAGACGACGATGGCATTCCTGTAAATAAGATCGAAATATCTCCACTATTCGGATACGATCAAGACAGTTTTAGCGAATCATGGAAGGCTCGGAAGCCCTCCGTTGATTTTTCCAAGGACGTGTATATCGCTTGATAGCAGCTTATCGACGGATGTGAGTGATGTCGCGAGCTCCAGGTTTGGTTTTTAGCGTGATTCTGCTCAGCTTTTTATTTCCGTTTAACGCAATCCTCACTTTCGTTTCTTGCCAAGATTGGCGGCCGAGGGAGAATAAAGTTCGCGGGTAAGATTTTCTTATCGCCGTGAACGATGAATCTGCCGATTCCAGATGGTGTCAGATAGTGCAAAAGCGTTGATTGTAGAGTCCGATTCGACCCGGGCTCGCCGCCTTGCCGCTCTCCTGGAGGCGATGGATGCCATCGAACTCCAATGCTATGTTGTACACTCGTTGGCTATAGCTCGCAAACGAATGGCCGAGGTTCCAGTGGATATTGTTCTCACCGGTCTTGAGATGATAGATTCGAGGGGCCTGGATCCACTTGTGGCGATGAATTCCTCTCGTCCGGAAATTCCGGTTGTAGCATTAGTCGAGGGATCCGAGCCGGATATCGTTTTGGACGCGGTCAGAAGTCTTTCAGACGATTGCCTTTATTGGTGCGAATTAGACAAGGAGGCCGTCCAGGAATCCGTGTTTTACGCTTTGGAGCGAAAAGATATGCTTCGGCATTTAAGGAACAGCCATAGTAGTGAAACGAATACGGATTATCAACGGGTACTGGATAAAATTCGGGACGCTATTTTCATAGTAAGCCGATCGGATGGGGCCTTATTGTATTCCAATTCTCGAGCCAAGGAATGGTTTGGCGCTAATATTGGAGAGGCGTTGGAAGATGTACTTGAGTATGGTTTGCTTGAGTCGGAGGAGGTGGAGATGGAGATTTCGACCCGCTACCCGTCCGTGCCGAGATTGACCTTGCGTTCGGAGTCTCTCGGATGGGGAAGAAGCGATGCGTGTCTGATTTCCATGCGGGAAATCTCCAAGCAAAAGCGGGCAGAAGACGCTTTTCTGATTTCCCAACGCAAATTGGAGCTGATCCAAAGAGGAGCGGGCTATTGGATTTGGAATCCTTCCTCAAAGGAATTGTTTCTCTCGAATTCGATATCGACGAGCTTGAGGTATGGGTATGCTGGAGCGACTGATATCAGGACTGCATTGCCACTTGAAAACCTGGTCCACCCGGAGGACAAAGAGAAAGCGGAATCGTTTTTTGGCGGTTTGAGAACCCGGTTCTCTTCCGAGAAAGAATCGAGTTTCAGGATACGATGCGCTGACGACTTGTTTGTTGGGGTGATCGTCAGGGGGGGAACTGAATTGAAGACCGTTGAGAGCGGAGTGTACCTAGGGGCGATTCTTCGGGCTGATGAAAAGCGTGAGGCTTATCTGGAGTCCGACGTTTTTGAAGCTCCTGTGGAAGCGGACGTGGAAGTTGGTAAACGCGAGCCGTTTGAGAGGGCGGGTTCAAAGAAGATCGCCCTGATAGTCGATGACGAAGAAGTTTTGCGAAAGGCTCTGCAGACAATTCTCGTTTCCTACGGTTACGAAACCGTGCTAGCCGAAGATGGGGTTGAGGGAATACGCGAATACGAACGGAATGCCGAAAATATCGAAGTGGTGATTCTGGATGTCAATATGCCGAGAGTGGATGGGGGAAAGGTATTCGAGCGTATTCGATCTGATGGGAACTGTATCCCGATTATCATGACAAGTGGGAATGACGACCGCCAAGCCTTGCCGTTTAAGGATGGCGACAAGGAGAATTGCGATTTCTTGCTTAAGCCATTCGGTTTGGATGAGGTCAAACGAGTCTTAGACCGCTTTTTCAAGGAAGCGGATAGATTGAGCCACCTCTAGGAATAGCTCTCGTACTAGCTGGTTAAATGAACATCAATGCCGGCTGCTCGATGATTTTTTTAATCGCCTGCAGGAATTGAGCTCCAACGACCCCATCGACGACACGATGATCGCAGCTTAATCCGATATTCATTATTTGGGCTGCTTCGATACTTCCGTTGTCCCGGACGACAGGCTTAGTGATGGTGGTGCCAACTGAAAGGATGCCTGCATTGGGAGTATTGATAATACCATAGAATCCTTTAACCCCGAACATACCCAGATTAGTAACTGTGAATGTGCTATTCGCCATTTCGTTAGGCGATAGCTTTTTAGAACGAGCTTTGCCTATCAATTCCTTAGCTTTGCTAGCGATAGCTGTAATCGACTTAGCATCCGCGCTTCGAATTACGGGCGTCAGGAGCCCGTCCTCGATGGCAACCCCGAAAGCAATATCGACTGTAGGGTGCTGGCGTATAGTTTTGCCCTCCCAGGATCGATTGATGGCCGGTACGCGACGCAAAGCTTCTGTAGCGGCTTTCAAGACGAAATCGTTTACGGAGATCTTAAGACCGGCCTGGTCGGAAGATGGGTCAGCGAGTTCGCTATTCAACTGCTTTCTCAGTTCGAGTAGAGGGCCAACTTCGATCTCCGATTCCAAGTAGAAATGGGGGGTGTTGCTCTTGCTTTCCTGTAGTCGTTTGGCGATTACAGACCTCATTTGGGAAACAGGGATATCCTCCGCTTGGGCTATACCAGGGCTCGTCGCCCTGACTACGCTTGTTGAAGCGCCACTGCTTGGATTTGACCCAATGCCTAGCACGTCATTTTTCAAGATTCGGCCGTTGGGGCCGGTTCCGGTA
>CAZFUD010000231.1:3354-6708 GCA_964521705.1 uncultured Opitutaceae bacterium | reverse complement strand
AGTCCGCCGCAAACCAAAATAGCGAGTGTCATCTTTTGTAGGGCTGGGACAAATACACAATACTCGGTTTAAAACCCCGCTTCGACAGTCCGCGATAGATCGCGAGCTCTCAATTCGAGCTTAATAAATTGACCCATACAAAATCCTTGAGAAATGGAACGCTTGCCAAGCCTAGGCGTCGTAATTTGTCTCGGTTCGATTTGGATACTCGCAAACACAATTCACTAAGCTCGGCCAGCCTGCTACTGATCGCTATCTGCCTGACCTTCTACCTCGGGCAAATCGGGTTCGCTCAAATACTCGATCCCGGCGAAGACGTAACTGACGATTCTTCCCTATCGGGCGAATCTATGGCGACCTACATCTTGAAACAGCTGAATGAGCGCGAACAGGCGGCTTATAGCAGGTACGAAAAAGCGCTGGCCAGGGAAGATGTTCATTCGGTCCAGACGGAGCTGCAATCCATAGTTGATGGCTACGAACGGCTCATTAACGCCTCGCCGGAATACGCAGCAGCATATATCTCTTACGGAATGATGCTCCACCGAATTGGTGAGCGGATAACTAGCAACGCTATTCTCGCCCGGGCTGACGAGCTCGATCCTTACCACGCAATCGTCAAGAATCAGTTGGGAAACTATCAGGCCGAGGAAGGAAACTACCTTGAGGCAATGGCATTCTACAACATGGCCATCGACCTGCACCCAGAAGAGCCCCTGTACCACTACCAAATGGGAAATCTGCTCTTCGCCTACAAAAAGTTTTTTATAGACGACAAGCTCTTCCTCCTCGACGGGATCGATTTGGAAATTCAGAAAAAATTCCGGGAAGCCGCCATGCTGGCCCCTGCCCATTTGCCCTATCGCCTCCGCTACGCTCAAAGCTTTTTCGACGTGGCTAGACCAAATTGGGAAGCAGCCCTGGAAGAATGGCAACAGCTCGTCGACTTTGTCGAATCGCCCGAAGAAAAGCAGATGATGCAGCTATATATGGCAAGAACCCGCTTTCTTATGGGTCACCACACAGCTGCTCGCAAGATCATCAAAAAGATCGATGAACCGAGCCTGGAGCACTCCCGGCAATTGCTTCTCGACGAAATTGACGCCAAACACCCAAGGTAGAACCAGCGACACATTCGGTCGTCCAAAGCAACGATCCTAGGAGTATTTGATTCGTCCTAGATTTAGCGGAGGCTATTCAGCCTTCAACCTTCATCCTTCCGCCTTATTTTCCCCAGGCTTCCAGCAAAGCCGTACCCATGTCTGAAGGGGTTTTGGCAACGACAACGCCAGCATCTTCCATCGCTGCGATTTTCGCATCCGCCGTTCCACTACCGCCAGAAACAATCGCCCCCGCATGACCCATTCTTCGACCGGGAGGAGCCGTCGTACCGGCAATGAATCCAGCAACTGGCTTTTTCACATGCTCTTTGATATACTCCGAGGCCTTTTCCTCAGCGTCTCCACCGATCTCGCCAATCATAACAATAGCTTCCGTATCCGGGTCTTCATTAAACAATTTAATGGCATCCGTGTGATTCGTTCCATTGATGGGATCCCCTCCAATTCCGATGCATGTCGATTGGCCATAGCCCAGACAGGTCACTTGCCAAACCGCTTCGTAAGTAAGCGTACCAGATCGCGAGACGATCCCAACCGTACCCGGTTTATGGATATATCCAGGCATGATACCGATCTTGCATTCTCCTGGAGTGATGACTCCCGGGCAGTTAGGCCCAATCAATCTTGCGTCGGTTTCAAGAAGTTTCCGCTTCACGATGGCCATGTCCTTAACCGGAATTCCTTCGGTTATGGCGATGATCAATTCGATTCCCGCATCCAGGCACTCCAAAATCGAGTCCGCGGCGAATGGCGGAGGAACGAATACGCATGCTGTATTGGCCCCTTCCTTTTCGACGGCGTCGGTAACCGTGTTGAACACCGGAACCTGATCTTCGAATTTCAACCCTCCTTTGCCAGGAGTCACTCCCGCGACAACCTTCGTTCCGTATTCCATGCATTGCTTGGCATGAAATCCTCCGGACTTGCCAGTTATCCCCGTGAAAACGACTCGAGTGTCTTTGTTAACCAATACGCTCATTGTATAAATTCCTCAATTACAGTGATCAGCTATCCGTAGCTACGATATCCACTATTTTCTGGGCTGCATCCGCAAGGCTGTCCGCGGAGGTAATTTCAATTCCGCTATCGGCTAGAAGCTGTTTGCCCTTCTCTACATTCGTACCTTCCAGGCGTACAACTAGAGGCTTATCCAAGCTAACCGCTTTCGCTGCTTCGATAACGCCCTCCGCGATTACATCGCACTGCATAATACCGCCAAAAATATTAACCAGAATACCTTCAACTTTCGGGTCACTGAGGATAATCTTGAAGGCCGCCGTAACTTGCTCTGCGGTCGCGCCACCTCCCACGTCGAGAAAATTGGCTGCCTCGCCGCCACAATGATTGATGATATCCATGGTAGCCATAGCCAATCCAGCGCCATTCACCAAACAGGCGATGTTCCCATCGAGGGCAATGTAGTTGAGATCGTACTTCGAAGCTTCGATTTCCTTTGGATCTTCTTCATTCAGATCACGAAACTCTACGATGTCCTTGTGCCGATATAAAGCATTCGAATCGAAACTGACCTTGGCATCTAGAGCCATCACACCGCCATCCGACGTGCTGATCATGGGATTGATTTCCACCATGTCCGCATCGGTTTCCCAAAACATCTTGTAGAGATTGAAAATGAGTTTGGCGCAGGCTCCAGCTTGCTTGCCTTCGAAGCCCAGCTTAAAGGCGATGCCCCTAGCCTGATGGGCCTGAAGTCCGATTACCGGGTCGACGAAAGCCTTGAATATCTTTTCTGGAGTCTCTTCCGCAACCTTCTCTATTTCGACTCCACCTTCAGTCGAGGCTACGACAACTGGAGCCGAGGTCGCCCGGTCCATGAGGATAGCGAGGTAATACTCCTTTTCAATGTCGGCGCCTTCAGTGAAATAGATCGTCTGTACTTCGCGGCCAGCCGGTCCTGTCTGCACGGTTACCAAGGTGTTATTGAGCATCCGGTTAGCGTATTCAATGGCTTCCTCTTTTGACTTGGCCAACTTTACTCCGCCTTGAAAACCATCGGTAAAGGTCCCTTTTCCTCGCCCGCCCGCATGGATTTGCGACTTCACCACGATTAGCCCATCACTGAGACTATCGATGCAAATCGCGAACTCCTCTTTCGAACTTGTGGCTGCTCCCTTTGGACAAGGGATGCCATAGGGTACAAATAGCTGTTTCGCCTGGTATTCGTGAATATTCATGATGCGTCAAGAAGAAGCCCGGCGAGGGACCCCCACCC
>CAZFUD010000231.1:0-3344 GCA_964521705.1 uncultured Opitutaceae bacterium | reverse complement strand
ATTCATTTTTGAGCCCTAGGTGGGAAAGTTCTGCATTAAGATTGGCGTCGCTTAAAAATCAAAGAGATATCTGAGCGAAATCGCATTTTCGGGCAGCAAGCAAAGGAATCTATTAGAACAGTCATCAGGTAGAGCTCGAAACCAGTAACTTTTGCGTTAGAAAAGCCGTCTGCATCGACGATATTTCCCGGCAGCCTGCTTTGGCCAAATTCAGGAGGGCCCCCAACTGCTCTTCAGAAAAGGTCGCCTCCTCTCCAGTTCCTTGCACTTCCACATACTGGCCGCTGCCCGTCATAACCACATTGAAATCGACGCTGGCGTCCCTGTCCTCGAGATAAGGAAGATCGAGCACGGGCTGATCCTCGTAAATCCCCACGCTAATCGCCGCCACAGAATCGTTGAATGGGTTCTCGTCGATAGCCTCCTGGTCTATAAGCTTTTGCACGCCGAGCCTGGCAGCCAGATAGGCCCCGGTAATGGATGCGGTCCTCGTGCCGCCATCCGCTTGAAGCACATCGCAGTCCACCCAGAGCGTGTAGCCCGGAAGCTTCTTTAGATCCATCACCGCTCTGAGCGAACGGCCAATCAGCCTTTGAATCTCCACCGACCTTCCGTCCAGTCTACCCTTCGAGGAATCCCTTTGCTTGCGATCGTGGGTGCTGTAGGGAAGCATGGAGTACTCGGCCGTTAGCCAACCGCCCTCAACATTTTGGGCCCGCATCCACCCGGGCACCTTCTTTTCTAAGGTAGCGCCGCATATTACCTTGGTGTCTCCAAAAGAAACCAGCACTGAACCGGTCGCATTGGCTGCGAAATCCGCCTCGAAAGTTATCGTTCGCAACGCGTCCGCTTCCCGCCCATCGGGTCGTGAAAATTCACTCATCCGGCGATCAGAACCCCTTCACCAAAATCGAGCAAGGAGTTTGTTCGACAAATCCGGATCGTTTCGCAAACTCCTCAACCGTTATGGAAGCCAATAAGCTATATCGACTTCTATTCGGCATCATCCTCACCGTCTTACTGCCCGCTGCAGCTCAAGCAACGGGCGCCCTGCAGTGGGAACGAATCGACGTTTCCCTAGATGCGGAATTTGGACAAAAAGAGGTTAATGCTTACTATGCATTCACCAACGCCAGCGACTCGGTCGTCAACATAACGAAAACCCAAGCTTCTTGCGGATGCACCGTTCCCTCGCTGGAAAAGAAAACTTACGCCCCCGGAGAATCCGGTGAACTCCATGCTCATTTCGATATCGGCAGCCGAGTGGGCAAACAGCGCAAGGAAATCACTGTCGGCACGGAAGAAGGTGGAGCCAATAATTCCTACAAACTCACCCTAAATGTTGAAATCCCGCAGCTGATTCAGCTGAAACGCCGAGCCCTACTCTGGAAAGTCGGTGAAAAACCCGACCCCAAGGACTGCGAAGTCATTATACACACGCAGCGGCCCATGAAGATCAACGGTGTCGCCCTAAAGACCGGCGATCCAGCCAGCTCCAGCTTCAATTTCGAAATCGAGGAAATCGAAGCCAATCACAAATACAAGCTTCGTATCACACCGAAGAATACAACTGCTAAAGTTCGTGAAACCTGCTACTTTACCAGTCCTGACGATAAGGAAAAGCGGCTCAAGGATTTCCCCATCTACGCTTGGATTAGATAGCGTATCTGTAAATTAGATACGCTTTACCCGCCTATCGAAGAACTGAAGTACCGCTTCTCGAACTTCTGGAGTGTCAAAAAGCTTTCCGCCGTGTCCCGCGCCTTCGATCACCTTTAACGCTGAAGGCACTCCATGCTGTCGCAAACGGTCGTGGAACTGGATGCTTTGTTGGAGCGGGACCCCTGGGTCCTCGTCGCCGTGCATAATGAGAAAAGCGGCATCATCGCTAGAAACATTGTCGTAGGCGCTGGCTTGCTTGGCCAGATCGGGACAGTCTTTTACCGTGCAGCCAAGCAGCTTGGCGCCATTAGAGTTAGCCACATCCTCTTCAGTTCGTCCGTCGCCGATATTGTTTGGAGGCATGGTTAGCAGTTCTGTCGGGCCGTACCAATCGCAAACTGCCAGGACGCGGCTCGAGATAGGCTCGTTTTCTGGATACGGCAGCGTTCCCATCAATGCGGCCAGATGTCCGCCCGCCGAAGATCCCCAGCTTCCAATCCGATTCGGGTCCAAGCCAAAAAGCTCAGCATTGCGGCGGGCCCAACGAACCGCCTCCCGGCAATCATCTATCTGGGCAGGCCATTGGGCCACGTCGGTCAGCCGATAGTTGATGCTGATTACGGCATAGCCTTCTTCTGCCAACCAGCTCGCCTTGGAATTCTTCTTGCTGCCATTTTTCCAGCCTCCACCGTGGACCCAAATCACCACGGGCACAGCTGAATCTTTCGCTTCTTGCGGTAAATACAGATCCAGGAGCAAGGGGTAGTCATTCGGACGGGAATACTCGATATCTCTAATGATTTCAGACTCAGCCACCACAATGGCCAAAGTGAATCCAGACACCAGGAACGCATAAATCAGACTTATTCTAAGGGAACGAGTACGCATCTAACTATGTTTGCGGCTCATCCCAACAAAGTTCAATAATCATCGCCTTTCTGGCCGCCAACGCTAAGTTTACAGGAAGATGAAAGGCGGATCGAGGCCAGATCGGGATTGCTCATCGTAGATATAGGCCTTTATAGCTGGTACGATACTTGTTGATTCATGCTTTTCGCCGCCGTCACTAAGGCTCTACTCCGCCTAACCGCATTCTCTCTGCTTGCCCAAACAGCATCAGCAGAAGTGGATTTCGCTAGGGATATTCAACCGATTTTGAATGAAAACTGCGTTGAGTGCCATGGGGGCGTAAAAGCGGCTGGAGATGTTTCTTTCGTCTACGAAGACCGGGTCATCAATTTCATCGGAGATTCCGGAGTTCCCATCGTCAAACCCGGAAAACCCGACGATTCCGAGCTCATTTACCGTATTACCACTTACGACGAAGAGGATCGAATGCCTCCACCAGATGAGCATGATGCTCTAACGGACGATCAAATCGCTCTGTTTAAGAAGTGGATCAATGAAGGAGCCGAATGGAGCGCCCACTGGGCCTTCCAGGCACCCGAACGTCCAAGCATTCCGAAATCTTCATTGGACGAAAAAGCCAATGGAAACATTGATCGCTTCTTATTCCATAGGCTGGAGGCGGAAGGCCTCGAGCCAAGCCCACCGGAATCTCCCGGCCGATTGCTCCGACGGCTCAGCTTAGCGCTTAGGGGCCTGCCTCCCACAAGCAGCGAACTCGACGCGTTCGAATCGGCATACGACATCGACCCGAAGCAAGCAGTTGAAAACAGGGT
>CAZFUD010000230.1:2631-6718 GCA_964521705.1 uncultured Opitutaceae bacterium | reverse complement strand
TGCCCAAAGATGTCGCCAAGAACCAAATACCCATCATTTGTCCCACAAAACGCCTTGGAGCGAGTTTCGTTACCGAGCTGAGCCCAACCGGGCTTAGACAGAGCTCCCCCATGGTATGCAACAGGTACGTCAGTATTAACCAGTAGGGAGCCGCTTCATTTCCCGCCACAACCAGTTTCGCAGCCGCTACCATGATCAAGAATCCCAGTCCCAGGATAATCAATCCAAGCGCGAATTTCGCCGGCATGGACGGATCCAATTGCCTTCTCGCGAGCTTCACCCAAACGGTCGCGAAAATAGGGGCTAGCACAACGATATAGAAGGGATTGAGGGACTGAAACCAGCCAGCTGGAACTTCGAATGAAAACAACATCCGGTCAGTGTACCTATCAGCAAATAGCGTCAGAGACGAACCAGCCTGCTCAAAGCCCGACCAGAAAACAGCGGAGGTCACAAATAGAATCACAATTACCAGCGTTCGGCTGCGCTCATCCGGGGTCAGATTCCCAAAGGCGAAGACATAGATGAAAAAGGCAAAAGCGATACCGACTATAACATAGGTTGTATTTTGAGCTAAGGTCAGAGCATCAAAAGTTATCAATTCGCTTAGGCCTAGAATCACCATCGTCCCGACAACGGTGAAACCTGCTATGACCAAATACCACGCTTTATCAAATCCCGCAGCATTCAGTTGCTCCTGGCTCTTGACTGCGTGCAGTCCGGCATCGCCCAATCTAGCCGCCGAAAACTTATACTGGGCCACGCCAAAAAGCATACCTATACCAGCTGCCCCGAATCCCAAATGCCAGTTTACTTGCTCCCCGAGGTAGGAGCAAATCAAGGGCCCCAAAAAGGCGCCCATATTAATGCCCATGTAGAAAATCGTAAATCCTGCATCTCTGCGGGCTCCACCTTCTGGATACAGCTGCCCAACAATGGCGCTGATGTTCGGCTTCAGGAACCCTGTTCCAATAACGACCAAGATTAGACCCAAGAAAAAGGACTTAGTTGATGGGATGGCTAAAGTGAAATGCCCCGCAGCGATAATCAAACCGCCTATCCAGACCGCTCGCTGAGCGCCAATAAGGCGATCCGCAATCCAGCCTCCCGGCAATGCCGCCAGATAGACGAAAGCGGTATACAGTCCATAGATCGAACTGGCGGTCCGGTCATTCAGCCCCATGCCCCCTTTCTCGACAGCATCCACCATGAATAGGACCAGCAAACCTCGCATCCCATAGTAGCTGAAACGTTCCCAAAGCTCGGTGAAAAAGAGGGTGGAAAGTCCGCTGGGATGGCCAAACCAGGATTTCTTGTATTCGCTTTCCTCAGTCATATTACTTTGCCGCCTTTTCTTTCTCTGCCAATCGTTCCTCGATCGCTTTGGACGTTGGCGTCACCGAAAGCCCGCCCTTAGCGGTGCAGCAAAGCTCATGTGGAATGTATCCAGCCACTTCGTTCATTGCATTGATCACTTCGTCCAATGGAACGAGATGCTCGTAGTCGGACAAAGCCATATTTGCGCAAGAAAGAGCGTTCGACCCAGCTAGGACGTTCTTGCCCAAGCAAGGAGCTTCCACCCTATTGGCGATTGGATCGCAGGTCATGCCAAACGAATTCTGCAAAGCGATAGAAGCGGCGCTAAGTTGCTGTTTTAGCGAACCATTGGCTAACCCCACCATGGAAGCCGCCGCCATTCCAGCTCCCGACCCACACTCGGCCATGCACCCACCGACTTCTGCAGCGAAAGTCGCGTGCGTGGCGATAAATACCCCGATCAAACCTGCTTCCAGCAGAGCTCGAACTTTCCCGTCTTCATCGATTCCTAATGAATCGGCCACTGCAAGGACAGAGCCAGGCATAGCTCCACAGGATCCTGCCGTCGGGGCGGCCACGATCACACCCATGGACGACTTTACTTCCAGAATCGATGATATGTAAGCGATTATCTTGTTATTAACATCTCCCGGGATCAGTCTCCCTTGGGCTTCGCGTTCCAGCAAATTGACCGATTGGCAGGGAAGGATTCGATCCGCATATTGCGTTCCCGCTAATCCTGTCTTCACCGCATCCTCCATGATGCGAAGGATCGCTCGAGCTTGCTCGAAAACCGCTTCTTTCGAAGCCCCACCTCTGTCGCTCTCGTATTCAAGCGCCAGTTCCCAAAGCGTCAGATCCTTGTCTTCATTGAACGCCAGCATCGCTTCTACCGTTTGAAAGGGTATGGCTAGGTCTTTGCGGGACAATGTAGGCAAAACGGGTGCCAGTATCCGGATGAATGCGACAGCTTCTATTTTTTTCACGCTCTCAAGCAAATCGGCAGCGGGCGCTTGATTCGAAAAGAATCGCAGGAATCGAGTTGATGCCTTCCCTCCACAATATTCGCCATCCTCACTGCCCACGAGATTAGAGCATTCTTCCAGCGCTGCCTCCGCATCAGCGTCTTCATTCAAATAGACTAGTGTTTCGTACAGATCGCCTCCCATGGAAACGGGCGCCCCATCGATTTCCCTGACCTCGATCATACCGCCACCAGTGGAAATCGCCTGCATCGAATGCGAATCGCTGTTTACGCCTTCAATAGTCAGCTTGTAATTATTTGGATGCGACGCCCCGTAGGACTTGTAACGGACGTCTATCTCCAATCCAACCGCATTCGTGTGACTCTCGTAATCTGGCAATCGGGGGTCATCTGGCTCCCAACCCAAAAAGCCTCCATACAAGCCCATATCCGTGCCCTGAGACTTGTGAGTCGTCACCAGTGAGCCGTTGGGGTCATACTCGATAATGGCTTTTCGCAAATCGCCGCCTACCAGGTCGCGGCACAATCTACCGATTCGATTGGCCGCTGCGCTATGCGAACTCGAAGGCCCTCTCATAACGGGACCAAGGACATCATTAAATATGCTGGGAATATTTGGGGTAGCGCTCATTTCGATAAACCAATCAATCTGTTGTATAGCTAAATTGGGACCCTGCGGAGCCCATTAAGTCTCAAAACTCCTTATGTCCGGGCGCGTTTCGATTCCTTTACGGATGATGGCCAATATGCGCTCCCGTTCCTCGCCAACCAAGGGCAGCCTCGGAGCCCGCGTCATCTCTGATCCATAGCCGCACTCAGCAGCTGCCAGTTTGATGTATTGGACCAGCTTTGGAAGCGTATCCAAATAAAGGAGCGGGGAATACCAGCGATAAACTTCTCGGGCTTCTTCGAATCGCCCAGCTTGAGCCAAATCCCAAATCAGTCGATTCTCGGCAGGAAAGGCGTTCACCAAGCCAGATACCCAACCATCGATTCCCAAGACAAGGCTCTCTAAGACCAAATCGTCTACGCCCGCAAACAGTTGATACCGATCTCCGCAAAGATTGCGCAGGCGAGTAATCCGACGCGGATCATCCGAGGATTCCTTAATCGTCGTGAAACGAGGTTCATCCGCGAGCTCCACGAAGGTTTCCGGCTGGATATCAACCCCATAGGAAACGGGGTTGTTGTAAATCATGATTGGAAGATCAGTCGCGCAGGCTACCGATCGAAAATGGGCAATGGTTTCACGTTCGTCCGTTTTGTAAACCATTGCTGGCAGAACCATCAATCCATCGATCCCGGTCTCCTTGGCGGCGGTCGCAAAGTGACAGGCTTGGGCAGTAGTGTATTCAGAAACTCCCGACAGAATCGGCATCTTCCCGCCAAAATGCTCGGCCGTAGCGCTCAAAACCTCCAGTTTTTCCGCTGTTTCCAGCGAGCAATTCTCGCCGACCGTGCCAATCATCACAAATCCGTGCACGCCAGCCTCCGCCATCGCATCCAGATGCTTGAGCGTCTCCGGAATATCGAGCGACCCATCCTCTTTGAATTGCGTCGTTGCGGCTGGGAAGACGCCGCTCCATTTCCCATCTTGTTTTGCTGTTTCCATTTTTCTGATAAAGATAAGTCATCCCCAAAAGGGCTATCGGGAACGGTCGTCCCTTTTGTCATTTATGTCAAAATAAAGCTCTTCAGGGCTAGCCCCATGCATATTAAGTGGCGGCGGATCTTCTCGTAATTGCGTGACCACTTAAGGAGTAAAGTTGTGGTCCCGCAGTTTTG
>CAZFUD010000230.1:0-2621 GCA_964521705.1 uncultured Opitutaceae bacterium | reverse complement strand
CATCAGTATCAACTTAAGTTGTAGCCGAGCGTAGGAGAGGGTTTATCCTGCGATTTTGATATGGATTAATGAATAACTATTTCCCCGACATATTGGGGCTCCTACGGTCCGCATCGTACCACATTGCCTTGTCTCGACACCCTCCTACCATCAACTTCCTTCAACAGAGACCGACCCTAAAGACTATGATCAGAATTAAATATAGCAGGTCGTTAAACTTGCTTCCATTTTCGATTCTTATGCCCATCTCAACAGTTTTCGCCAATGCCACTTCACCCCAGTGGGAAGAAACGCCGGAAGCCCTCGAAGATCCCGGGTTGTTCACACTACAAGAGGTAATAGACGAAAAAGCCCTACCCGTCAAAAAAGAGGCTGAGCAAGCTTGGCGTCCTACCGGAGCCAGTTGCTTGATCTTGGAAGAATCGAAGGCTCTAGAGGGTGGCAAGGACGTCTTCGACTGGAATCCGGAAACCGACGAGAAAACGCTTCTCTTTTCTGCTGAATCCTTGGTTCCCGAAGGGCAGGAGAAACCACTGTATCTGGCAAACCAGCGGAATCTTATTTGGTCGCCCGACGAAACTAAATTGCTCATTTACACCAATACCAAGAAAGTGTGGCGGGTAAATTCCCGCGGAGACTACTGGGTCCTGGATCTAGAAACTAAAACACTGGAGCAGCTGGGCCCCAACTTTGAGCCTTCAACGCTCATGTTTGCCAAGTTTTCGCCCGACTCGAAACGAGTAGCCTACGTCCAGGATCGAGACATTTATGTCGAGAACCTAAAAAACGGACGTATCAGAAAACTTACGTCACGGCACAAAGAAACCATCATAAATGGTACCACTGATTGGGTCTACGAAGAGGAGTTCCAAATTCGCGACGCATTCCAATGGAGCCCCGACGGCAAGTCCATCGCCTACTTGCAATTCGATACCGAAGGAGTCGGCGAGTTTCAGCTGGCCAATTATCTGGCGGGCAGATATCCTGAAGTGATGCATCTGCCCTATCCCAAGGTGGGAACGACCAATTCCGCCGTTCGGATTGGTGTCACCAATTCATCTCGAGCACAAACGCGTTGGCTGGACGATCTGCCCGGGGATCCCCGACAAAGCTATATTCCACGATTCGCCTGGGCAGATAGTTCAGAAGAACTCGTTTTCCAACGCATGAATCGTCGCCAGAATCACAGTACGCTTTGGATGGCGAATGTGAAATCGAAGAAATTGGTCCCCTTCTTCGAAGAAAAAAGCGATACCTGGATCAATGTTCACAATCACATGACATGGTTTAACGATGGCCAGACTTTCCTTTGGCAGAGCGAGAAAGAAGGCTGGCGACGTTTCTACCGCGTTTCTCGCGATGGGAAATCGATGACGCCTATCACAAAGGGGAATTACGACGTAATCCAACTGGTGAAATTCGACGTCGAAAATGGTTGGCTCTACTTCATTGCTTCCCCAGAGAATCCTGCTCAACGCTATCTTTTCCGAGAGAGGGTCGACGGAATGGGGACCGCGGTAAAACTGAGCCCGGCTAACCAAAAAGGAACTCATGCGTATCGACTTTCCGGTGACTCTAGCCGAGCGTTTCATAGTTTCTCCAATGCGAACACGCCTCCGGTTTACGATCTAGTCGAACTACCATCCCATCGTGCCATTCATACTTCCCAGGACAACAGTGAAGCTCGGACGAAAATGCATGAGGGCAACTTCCAGCAAACTTCTTTTTTCAATATCAACATCGGCGATGGCGTGGAGTTGCCCGCCTACATCATAAAACCTTACAATTTCGACTCGTCTAAAAAGTATCCAGTTCTCTTATACGTTTATGGCGAGCCAGTAGGGCAAACTGTCAGGGATGTTTGGCGAGGCAACCTGTGGTACCAGTATTTGGCTCAGAAGGGATATATCATTATCTCTATCGACAATCGCGGAACCTCCACTCCGCTAGGACGGGAATGGCGACATTTTCTCCACCACAATATCGGCATCTACTCCTCTGAGGATCAGTCTGCAGCGGTTCGCAAGCTTCTTGAGGAACGGCCCTACCTGGATCCTGACCGTATTGGAGTAACCGGCTTCAGCGGTGGCGGATCCATGAGCCTGAACCTGCTTTTCCGGTATCCGGATCTTTACAGTTTGGCAATGGCCGGCGGCTTCATCAGCGATCAGCTTCTCTACGACACAATCTACCAAGAGCGTTACATGGGCTTGCCGCAGGATAATCCTGAGGGATTCAAGAACGGATCGCCCATCACTCATGTGGAAGGACTCAAGGGCCACCTATTGATTTATCATGGCACCCAAGACGACAATTGCCACTACCAGAATTTCGAAAACCTCGTGCAAGCCCTCATCAAGAATAACAAGCAGTTCACTGCGGTACCTTACACCGGCGGCACCCACTCCATCAAATCAGCTGGCGATGGCCAAGGCAACGCCCACAACCTGAAGACCAAAACCTGGTACTTGATGAACCACATGCCTCCCGGACCGAGGTCCAAGTAAATGGATTAACAGGGCTTACTCGCCCCCGCTAAGGAAATAAAGAAATCAAGACAAGGAGGACATGGTCGAGTTACCCAAACTGAGCCATGGCTTTCGTTAGCCTGGACGTATTGA
>CAZFUD010000229.1:0-6722 GCA_964521705.1 uncultured Opitutaceae bacterium | reverse complement strand
ATCTTACGAGAAATATTAAATCCCCAGACGTCCTCGTTTACCGGAAAGTTCAAGCTCTTGAATGGGATAGCGAATTCGGAGACCCAACCCGTTTCTGACCTGACCGTTCTCAGGTCCCAGATGGCGTTCCAATCAGTGTTTAGATTGAGGTCGCCAAAGACGAGCCCATCGATAAGAGCTCCGCTCGGATTTGTGGCAAAGTAGTAGGCATTGCGTCGATCTCTAAAGGTGTCCAGGAGGAATTGTATAGTGTCCTGGCTCCGCGTCGAAGCATCTCGAGTCATGTTGTTTCCGACGATCTTTTCAGGCTCCGCGTCGTGAGCGACGACGCCTACGTAGAGATTGTTCTTATCCCTGAGTAGCTTGATCTCGGTCTTTTCCGATGGGGCTTGACCGGTGTCGGGCTCCCTTTGAATCAGGTCGCCGATAGAGGGAGCGGATTGCCAGGCCGATTCATCCAGAACGCCATCGACGGAAATCGGCTGATTGATCAAGATAACTTCAATCTGTCGGGCCCTAGCGTCCGTGGATTGGGCCCAGAGGTGGGTTTCGCAAAACGATAGTAGAAATAGGATGCGAACGCACGATCGCCAATTGAGAGCGCGAAAATCATGAAGCAAGTTGGCTGGTTTGATATAGTCCACTTTCCGAAAGCTCGAAAAAGTCACAGGAGAATTGGGAAGTGTCCAGTAAGGAAAACTGGAGCAGATAGATTACTCACAGACGCGATTGCAAAATTTCCCGAACTACTTTCATGGTCTGCGCCTGCCTTCGTTCCACTACGGCCTTTGCGGCGATGGCCTTCTGCTTGTATTCTTCAGGATGCTTGGCGAGGTCGAGCACTCGTGGCCCGAGTTGTTCCATGTCGAGTACCGAATCGCTATCGAAGAGCCACTCGCTCAAACCGATGTCCTTCCACATGAAGCCCTTGCTGGTCTGCTCGGCAAAGCGACCAACAAAGGCTGGGATTCCGTTTCCAATGCACATGATGGGCGAGTGCTGCTCCAGCCCGAACAATCCAGCGGATTGCATGTAGACGCTGAGGGCTTCATCAGGAAGCCAGAAGCGGTCTCGCCAGACCACGCGCCGTTTCACGTCGTCCGGAAGCCGATCGAAGAGAAAGGTTTTCCCTAGGCGAATTTGGGTCATGTCCTCTGGGCAAATGAGTATCTTCATCGACGTTTGCCGGACTACTTCTATGATCGCCTTGCGATAGGGCGAGAGGTCTTGCTCCACCAGACGCTGGTTGTTCATGTGAGTTTCGCGCCATTCGTCCTCGGGTCTTTCTCGACCCGGTATTTCCCAGTATGGCGTGTTCCGATATCTGGGGATTACGCAGAGAAATTGGCCTGATTGGAGGCGGTTCGACACGAGAAATTCCTTGGCTGCTTCATCATCGAGTATATCGAAAGCGAAGGCTCCATCTGGACCGAATTCCATTATGGGCGACGCGACACCTTTGCGTTTGGCCAACTCGAGCGAAACTGAATCGCGAAAGAACACGAAGCTAGCTTCACTTAGAAGCGAGACGATCGTTTTGTCGGAGCGCGAGTCTGGAAGACTAATGCCGTAGACGCCGAAAGGCTTGCTGGTCATGCTTAACCATTGATCAACGTGGCGTTGGGCGACGAGCCAAGGGCCTGATCCGTGAAGAAAGAAATCAGCGCTGTCGAAAAGCTCGTGGACTTCACTTTCTCGTTCGAGTGTGTGGCGATTCCCGCCCGCGGTTGTGATTTGGAGTTTGGGAAATCGTCTTAGCAGCATCTCGCTTACACCGCGCCCGACGTCGCTGGCCCAAAGTATGATTTCGGCTTCCGGCAGATGCTTTTCCAAGATGGTCAACACGCCCGGGGAGTGGGCGATGTCGCCGATATTGACGGTCTGCCAAGAAGACCGTAGAATAACGCGAGGCCTGCGTCCGGCTGCTAGCGCGGGACGAGCCGCGGATAGAATCGATGCAGCTAGTGTAAGTTCTAGAAAGCGTTTTCGGTTCATTGGAGCCGGCTTGAATTTGTCTGAAGCTGGTTTCCGATTCGACGCGTTTGGCAGAGTTAGATTTGAATAAGGCTTGTTCAGAGGCTATGGGGGTGTATAATTATGAAACAACTATATTTGTTTTGAAACGAGCGACTGGGAGTTAGTTTTGAAAGAGTCGGAAGGCAGGAGTAAACCGAATTTACCAGACAGGCGTAAGTTCATAAAGCAAACTGGGGCGGCGACTATCGTCAGTGGCTCGATTTTAAAATTTAGTTCTGATTCGATGGCAGCCGAGCAGGCTGCCGGGCCTCAACGCGATCTAACGCGAGGGCATATCTTGCGGACGGGCGGAAAACTTTCACCATCGGTCGACCAATTAGCGGAAACGCAGAGGGAGGTGCCTGTAGTTGGTCGTTCTGATGTGATCGTCTGCGGTGGAGGTCCCGCGGGAATTGCGGCTGCCCTGGCTTCAGCGCGAACTGGGGCCAACGTTCAGCTCATTGAAGTGGCAGGCTGTCTAGGCGGAGTATGGACGACGGGACTTCTGACCAAGATACTGGATACGGAGAACAAGACCGGAATCATGGCGGAGATACTCGATGAATTTTCCAAACGGGGTAGTTCGATTGCCAAAGATTGGAAGGGCACCGTTTACGATCCAGAGATCGCTAAAATGACCCTGGAAGCGATGTGCGTAGATGCAGGAATCAAAGTTCGTCTCCATACTCGATTGGTAGGAGCTATAACGGACGAGAAAAATCGCATGGCCGCCATTTTGACTGAGTCGAAATCGGGTCGGGAAGCCTGGGTAGCAGATCGATTCGTCGACTGCACGGGTGATGGGGACCTTGCTGCCCAGGCAGGGTGCGATTTCGAAGTAGGCGTTGGCGATGACTGCGTCTGTCAACCAATGTCCATGCTGGCTTTGTTGACTGGCGTGGATCCCGACTCGATACGGCCGTATATTCGCGAGACGGGGAAAGAGGCCAAGGTCAGGCTTCTCGAATTAATGGAGGATCACGGCATTAATCCATCTTACCGCGCTCCTACGCTGCGGCATTTGCATAGCGGTATTTATTCCATAATGACGAATCATGAATATGGAGTTTCGGCATTCGATGCCAACGCCGTAACCGACGCGACTATTCGAGCCCGCCAGGAGATTCATAATATTGTCGCGGGCATGCGAAAGCTTGGGGGACCTTGGAAAGATCTGTCAGTGGTCGCCACGGCCGAGCAAATCGGAATTCGAGAGGCTCGACGTATCAAAGGAAGGTACGAAATCACTGCCATGGATTTGACCCGCGGGCTGCGTCACGAGCAAGCGGTTTGCCAGAGCGCGTATCCGATAGATGTACACGCCCTCAATGAGCACGGGAACAAAGAAGTAAACCGGGAATTCAAGAAGACTGGAATGAAGCCCTACGACATTCCCTATCCGTCGCTAGTGGCTGCCGATGTGGATGGTCTTCTTATGGCTGGACGTTGTATCAGCGGTGATTTTATCGCCCACTCAAGCTATCGAGTCACCGGCAATGCCGTGCCGATGGGCGAAGCTGCAGGCCTGGCCGCTACCGTTTCGCTTAAATTGGGGAGACTGCCCCATGAGCTTTCTTGGCAGCAGATCAAAAGCTATGCCTGAAGCGGAAGTTTAAAGCCTTATGTACCTTGGACCGCTAATTTATGCGGAAGCGGGATTCCGCTATAGCGACTATCTTGTCGCCGATTGATAAACTTGCTGTAGCCGCAGGGGAAGGAGCATTCAAAACGTGGATACTCCTATCTTTGTACTCGATCTTGAAGTCTTCGATCATGTTTCCGTCTTCCCCTAGAGCCATGGCTCGGACACCGCTTCTGCCGGGCCTGATGTCGTCCATTTCCAGGCTCGGGATAAGCTTTTGAAGCCTCTGCAGGAATAGATTCTTGGAAAACGCTCTTCGGTATTCATCGATGCCGAATTTCCAGTGCTTCATAAAAAGATTCCAGGTACCTGCGTAGGTTAGGGCGTCCATGGAGTCCCGGAAATCGAAATCCCTTTTGCCGTAGCCTTCTCGTTTGAAAGTGAAAACGGCATTGGGTCCACACTCCACCTCGCCATCAACCATTCGCGTGAAGTGCACCCCGAGAAAGGGGAATGCGGGATTGGGAACGGGATAGATCAGGTTCTTCACCTTAGGCTTTCCTCTATCAGTCAATTCATAATAGTCGCCTCGGAATCCGACAATACGCATGTCCGGTTCGATACGATCTTTCTTGGCCATCCGGTCGGATTGCAGTCCGGCGCAAACGATCAAGCGCTTGCTGAAGTAGCTTTGCTTGCTGGTCATTATGCGGCAAACAGACCCATCGTCTTCAAATCCTACTACCTCTTCACCTAAGCGGAGAGCGCTATCAGGTTGCTTGGCCAAGGCCAACTCGACCATTTTTTCCGTAGCGCCCCGGAAGTCGATAATACCGGTGCAAGGAACCCAAATGCCGGCTATCCCCTCCACAAACGGTTCGATTTCCTTAACTCGTTGGCTATCGATCTTTTCGATCCCTTCGGTATTGTTGGCTAGCCCATTATAGAATATCTTGTCGAGAAAGGGCAATTCGCTGGATTCGGTGGCGACGACGACTTTCCCGCAAACGTCGTGGGCCACATTATGCTTGGCGGCGAATGCGACCAGTTGCTTGCGCCCATCAACGCAAGTTTCGGCTTTTGCGGAGCCCGGTTTGTAGTAGAGCCCGGAATGGATGACTCCGCTGTTGTTCCCCGTCTGGTGATCGGCTAAGCGTTCTTCCTTTTCCAGTAGCAGCAATTTCTGCTCAGGGTATTTCTCCTGAAGTTTGTAGAGGGTCGCTGCTCCGACTATACCTCCGCCGATTATGGCTATGTCGTAAATGGCTTGATTGGAATGCTCGCTCATCTATAGGCGAAATTTATAGATCGTTGTCGCGTACCGCTTTTAGTTTGCCTGCCATTCGAGCTTTAAACGTACTGACGATAGATTTGTATTCAGGATTTAATGCCAAATTATTAAATTGGCCGGGGTCCTTACGGGTATCGAAGAGCTCAATACCTCTCGATGCGTCTTCTTCATATTGGATGTAAGCCCAGTGATGGGTTCGCAGCAGAAAGCCTTTTCGCATGGGAGCTACGCTGAAGATGGCATCTCGAGCACTGTATTCAGGATTCACGAGCATTGGTGAAATGTCTTTGCCTTGTAGGCGGCTTTGTTCCGGAAGGCCGCAAAGTTTCGAGAGTGTAGGGTAGAGATCGAGCAACTCGACTAGCGAGTGGCACACTGCTGGCTTTTGTCCGGGAACACGAATTATGAGAGGGACACCGGACGATTCGTCCAACAGGCTAACTTTAGCCCAAAAGTCGTGTTCACCAAGGTGGTAGCCATGGTCGCTAGTGAAAATGACAATGGTGTTGTCTTCCTGGCCTGAGGCTTCCAAGGCGTCGAGCACTTTGCCGACTTGGCGGTCCATGAAGGCGACAGAGGCATAGTAGCCACCCACCGCCTTTTTCTGACGGCGAATATCCATCTTCATGTTGACGCTGGTTTTGTAGTTAATCCCCGGTTTGGGAATATCATCCCAATCGCCCGGCCGTTTCTCCGGTAGAACCATCTTATCATAGGGAAGGAAATCCTCGTAGTATTCCCTTGGGGCGACAAATGGGACGTGTGGACGAACGAATCCTACTCCGATAAAGAAGGACTCGTCTCTGGGTTGCTTAATGAGCTCGACGGCCTTGGCTGCGGTTTTGCCATCGGAATGGACCAGATCATCGCCATCCGCCTCGACTACAACGAAAGTGTTTCCGCCTTTGACGGGTTCGGTTCCGTCTGGATTCCCTTCCAATGTCTCCCCAGTTCCAGGGGCTTTCCACTCGGGGCCGGGACTGTTGAAGCGTTCTGTCCAAGACGCCTCGTCGTCTGCTCCATGGCCGCCTTCTTCGATTCCCCCGGGAACTCCCATGTGGAAAATCTTGCTGACGCGAGCCGTGTAATAGCCGTGATTCTTGAAATGCTGAGACCAGGTCGCCCGGTCGCCTATCTCAGGTCGAGGATTTTTGTATCCCATGGCGTTGATGGCATGCGGATAGTAGCCGGTCATGAAGGAGGCTCTGGAGGGGCCGCAATAGGTCCCTTGACAATAAGCCTTGGTGAAAAGCGTTCCGGTTTCTGCGAGCCTGTCGATATTGGGCGTATGGCAAACGGTATTTCCATAGCATGAAAGGGCGGTGTAAGTCAGATCATCGGAAATGATGAACAGAACATTGTACCGCTCTTGCTCTTGGGCGCCGGCGTAAACGCCGCTTCCAAGAAACAGCGCAGTACAAAGTTTAACGAATACGGCAGGAATATTCTTCATAGAAACCGATTTGGAGACTTAGAAGAATAGAACCGGTTAGCTATTCGAAGCGCCAGCGGAAAAGTTTCGTTCGGTCTTTTATGAGAAATCCGTCTTTCAATAGAACGGGGGCGGCCCAAGTGGGGCTTTCGGCGATTTCGTATGAAATGATTGGGTCGTATGATTGACTATTGGCGTCGATGATCTCCAGGGTGGCGTCATCCTTGAGGATGACAACTTGGTCGTCGACAGATAGGAAAGTAGCATATTCACCCATACGTGACGGTCCACGCCAGATGACTTCGCCCGTTTCAATATCTAGGCGGAAGAATTGCCCCTGTCGAAAATGCGATTTTCCGAATAGGCTGTCGCCATTGACGATGGCAGAGGCCATGTTTAAA
>CAZFUD010000228.1:0-6805 GCA_964521705.1 uncultured Opitutaceae bacterium | reverse complement strand
AAGCTATACCATCCAGAACACTCGCCGCTTCAAGTCGCCCAAGATCGGACGATCGACTTTGTCATTATGAGGGAAAATTGTGAAGGTCTCTTCTCGACTCGACTAGCCGATCTTGGAGACATTCGTGATGTCGCTACGGATACAATGACCATAACGCGTCACGGAGCCAAGAGAATTTGCCGAGCGGCATTTAAGATCGCCAAAGATCGACGTCAGAAAGTCACGTTGGTCGACAAGGCCAATGTTCTACAATCCATGGCCTTCTTGAGAAAAGTCTTCAATGAAGTAGCCACAGACTACCCTGACATTGAAACGGAATGCGTCTACGTAGACGCCATGGCCCTGTTTCTCGTGCAAGACCCGTTTCGATTCGACGTGATAGTAACGGAGAACATGTTCGGCGATATTCTATCGGATCAAGCGGCAGGTTTGGTGGGCGGCATGGGGATGGCGCCCTCAGCCGATATTGGCGATGACTACGCAGTTTTCCAACCTTCACATGGTTCAGCCCCAACTATCGCTGGCAAGGGGATCGCCAATCCGGTCGCTACCATTCTTTCCGGCGCTCTGATGCTAAGATGGCTTGATGACAATCAAGGTGAAGCTGGAGCTCGCTTGATCGAAAACGCGGTATCCCAATCCCTTCTCGATTTGGAAAATCGTACCGTGGACCTCGGCGGATCGCTCTCGACCTCTGCGATGACTAAGCGCATCATCGCCAAGCTATAATTTCATGAGTTCGAACTACAGCCAAAAACAATCCAACCTACTTGACGAAGTAGCTCCTATCATTGTTTCATCGGCAGGGAGGACGGTCCTCCCTGCCTTTTTCTAGACGCATTGGCAATGCGTAAGCGGCACGATTTTTAATACTCATGAATCCCATCGACCTAACCCTCACAGCGACACCTGGAATCCGCGGCATCAGTATGTCGATCGCCAATACGCTTAAAGACGATGGCTGGAATGCGGCGAATTGGACGATTTACTCGCACTCGGGCACTCACGCGGACGCCCCACTACACTTCGAAGCCTCTGATCAAACTATCGACGAAATGCCGCTGACCGCATTTATGGGTAAAGCCTGGGTAGCTGATATCGTGAATACGCAACCACGTCAATGGCTTGTGCCGGAGGACCTTGGCGACGTGGCTAAGTCCATCGGAGCCAACGACTGCCTAATCTTGCGTACGGGTTGGAGCCATCATCTTGCAGACACCAGCATCTACCGGGATGGTCTTCCCCGAATTAGCGACGAACTTGCGGGGTGGCTAGTCAAGAAGAAGGTAAAGCTGATTGGCACGGAAGCCCCTTCGGTTGCGGACGTCAACGATCTCGAGGAAGTCGACCGTATCCATAAAATTCTTCTAGGGGCTGGGATCACGATCGTAGAGGGACTTTGCAACTTGGAAAAACTCGACCGCACCGTCTTCTTCATGGCTCTCCCTCTCAAGCTAGCTAAAGGTGACGGAGCCCCCGTCCGAGCCCTCGCATTCAACGGCAATCCACCATTCGCTCAATAGAAGATCTTATGAGTACCCTAAAAGGAATTTGCGTCGGGGCCGGCTACTTCAGTCGATTCCAATACGAAGCATGGACTCGAATCCCAGAAATCGAGATCCTTGCCGCCTGCAATCGCAATGTCGATCGAGCCCAAGAAGTCGCCGACGCTTACAGAATTCCTAGAGTATTCGGATGGGACGAACTCGCTACAGCGCTCGATGAACTTAAACCTGACTTTATAGATATTATCACGCCGCCAGAAACGCACAAGGAAGCAGTTCTCCTGGCCGCCGAAAGAGGTGTGGATGTAATCTGCCAGAAACCCCTCGCTCCTAGTCTCGAGGAAAGCGAAGAGATCGTTGGAATAGCCAATAAGGCTGGTGTTCGATTTATGGTGCACGAGAACTGGCGCTGGCAACCTTGGTATCGGGAAATCAAGCGACAGCTGGCTTCCGGGGCTATCGGCGATCTTCACTCCATCTTCGTGCTCATGCGCATGGGCGATGGCTGGCAAAAGGACGCTTACATGGCCAGGCAGCCGTTCTTTCGCGACTATCCGAGATTGCTCATTTATGAAACAGGAGTCCATTTTCTGGATACTTTTCGTTATTTGGGCGGTGAAATCGAAACCATTTACACCCGCCTTCAGAAACGAAATCCGGACATCGCCGGTGAAGATGCCGGGCAAGTCGTGGCTGGATTCGCATCCGGAGCCACCGCTATCCTCGATTCCAGCCGCTACAATGAAGCCGTATGCGAGAATCCCCGCTATACATTCGGAACCGTTCGCGTGGACGGAAGCCAAGGCCATATCGAACTCGATACCGATGGTTCATTAACTCTCAAACAATTGGGAGAGGACCCACGGCCCATCAAATACATCCACAACATAGCGGAATTCGCTGGCGGTTGCGTATACGCCCTACAAAGGCACTTCGTTGACTCGATACTAAGCGATCAAAATTTCGAAAGCACCGGCGAAGACTATCTGAAAACCATCGCTCTTGTAGAAGCCTGCTATCGATCCGATGCTTCCGGAGAGGTCGAAAAACTGTGACTGTGACAGCTAGGTGCAATCATCTGGTAGGGAGGACTGGCTCAGTCCTCCGAAAAAACACCTTTCTCTCCATCGGAGGACCGAGCCGGTCCTCCCTACCTCTCAAAACACCCCATTGTCTTCTCATCACGAAGACACCTTTTTGGTCCGCAAGGGACAACTAGCGCAGCGATGTTAATAATTACCCACGAACACAATGAAACATCAAGGACTTGACCACTTCGCTATCGCTGTTCCAAACACCGACAGGGCTCTCGAGCTCTGGAGGGACCAATACGGTTTCCCAGTCGTCTGCTCCGAAATCGTCAACGACGGAACTGTAAAGCTAACGCATCTAGACATGGGAAACACGCATCTGCAACTCGTCGAACCGATGACCGACGATCATCCCTTAAAGGATTGGATCGAAAAGAATGGATCCGGCTTACACCATTTTTGTCTGCGTGTGGAAAATATCGATACCGCTGTGAATGAGAGCCCAGTTCCTGCCTTGGGATCTCCTCACGAAGGCACCCAAGGTAAACGAGCTATCTTTGTCGACCGGTCCGCTACCCAAGACATTCAAGTTGAGTACACCGGCAGCTGACGAGAACCCCTGGTCCTCCTGCCAAAGCTTCTGCAAACTGGATATCGATTCTTTAGAACCTCAAAATGAAAGCTCTCCTGATTCTTCTATTTGCATTCGCAATACCGTCATTTGCCACTGCTCAAGAAAACTGGCCCGTCCATCCGGATTCGGTGGAAAAGCCAGGGGTGCCTAAAGGAGAAATCCTGACCTTCCAGCTAGACGATTCCACAGTGTTTCCCGGGACATCCCGCAAAATTTGGGTCTACGTCCCCGCCCAGTACGATGGATCAAAGCCCGCCTGCCTGTTCGTTTGCCAAGACGGCATCAAGTATGAATCGACAACCGTATTCGACAATCTGATTCATAAAGGTGACATGCCGGTGACAATTGGCGTTTTCGCCGCTCACGGACGTCACCACATCGACGATCCTGACACACAAGTCGATCGCTTGAATCGGAGTTACGAATACGATAGTGTCATCGATAGCTACGCCCAGTTCTTGCAAAAAGATCTGCTGCCCGCAGTCGAGCGATTGAAAACGAGCAATGGGCATGATATTCGAATATCCAAGCGAGCCACGGATCGCATGATTGCCGGGAATAGCAGTGGGGGCATTGCCGCCTTCACCGCAGCGTTTCTGCATCCGGAATGGTATTCGCGAGTGTTTACCGGAGTCGGTACCTATATCGCCATGCGTGGTGGCGAGCAAATCGCGGGCCTGATTCGGAAAGTAGAGCCAATGCCGCTGAGGGTTTTTCTCCAAGGAGGCAGCAATGACAACAATCTCGACGTCGGCGATTGGTGGATTGGCAACCAAACTATGCAACGATCTTTAGAGTTCGCAGGCTATGAAGTGAATCACGCCTGGGGCAACGGTGGTCACAACCAAAAGCATGCCACATCCGTATTTCCAGACGCCATGCGGTGGCTTTGGAAAGATTGGCCTGAGTTACCCAAGAATCACGGCAGTCAAGGTCGTTGGCTGGGTCAAACGGTCCTGTCAGATGAGCGGTGGGAACTCATTGGTGAAGGCTACGGCTTCACCGAGGGTCCGGTCGCTACTCCCACAGGCGAGGTCTACTTCAATGACCTTCGATACAGCAAAACCTACCATATCGATAGAAACGACCAGGTGAGCGAGTGGATGAGCGATACGCAGCGAGCAAACGGAATGGCTTACGGACCCGATGGTCGGCGCTACGCTTTGGCCGCCAATGCCAAAGAAGTTTGGGCCTTTGATGAAGACGGCAACAAGGAAGTCGTGGCTACGGGGATACGCGGAAATGATATTGTAATAGCGATCAACGGCAACATGTACATCACGGAGCCGGTGAGTAATGCTAGCAAGCGATCCGATCGTAGCCGCGTTTGGCTGATTCGCCCAAACGGCGAGAAACATGAGCTAGACTACGGTCTTAAATTCGCTAACGGCATCGCTCTTTCGCCCGATCAGACCCAGCTTTACGTGGCCGACTATGACTCTCGCTGGATCTATAGCTACATGGTTCAGTCCGACGGCACCATCGGCTACAAGCAACGCCTCATCTGGCTGCATAAAAAGGATTCTGAAGATTCCGCCAGAGCCGATGGCGTACGGGTCGATCGGTTTGGAAATGTCTGGATCGCCACGGGAATGGGTATCCAGATTTGCGATTCGGCTGGGCGGCCCCGCGTTATTCTAAGAACGCCCAACGGACGGGTCGCCAATTTCTGTTTTGCCGGACCAAATTTCGACACGATCTACGCCACTTGCGGCGACAAGGTATACAAGCGAAAGGTCAAGTCGATCGGCGTACAATCATGGAAAGAGCTGGTACAGCCAGCTCAACCGAAGACGTAGGGATCTATCTGGTAGCGGGCGATCTCCGAGAGCCCACAGTTTTAACAGAGTAGAACAGGCATCCTGCCTGTACCCAGAAATTGAAACCACAGGCCAGTCGTGGCTCACGAGCTATGTCCGGTCAAACAGGATGCCTGTTCTACCCTTTTCCTTACGGTCTGGAGAAACTTTCGCTGGTAGCCACTAGGGTGATCAGGTCTCGAAATCCTCCACCCCGCTCTTCAAGATCAGCCAGGATAGCATCAACCGCTGGACGATCCATGATTTCGATACGGCGTCCCAATGCATAGGCCAGCATCTTTTCTGTAATCGCCCGATTGAATAGGAATTGCTTCTCAAGGAGAATTTTTTTGAAATCGACGACGTCCTCGAACCCGCTCCCATCTGTCAATTTCCCGGAAGCGTCGATAGGCGCGCGGTCGTCGTAATTGGAGCGCCAGCCACCAATAGGATCAAAGTTCTCCAAAGCGAATCCGAGCGGATCGATTTTCCGGTGACACTCTCTACATGACTCGACAGTCCGGTGCTTCTCCAACTGTTCTCGAATCGTCTTCGTGCCCCGTATGTCCGGGTCCAACGGTTCTACATCTGGCGGTGGTGGAGGAGGAGGCGTTCCTAAGAGATTCTCCAATAGCCAAATACCGCGATAAACGGGCGAGGTGTCGATTCCGTTGGCAGTAACCGTTAGCACGCTAGCGTGCCCCAGAAGCCCGCCTCTCCTCGGGTCATTGAGAGCTACTTTCTGAAAACCCAAACCTTTCACTTTCTCTAGCCCGTAAAGCTCGGCCAAAGGGCCGTTCACAAAGGTATAGTTTGAATCCAGGAAGTAGGAAACGTTCTGGTTTTCGTCGATGGCGTGTCGGGTATAGAGCTCGGTTTCCTTCCGCATTGCGCTCTCCAGATCTCCCTCGTAGTAGGCTTCGAATTTGTTGCGATCCGGTGGAGCGTCCCCCAAATCGCGCAGCGTCAACCAGCTATCCAAAAAACCACTGACAAAGCGATCCGATCGCTCGTCGCCCAGCATGCGCTCGACTTGTTCCGACAACACATCGGAACGATTCAAGCGATTTTGCTTGGCCAAACCTAAAAGGGTTTCATCCGGCAAGGTGCCCCACAAGAAGTACGACAGGCGAGATGCCAAGGCATAGTCGGTCAAGCGAGACGGATCTGCCTTCAATGGCTCCTCTTCCAAATAGAGAAATGACGGCGAGCAAAGGGCCGCCTTGAGCCCGTCCTTCATTGCTTCGAAAGGAGAATGCCCCTTCTTAATCCGGCCGGAAACAACTTCCATCAAGCTGTTCACCTCGGAACGCGTCGCTGGTCGACGATAGGCTCTCGTAGCGAACTTCTGAATAATCTTTCGCGTTCTTCTCGGATCGAACGTCTCATCGCCGATAATCGCCTTCCAGCTCGCTGTGGGCCATTCATCGTAGAAGGGCCCCTCGATCTGCACTTCATGAATACGAATGTGCGGCACCCCGCCATGCTTGATAGCAACGACCATGTAGTCCTCTTCCAGGTCGGGCTTGGGGACCGAAGGATCCGGGTTCTCGATCACCATCTTAGATACAGCCCGGAAACTGGGACGGATATCCATTGTTCCGTTAACGTAGTTGAAGCGAGGCGCGAATCCCCTATCCAGCCAGCTGCGCGTCGTGTACCACTGAGGCCCATCGTCGGAAAGATCGAAGAATCCGAGCTCCGGTTCGAAGGGCTGGGGCATGTGGAGGAAGCCAAAACGGCGATGCCCGGGAATCACGCGAAGCTGCATCGGCTCGTTCTGATTGTTGGTGATCGCTTTATGCTGAAATGAGTGGCGCCGATTCACGGCTTCAG
>CAZFUD010000227.1:0-6821 GCA_964521705.1 uncultured Opitutaceae bacterium | reverse complement strand
GGTTTTCCTGGTAGCCTATGCCCTTATTTTTGCGGGGGCGCAGGCGAAAGCCGACAACCCATTGTTGCCTGGTATTCGAATTGCCATCGTCGGCAACACCTTTGCCGATCAGCTGCGATCCCATGGATACCTAGAGACCTTGTTGTTGCAACACTGGCGGGACGAACCGGTTTCCATTCGCAATCTAGGTTGGGCGGGCGATAGGCTGACGATACGGGATCGTCCAACAAATTTTCCTACAGAGGAGTCGACATTGCGGGATCATCAAACGGATGTCATCATCGCTTGTTTTGGAATGGGCGAGTCATTTGAGGGAGAAAAAGGTATCGAAAATTTTAAGACGGATCTGAGAGCATTCATCGGCTCGCATAGAGGGAAGCAATACAACGGCGAATCGGACGTCCGTCTAATTCTCGTTTCAACGATCGCTTATGAGGATCTAGGGGAACTGACCCCTCGACTAGAGGAGAGGAATAGAGAGCTCCAACTATATACGGATGCCATGCGAGAAGTAGCGGCAAATGAGAGCGTGCCCTTCGTAGATCTTTATGGCCCCACGCGGGCATTTATGTCGGTCCCGGACGCGATTCCTCTAACGATTAATGGTATCCATTTGAGCGACTACGGTTATTGGGTAGTATCTCGCATTCTCTACGATGGCTTTTTCGAGAGCGAAAGTGGCATTGGCGATCAGCCTTGGCAGATCAGTATCGATGCCGAAGGCAAAACGAGCGATTCCAGAGGACTGTCTCTTTTTGGACTGAACTCGAATCGCCGCGAGATCAGTTTTCAGGCTACCGAAGAAGCGAGCCCATCATTACCGCCTCCCACGAAGCGGGAACTGCCCGCCGCGCTCAACGCCAGGAGGGATACCATGGTCGTTAAGAACCTGCAGCGAGGAAAATACGTTCTGATGATCGATGGCGAAAGAGTCGCCTCCGCTACTCACGACGAATGGGCGGAAGGCGTGGCTATCGATTCCTCGCCTGCCCACCGAGAAGGCGAAGCCTTCCGTGAAGCGGTAAACGACAAGAATCTCCAGTTCATCTACAGTTGGAAAGCCCTCAATCAAGTCCATATCGTGGGAGAGCGCCGTAATTCCCCTAGTGGACGGGCTCTACCTGCCGAGATACTGGAGTTTAAGGCGCTCGCCAACGAGAAAGACGCCGCTTTAGAGGGAGGCATCGAGCTAAAGACCCGAGAATGGCGGATTATTCCGGATACAAACTAGATATATTTAGAACCCAATCTATGAAAGCATTTCTAACGTTACTCACTGCTATCGCTTATTGCTCGCTAAGCCTACTAGGTCAGAACGCAAGCGGTATTCGTACGGCCAATTTAGCAGGAGCGGATCTGGATTTGATGAATAATCACGATCCGGCTTCCCAGCTCGAGAATTTCGAGCTGCTCCCGGGTTATGAAGTGAACCTCTTTGCCGCGAACCCTATGCTGGCCAATCCCGTCCATATGGTTTGGGACTCGAAAGGACGACTTTGGGTGGCCTGTTCCTGGGCATACCCTCAGATAAAGCCAGGCGACGTGGCGAATGACAAAATCATCATCCTCGAGGATACAGATGATGATGGCGTCGCCGATAAATCGACGGTGTTCGCCGATGGGCTCTACTTGCCCACCGGAATCGAATTGGCGAACGGTGGCTGCTACGTCGGCCAATCTCCAGACGTGTTGTTTCTCAAGGATACGGATGGGGATGATGTTGCGGACGTGAGACAGTTGGCTTTAACGGGGTTCGGGATTGAAGACAATCACCACTCGATCAGCGCGTGGCGGCGTGGTCCGGGTGGCTGGATTTACTTCCAGGAGGGCGTTTTCCTTCACACTCAGGTAGAAACGCAGCATGGGGTTGTTCGCAATTACAACGGCGGCGTTTACCAGTTCAATCCACGTACTCAAGAACTGAGAATGTTCTCTCGAGGAACTGGAGGAAATCCATGGGGACATGTATTTGATCATTGGGGACAATCTTTCATGGTCAACAATCCGCGTATCATGTACTTGACTCCCGGATCGGGTTCATCGAATGAGCCGACCCGGCTTCCGCCTCTCATTTCCACGGAGAAGCAATGTGGAGGCGATATTGTAACAGGTACTCATTTGCCCGAGGAAATACAGGGGCAGTTGCTGACCGGCCGTTTCAAAAGTCGCACGGTGGTCAGATATGAATTCATCGACGATGGAGCGGGCTTTAGCGCCAATGTGCTCGAACCGATTATCAAGTCAAAGCACCCCAATTTTAGGCCCGTGGATGTTAAGATTGGGCCCGATGGCGCCATCTACATTGCCGATTGGTACAATTCCATTATTAATCATGCCCAGCATGACTTTCGGGATCCTCGAAGGGACCATAGTCATGGTCGGATCTGGCGAATCACCTACAAAGATCGTCCTCTTGTGAAAAAGCCGCAGCTTGTCGGACTTCCGATTCAGGAACTCGTAGATAATCTAAAGAGTCCAGAGGCTTGGACGCGCCATCAGACTCGCAAGGAATTGAGCGAACGGAATCCCGACAAGGTTCTGACGGCAGTGGAAGATTGGGCAGAAAGCTTGGATCCGGAAGCTGATCAGTACGCTCATCATTTGGTCGAAGCTATGTGGGCTTGCCAAAATGTTGAACGCGTCAGCGAGCCGATTCTGAGTAAAGTCATGTCTTCGAAAAGCGGACACGCTCGATCCGCTGGCGCGCGGGTGATTCGCTATTGGCACGATGAATTGTCCGATCCAATCGGAATGATAAGCCAGCTTGCTAAGGACAATTTTCCACGAGCTCGCATGGAAGCAGTCTTGTCAGCGGGATTCATTCCCCAAGCGGAAGCGGTTCCCGCTGCTCTGATGGCTTTGGATCACGAGCGCGACAAATTTATCGACGTGGCGATTCCTTCCACTTTGAAAGGTCTCAGATCGCATTGGGAACCCGCTATAGAAAAGGGAGAATTGGATTTTGCGAGAGCAGGTCACAGGGAATTCGCGGAACAGTTTGCCGGAATCGGGATCGATAAGCGCTTAATTGCCCTGATAGGCAATCCGGATCCGCCTCGTGGCGAAATCTCTGCGGTCAAGAGGCAATTCGTCTCAACGCCAAGCGAGAAATTGGTAAGCTTGGTCATTAATGCTGTAGGGAAAAATGCGGTACAGTCGGATGCGGTTTCCGTAGAGCTCTTGGATGGCCTGAGGATAGTGGGTGCCCGAACCGAGCTGGAAGCTACCCGGGAATTTTCCACTTTGCTGCCTGCGCTTGCCCACTCTAATGATGCGGTCGTAGTGAATGCGGCGTCTAGTTTTGGATCCTGGCGGGTGTCATCGGCTGGACCCAAACTCCTAGAATTGCTCAGGGATCGAGGTAGGGCTCCCGAAATCAGGAGAGCGGCGGCCATAGCCCTGGGAGACTTAGGGCGAACTAAGTATATAAACGCGTTGAAGTCACTCGCTAGTGTAAGCGACATCGCTACCCGCTACCACGCGGTTACGGGATTGGTTGCCGGAGATCTAGAGGAAGCGAAAGCGATGGTCGGGGAGGTACTGACTCAGAAGCCGCTCGATGCGGATCCAGTGACTCTTGTGACGGAGTTCACAAAGACACGAAGAGGCGATACTGTTTTAGCAGGATTGCTCGAAGATGTTGCCATTCATCCAGAGGTAAAAAGAAGCGTATCGACGCACCACCGACAGACCGGGCAGCTGCCGAAGAAGCTCGTGGGCTTATTTAGCGACAGCTCCAAAGATTCGCTAAGTCTCGCTCTAATGGGTGAAGATAGGGAGTCTCTGGCCCAAGACGTCGATCGTTATGGCGACGCGGAAAGAGGAGAAACGGTTTTCCGGCGCGAATCGCTCGCCTGCATCAGTTGTCATGGAATCGGTTCTGTGGGCCCTACGATTGGACCAAACTTAGTCGCGGTAGGGACGGCCGCATCGACAAGCTACATGATCGAGTCGATTTTAGAGCCTAACGCCTCCATAGCGGAACACTACGAAAACATGCTATTCACGATGACCGACAACTCATTGCATATGGGTTCGATCGTCTACCAAGATGATAATGAAGTTATCATACAAGACTCGGCCCTGGGCCAAGAGGTTAAACTCCCTGTAGGCAATATCCGATCGAAGCAAAGCGTGCCGTCGCTCATGCCGGCCGGCCTTGCAGATCAACTGAAAAGCCGAGAGGAGTTTCTTGATTTGGCTAAATTTCTATCCGTCCTTGGAGGCCCAGGACCCTTTCAGAACGACGAGAGGCCCTTTATCCGAAAATGGCGAGTGGCGGCGGCCACAGGATCGCATCCACCGAAGGGAAGTGAATCGTGGAAGCCCGCTTACAGCAAGGTCAATGGCGATTTGCCTGCTACCGATTTAGCCTTAGGAGACCGCGTTTTCGCCAAGGGCTTTGTCGATGTGCAAACCCCAGGTTCAATCACGCTTGATATCAATCATCAGGAGGGACTTGCGCTTTGGGTGGACGGAACAGAAATATCCGATCTGGAGAAGCCGATTGAACTGAATGAAGGACGAAAGGAATTCACCTTCAGTTTGGACCAATCGAAGCGAAGCGATTTGGGCCTTAGGGTGTTGCTCGAGGCAACAAATGGTTCCCCGGTTAAATTCAGAATCGAAGGAGGCATTTAGTGGGCGTATCCATAAAACCGCTTCTAGTTTTATTTGGTATTTGCTTGCTGCCGCTTTCCGCCGATCGACCCAACATCCTGTTTATCTTCGCTGATGATTGGGGTTGGGGGGATCTGAGTTGTCACGGTCATCCTTATGTGAAGACGCCAAACATCGATCGGCTCGCGGCCGAAGGCACTGACTTTTATCGATTTTCAGTCGCTAGCGGGGTGTGCTCGCCGAGTCGAGCTGCAGTGATGACTGGGCATTTCCCGGCTCGATACAATATCGATGGGCATTTTGCCTGGGTTCCCAGCAACGCGAAGCGCAATATGCCGGACTGGCTGAATCCGAAAGCCCCACTTTTATCGAGAATGCTTCAAGAAAGCGGTTACGCAACTGCCCATTACGGAAAGTGGCACTTGGCCAACAATATGATTCCCGATTCCCCGCTGCCAAGAGAGTACGGATATGATGAATACGGCGCTTTCAATTGTGCAGGGGAGCAGATTCCGGTTCATGAGGATTCGGAACAGGCCGTGGCCTTTATCGAGAAAAGCCATAGATCCGGGAAACCTTTCTTTATCAATCTCTGGCTGCATGAGCCCCACACTCCCTTCCACACGGTGCCGAAATACCGTTGGCGCTTTCGGGATCTCCCTGAGAAAGATAATATTTATGCATCTGTGTTGTCCCATGCGGATGATCGGATCGGCGAAGTTCTCGATGCTCTGGATCGTCTGGAGATAGCGGATAATACCTTGGTGATATTCAGTTCGGACAATGGGCCCGCCCGCGATTCGAGAGGCACTGAACTTGGGCTGATGCACGATACGGCAACAGGAGCTGGTTACAACATCGCCGCTGCCAAAGGAATTACTGGTGGAAGAAAAGGGTACAAATCGACGCTTTTTGAAGGCGGGATAGGCGTCCCGTTTATCGCTCGCTGGCCAGGCAAGATCGCGGCGGGGCGGGTTGATGCGGACTCTATAATCTCAGCCGTAGATCTGCTACCCACATTTTGCGCAATCGCAGGCGTGGATTTGCCTAGCGGCTATCGTCCAGATGGTGTTAATCAGATGGATACGCTATTGGGAAGGAAGGCACCGATCCGGGAAAAGCCCTTGTATTGGATAATGGCCTCGGCTTGGCCGATTCCAGAGAACCGTCCCTATCATTGGGTTTCCTATGCTACGGTGGATCAGAACTGGAAGTTGCTGGCGAACCGCGATCTGAGCTATTTCGAGCTTTACGACATAGTTCAGGACCCATTGGAGAAAAAGGATTTGAAGAATTCGCGTCCCGAAGTGGTTGCGGAACTCTTAGCTAAAATACGCTCCTGGCAGAGTGAGCTACCGGAAAAGCCGACTGGCGACGTGTTCTCCGCGGAAAGAGCGGAGTTGTAGGAACGTCGATTCTGTCACCGTCCCGCATTCGCGGGACCATTAAGGATCCAGCGGGGCTGGAAATAAGGCTTTCAATTAAGGTCGCTAAAACCTAATTGGCGATCGAGCATTCGTGGGAGAGCCATCCTATTTGTCCTGTGGAGCGGGACATCCTAGCGAATCCGCCTCGTCGGGAGAGGAGGGACAACTTTTCTTAGTAAACAGTGATTTCGTTGCCGAAATCAAGTCACGCTTTGCGTGAGCAGGATCACGCGAGCGGGAGCAGGTATAATCTCTAAAAACAAAACCTGTTCGCGAAGCGATCTTCGTGGCGCGCAGCGACATTTTGCGAAGCAACTGTTCGCTCGTTCAGAAAGCGAGACCGCTGCTACTTTTGTCCAAATGCATTTGAAATCAGTTAAATCCGTAGTAACGCTTTTTCTGGTCTTATCTGTGTGCTCCAAGAATTGAATCCATGCTTCCAAGCTTCCGAAATTTGCTCTTCATTTGCTCGGCTTTAATGGCTGGGCATTTCAGTTCGTTCGTGCACGCGAGCGTCGAACGATTTGCCTACGAAGACAACGTGGAGCCCCTTTTCGAAAAGTACTGCTTTTCTTGTCATGGACCGGATGAGCAGGAAAATGGATTGCGGGTCGATACGCTGGATCGGGATTTCGTAAACGGTCGTGATGGCGAGACCTGGCACGACATGCATGACGTGATGATTCTTGGCGACATGCCTCCGGAAGCGGATGACCAGCCATCAAATCGGGAGCGACAGTTGATGATCGATTGGATTACGGCCGAGTTGGAGCA
>CAZFUD010000226.1:0-6826 GCA_964521705.1 uncultured Opitutaceae bacterium | reverse complement strand
TTGGTGAGCAGGAAAAGGCTCCCGTCAGCCCAGAAGAGAGCTTCGCAGTCGAATAGGCGTCGCTTGGGAGGGAATTCTTTTTGGTCGGGATAGGCGAACGGGAAGCTTCGATACGCTACATCACTTGGATTTGTCGATAGATCGGGTTCCGCTAGAAAGTGGATCGCCAAGTTTCTGCGGGTATTGTTGAAATTCCCAAAATCGCCAATGAATAGATTCCCTTCATTGTCGGTGGCGATGTCTTCCCAATCGGTGTTTGGCATCGAAGTGGGAATGACCGCCAGAAGTTTCCCCAAACGATCGATCGCGTACAGATCAGATCCGCCAGCCGAGTCGTTGTGAACCCAATAGACGCCCTCAAGCTGATTGCTTTTGGCGATTCCAGAACACTCGCTGATAGCCAGTGATTCCATCACCGCGTAGGGACGTAGAGGATTGGACGCGTTGACGGGACTGCTCAGAGGAAATGCTATTAGGCAAGCTATGGCGAAAATGGATATTATTTCTCTCAGTGATATCTTGCTTGCTTGAAGTATGAAGACTGGATCGCTGAATTTGCGGAGCCAGTCCGTTTCGATTTGCATCCCTACTTCTATGGGATAGGCAGTCGGTCATACAACAGGATTGAAGGCGATCTAGGGAATTTGGAGAAGAGCTATGAGCGAGCCAGTCATAAAGAACAGTCAGTTCACGATTCTCATTGTCGATGATGACGATGAGATTCGCTACTCTTTGGGTAGGGTACTCGGTAGTCAGGGCTATCGAATTGACACAGCTTCGAGCGGGGAGGAAGGAATTGCGAAGGTCAAAGCCGGTTCGGCTCCAGATTTGATCTTCATGGATATCCGCATGGGCGGAATCAACGGCTTGGAGACGCTTCAGCATATGCGATCGACAGATTCGAATTTGCAGATCATTTTAATGACTGCATTCGGTACGGCGCAAACGGCGATCGAGGCCATGAAGTATGGCGCGTACGACTACGTTATGAAGCCATTCGACCCTGAGCGGGTATTGACTCTAGCATCAAGCGCGATTCATGCGGCGCTAGACCTACGAGCAGCTCCCAAAAAAGAGAAGAAGGTAAATAGCGAGGATTATAAGGAAGGCATCGTCGGCAGCTCCCCTGCGATGCAGGAGGTGTTCAAGGTAATCGGTCAAGTGGCGGCTAGCGACGCGACCGTTTTAGTGACTGGGGAAAGCGGTACTGGTAAGGAACTCATTGCCAATTGCATCTACCAGCACAGCCTCCGTTCCGATGGCCCGTTCACAGCGGTAAACTGCGCTGCTATCCCGGAGAATCTCATCGAAAGCGAACTCTTTGGTCACGAGAAAGGAAGCTTCACGGGAGCGACATCGCAGCGAATCGGAAAATTCGAGCAATGCGACCGGGGAACGATATTCTTGGACGAGATCGGAGACATGGCTTTGGCGACGCAGACAAAGATTCTGCGTGTGTTGCAGGAGGGGGAGATTCAGAGAGTGGGGGGATCGGAGACCATCCGAGTAGATGTGCGAGTGCTCGCCGCTACGAACAAGGACTTGGAGTCGATGGTGAGGAGCAAGGAATTTAGAGAAGATCTCTATTACCGATTGAACGTCTTTCGGATACGCGTCCCATCTCTCTTCCAACGGAAAGAGGATATACCGGATATAGTCGACTTCATGTTACAAAAGCTTGCTCGGGAAGGGAAAGCTAAGGCCACGCGACTATCCGATGACGCAATGGCGGTTCTCACGAGATATCCTTGGCCAGGAAATGTTCGCGAGCTTGGCAATGTCGTTTATCACAGCGCGGTCGTCGCCCAGGGCGAAATCATTCTGGCTAAGGATTTGCCAGACACGGTGCTGGAGAAAAGTCCGACGCGATTGGCATCAAATGATCCAGCAAAGGAGCCTGCCGGCAAAGAATTGTCCCCGGTTCCGGAATTTCCTGGCCTGACTGATTCCTCAGAAAGCTCGATCGCTACGGAAGTCGAACAGGCTGACTCCTTGGAGAGGTCCTTTGATTTTCTTTATGAGGAGGTGAAGGAGCTTCAGGGGAAACGTATCCTCTCTTTTATCGAGAAAAACATGATTAAAAGGGCGATCTCCGATACGGGAGGAAACCAAGCGAAGGCGGCGGAGATATTGGGAATCACTCGAAACACGCTAAAAAAACGGCTCGACGAATACGCTGCCGAGGTTGGCGATTCCGATGACCAAACCGAGGTTTAGAGGCTAGCCGTTGACTGGGAAATACTCGGGAAAGGCTTGCAGCCATTGGGCAAATGGGATGGCGAATAAGGTTATGAATGTCGCATTAATGTTTTCCGGGCAAGGCGTCCACAAAGTTGGCATGGGCAAGGATCTATACGAAAGCAGCCCTACTGCCCGCGATATATACGACCGAGCAGACGAGGTCCTTGGATGGAAGCTATCGGATTTCAGCTTCGAAGGGCCCGAGGAAATGCTGAACAAAACCGGAATTTGCCAGCCTGCCCTTTTCACTCATGGCTATGTGGTGTATCGACTCTTGAACGAGAAGGGCCATTTGGAGGATGCCCGGATTGCTATGGGCTTGAGCTTGGGGGAAATCACTGCCTTCGCTGTGTCGGATGTATTCGATTTTGAAACCGGTCTTCGAATCGTGGCGGAACGGGGTCGATTGATGCAGGAGGCCTGCGATTCCATTGATGGATCGATGGCCGCGGTGATAGGCGTCGACCGGGAGACGGTAGCCAAGTTTTGCCAAGAGCACGATGTAGAGATGGCCAATTTGAATTGCCCTGGGCAGATCGTCATATCAGGGGAATCCGCAAAAATTGCGGCCGCGGTTGAAGATGGGAAAGCCAGAGGGTTTCGTCGGGTTATGCCATTGAACGTTGCGGGCGCTTATCATAGCCGGCTTATGCAACCAGCGGTGGAGCCCTTTCGGAAGTTTCTATCCGGGATCACTTTCAACGAACCCAAGTACAAAGTGTTCTCGACGACGACCGGTGAAGCGATTCATGGATCGGAGGCCATTCGTGAATCGATCCTCAAGGCAATGTTTTCCCCTGTCTATTGGGAGGACTGCATGGCTGCGGCTGCCAACGATGGAGCCGACGAGTTTTACGAGCTAGGCGTGAATGGGATTCTTAAAGGTCAATTAAGGCGGCTCGACAAAGACCTGGATTGCTCGAGCTACGAGACTTGGGAAGATATTGCTTCGGTGGCGGTCGAGTGCGGCTAGTCCGTTGATTTGCAATTCACCGAATCAGCTTAGGCTCCGCTTAAGCGAATAATCGAATTTCCCTGCTTGAAAGCGGGAGATCGAGCGAGCAAGTTCTTCGCCTTCAATGGATACGAACCATAAACGTAACTTCAGCATCATCGCTCATGTGGATCATGGAAAAACGACCCTTTCCGATCGTTTGCTAGAGTCGACGGCGACAGTTGCCGAGCGTGTGCTGACCGAACAACACTTGGATTCCATGGATTTGGAGCGGGAGCGTGGCATTACGATCAAGAGTCATCCCGTAACAATGAACTATAAGTCCAAGGATGGGCAGCTGTATCAATTCAATCTGATGGATACGCCGGGGCATGTGGACTTTTCTTACGAAGTTTCCCGAAGCTTGGCGGCTTGCGAGGGAGCTTTGCTGCTAATCGATGCAGCCCAGGGAGTCGAAGCCCAGACGGTGGCGAATGCGAATTTGGCCGTGGAGCAGGATTTGGTTATCATCCCGGTTATCAATAAAATCGATCTTCCCAGCGCCAACCTGGACTTGTGCCTTCGGCAGCTCGAAGATCTGATAGCTATCCCGTCTGAAGAGGCCATTCTGGCCAGCGCGAAGAATGGCGTGGGGATTGAGGAAATTCTGAATGCCATTTCCGAGCGAATCCCGCCTCCACGCTGGGCGGATTACCCGGCTACTCGGGTTGGGGTTTTCGACTCTGTCTACGATCCGTATCGAGGGGCGATCATCTACGCTCGGGTTTACTCGGGATCGCTTAGACGGGGTGATAATGTCGTGATGATGAGCGACAATACTCGGGCCGAAATTAAAGAGGTCGGTGTATTCACGCCTTCGATGCAAAAAACGGATGTCTTGGAAGCAGGGGATGTGGGGTATGTCGTTTGCAATATCAAGAATGTTTCGGACATAAAGATTGGAGACACCATTACCCAGGCGGCTAGTCAGGCAGAAGAAATGCTGCCAGGGTATCAGGAAGTTCGACCACTGGTTTTTTCCGGTATTTACCCGGTGGAGACATCGGATTTCGAGAAACTTAAGGCTAGCATGGGAAAGCTTCAGCTAAACGATGCCGCTTTCAGTTTCCAGTCTGAGAGTTCTAGGGCCTTGGGCTTTGGCTTTCGGTGCGGATTTTTGGGATTGCTGCACATGGAAATCATACAGGAGCGGATACGACGGGAATACGATGTGGAGATTATTTCCACCTATCCCAGCGTCATCTATCGGGTGGAAAAGGCTAGCGGCGAAACGATCGAGGTGGACAACCCCATAAATTTGCCGGATCCCTCGGCGATTGAAAGAATTCTCGAGCCGACTATCAAAGCGACAATCCATGTGCCAAACGACTGCATTGGGGATATCCTAAATCTGGTTATGGATAAACGCGGAATTTGCGACCATACCGAGACGCTCGATGACACTCGCCTCATGATTGTGGCCAATTTACCCCTTAACGAGATCTTAGTGGATTTCAACGATCGCCTGAAAAGCATCACGCGCGGCTATGGGTCGATGGACTACGAATTGGACGAATACCGAGAATCGAAATTGGTCCGTATGGATATTTTGGTGAACGGTGATCCCGTTGACGCCTTTTCTTCTATCGTGCATATCGATAAGGCCCGAGAAAAGGGAAAGGACTTGTGCGAGAAACTAGCGGCGATCATCCCCCCTCATCTTTTCAAAATCGCAGTTCAAGCTGCTGTTGGAGGAAACGTGGTTGCTCGCGAGAATGTGCGAGCCATGCGGAAAGACGTTACAGCGAAATGCTATGGGGGAGACATCACTCGTAAACGCAAGCTCTTGGAGAAGCAGAAAGAGGGCAAACGGAAGATGAAGAACATTGGCAACGTTTCCATTCCGCCCGATGCCTTTATCAAGGTGTTGAGAAATGACTAGCGGGCTATGTTTGACTGTATCGGAATCAAAATTGGATCGAATGCTCAAAGAGATTGTCATTGCTAGTTAGCGAGACCGATTGTTTAACCTGCTTGATTCCTGAGGCCACGGTCCAGATTCGTCCTACTCCCTAACATGTTTGGCTTTCTTCAATCAGAAAACAAGAAGCTGCGAAGCGCTGCCAAGAACTGGCTCTACCTCGGTCATAAGGTATACAATTTCCGCAAGGACGAACTCTCGAGCGCAGAAATATCCGAACTGGCTCGACGAATCGACGAGTTGCGAGCGGCGGTTAAAACCAAGCCAGCAGACGCTGGTAAGCTCAAACTCTCGATCGAGGCGATGGAGGATCACATGAGAAAGGTCGGGGGAGCTTTCTACCCGCAGTCATCGCTGGGGGAGAATGTGGACTTCGCCCTGTATTTTCTAATCATTTATTTGGGGTTCACCGCTTTTTTCATCAAGCCCTTCAAGATTCCAACCAACTCGATGTGGCCGACCTACATCGGCATGACCAGTGAGGTTTGGACTGAGGAAAACAAAGCCCCAGGTATTGCTAGCCGAACCCTCCGTCTTTTGGCCTTTGGAGCTATCCGATACGAAATGAATGCTCCCGCGGATGGGGAATTGCTGATCCCGGTACGTATGGGCCGACGTGGTTCGGGCGTCGCCATCGATTTGCCGACGGCAACGGTTTCCAAGCGCCATCACTTAATTGTCCCGGGCAAAGGTGTGGGCTATACATTTGAAGTGGGTGGAAAGCCGGTCCTTTTCAAGGTGCCGCGAGACTTCGATCTGGCCCGAGGCATGCCGATGAATGGAGTTCAAGGGGAAAGCATCTTGGGCAAAGCCTGGTTTCCGGATGATCCCTTGTTTTGGGATGCTATTCAAAAGAGAATCGTCGATGGACAGGTCGCTCGACGTGGTCGTATGACACTTCCTGATGGAAGGTCTGAGGAGGTGGCATTGGTTCGTACGGGGAAGCGGTTCAAAAAAGGCGATACCATGCTCTCATTCGATATTCATACGGGGGACCAGCTATTCGTAGACCGTATGAGCTACCACTTCGTCCGTCCGAAAGTGGGTGATGGATTTGTTTTTCGGACAGGGGAAATCCGGAATTTGTCCGCGAGCGGAGACAAATACTATATCAAGCGGTTGGCCGGTACGCCGGGCGATACCATGAAGATCGAAGATGAGAGATTGCTAGTTAATGGCAATCCAGCAACCGGTTCGATCGCATTCTCTAAGAATAATTCCAAGGAGCCACCGTACGATGGCTATTTCAATAGCGACCCGAGGCAAACTGCCTCGGGATTTCGTGGTTTGCTTCGAAATGGTGAAGAAATTACGGTGCCCGATGACGCCTATGTGGCCCTGGGGGACAATAGTGGCCATAGTTACGATAGCCGTGGTTGGGGATATGTGCCGGAGCCCATGATCGTCGGTCGGCCCGTCATGATATTCTATCCTCTCACCAAACGATTTGGACCGGCGAAATAGGTTTTAGAACGACACTGTTGGTCCGTCTGCCTTTCCAGCTTTAACCTTGACACGCTGAGCGTCGAGCAAGGTAGTAGGTCGCTGTTCCGGGGCGCCTTTTCCGCTTACCTAGCGAGCTGCGCGAAACCCGCCCTAGACCTGTTCGGAACGGTCAGATTCGAAGCCCGCCTTTTAAGCATTAATATCGACCTTCGAGCATACCTCCC
>CAZFUD010000225.1:0-6857 GCA_964521705.1 uncultured Opitutaceae bacterium | reverse complement strand
GCGAATGTTAGTCTCTCCGACTTTCGCTGACAAAATTTCTTCAGGTCATTAATATTAGTGAAAGGCTTGCAAACCACGTCGATTCCGTGATGACGGAGCCGCAATGGATCGAGACTTCGATTTTGGACAAATACTAGACGGCGAAAAGGGCGCGCTAAAGAGTGCATTGAACCATTTCCAAGCAATGCCGATCGACGAGGACTGGAGCGACCAGGATCCATTGCCGGAAGCGGATTCGCCGATGACCATAGCCGAGCCTGTTACTGTTAGTGCTCCGGGGACCTTCGCCAAGAATCGCATAAGCACGCTCAGACTGGAGCCTTACGAACGGGCAGGGTGGTGGTTCGATCGATCCGATCTGCCAGACTCTCAACCCATCAAGGTATCCTCGCGCAACGTATGGACGACGGGAAAAGTCGTCAGCAATATCGTACTTAGGTCTGGCTCGTCTCACAATTACGCCCGCCTGGTCGAGCACATCATCGCCCTAAAGGCCGGTACGGATGTCGACAATTTGCTGATAAGAATGGAGTCTGGCGATCCCCCTTTGTTCGACGCGGGTAGTGAAGATCTCGTAGAGGCCTTACGAAATGCCGGTCGAAGCAAATGCACAGGAAAAGTCCGCTACTTTACGGTCAGGCAACCGGCCACGATTGCGACGCCTCACGGTGGATTCACCACCATCCTGCCCGCTAATCAGGGAGACCGGTCCCTGCGTATAGATTGCGCTCGCGATTTCAACAATGCGATCGGGCAACAGAGAATCCAATTTGTTTTGAACAATCAATCCTTTGACCATGGTTCCAAAGCCCGGACAAATGCTACCTGGAGACAAATGATGTTCATTCGTGTATTCGGAAAACTGTTCGCGGATGTCCGAAATATTGGATACAATAAAAAGAATATTTTGATCGCGGCCAGAGACCGCTACGTCAATGAGCCAACCCATGTCGTCAAAGGCAAATCTCTGGAAGCCGCTTGGCATCGAGCGATTCTCGATCTGGTTGCCGCCCTGGCCTTAATCGAAGAAGGCCGATTCGTCGGAGATATCATCGACTATAAAGGCAATCATTTCGCCGATGTGGAACTCGTTAAACTGCTCTACGCCAATGATCTATTGGTGGAAGCGTGATAGCTCATAGCGGGCGAAAATGGATTCAATTGTAGGAGCGGGTTTATCCCGCGATGATAATTCGAAAAACAAATCGCGGGATAAACCCGCTCCTACGCATCATCAAGTAAGCATACCGCATTGCGCATTTCCCGCAAGGCGACGCCTCTAGCTTCTCGCGAAACCGCGTTTTGCCTGATGGTAGGGTAGGCTGTCCCTAGCCGACCGCTTCGGGGGATTCAGGTATTTTCAGCCGTCCTTACCTAAGATCATCACAAAACTACCTATTCCGTTTTGCGAACCGCACCCCTTTATCATTGTCATGCGAGAGGCGATGAGTTTAATCACAACATGCCTCTTCGATTCCCTGTCGCATTGATTTCTATTTGCGCTTACATGGTCGCTATCGATTTTGCCGAGGGCGGGGATCCATGGAACCTGCAAAAGGATATCCCCTTTGCTCAAGTAAACGGGCGCCCCATCCAGCTTGATGTTTACTCACCCCTGAAAAAGTCTCGAGACGGAGTTATTGTTTGGATACATGGTGGCGCTTGGCGACGAGGATCCAAAGAGAATCCGCCAATTTTGGCCCTCGTCGAGAAAGGCTGGCCGGTCGCCAGCATTGAGTATCGCCTTAGCGGAGAAGCCCGCTTCCCAGCCCAAATGCATGACATTAAAGCGGCCATAAGATTCCTTCGAGCCAAGCAGCAGGAATACGGGCTTCGGGCGAAACGGGTATTCATCTTTGGGGCTTCGGCAGGAGGGCACCTGGCAGCCTTGGCAGGTGTTACCAACGGAGTTGAAGAATTGGAGGAATTCGCAACGGACAATCGCGAACAATCGTCTGACATCCAGGGAATTGTCAGCCTCTATGGCGCCAGCAATCTGACAACCATTCTGGATCAATCAACACCGCACGGTCTAAGTGTTCGCGTTCCTGCACTGGAACTCTTTATCGGCGGCCAGCCAGAAAATGTGCCTTCAGTCGCCCAGCAAGCGAGTCCCGTTTTTCACGTGGATAAAAACGATCCGCCCTTGCTGATGATTCATGGAGACCAGGATCCTCAGATGCCCATAAATCAATCTATCGAATTGTTGGGAAAGTATGAGGAGTTCGGTTTAGAAGTTTGTTTTGTCCCCTTGCATGGAGCTAATCACGGTGGGAAAGCATTTTATGACGACGAACACATTGAATTGATGCACAAGTTTTTGATGGGAATTCGGTGACCATAAAGATCCCAATCATCCTGCTGATCCGAAGGATCACCTTCGTTCCGCAATAGCGGGACTTGGCCACAGACCACTCCTCGTAGAAAAATCCATCACTCGCTATTCCTACGATTATCGCGAAATCAGAGCGATATACTGTATTGAAAGGCCCTGGTGAGGTTTTCGAACATGGGTTCTGCCCAGCTTTTGACACTTTCTGAGGCTAAATCAATACCTACATTCCCTAGTCGCTCCTCTCTGCTGGGCCCCTTTTTGGTAGGCTGCGGTGCGAGACGATTTCTTAATACTAACAGAAACCCACCTACAAATATGAAACGATACTTGGTGATCGCGTCCGTTGCTTCCCTGCAATGGCTACTCGCTCCCTTTGGCGCCGCTCAGGAAACCGAAGGCGATGATGTCTTCGAATTGAGCCCCTTCACTGTCGATTGATAGCGATCCCAACTGGCAAGTTCCCGGAGGACGTGGCCCAGCCTACGCTCGTTTCGATCTGCCGACTCCACGGGCTTATCGATTCACGGTTACGAGGGATTTCTAATCTCTCTATAAGATCTCAATTTTTCACCGAGCCGCTCATTTCGAGCGGCTCTTTTTGTTTGTTAAGGAAGACTCGCTTCAGTCTTCGGCAAGGTTACGGCTCGACGCGCGGTCCTCCAAATTCCGGACAAGGGCCAAAATAGTAGAACAGGCTTCCAGCCTGTTTCCGTATTCTCTGCTTACACAGGCAGGCTGCCTGTGCTTCTTTTTCAGATACCCACTCATCTCCCCGCTAAAAATAAACCTGCTCCTGCCAGAATCCCATCGTATTTGTGAGCGTTGACAAAAACTCTCTCCTAATAAGAATCCAAAATCCAATGACGTTTCCTCGCCCCATCATTCTCCTTTCCCTCCTTCTTCTTCTCCCCTTTTTCATCTCCTCGATAGCAGCCGAAAAGCCCAACGTCATCATTCTTCTGGCCGACGATCTCGGTTACGGGGATGTCGGCTTTCACGGTAGCGACATTCAAACCCCGAACATCGATCGTTTGGCTAGAGAAGGCTCTCAGCTGGAAGCCTTTTACTCCTGCCCGGTCTGCACGCCCACTCGGGCAGGCCTCATGACCGGACGGTATCCCATTCGCTACGGATTGATGCGCGCGGTCATTCCGCCCCAGCGAGATTACGGCCTGGATTTGGATGAGGAAACCATGGCCGATGTTTTGGCAAAGGCCGGCTACAAGCATCGCGCGATATTTGGCAAATGGCATCTAGGGCATCGGCAACAGAAATGGGGCCCAACCAAGCGGGGGTTCACCGATTTTATCGGTCATTATAATGGAGCCATCGACTACTTCACCCACGAACGCAATGGCGAGCGCGATTGGCATCGAGACGACGAGCCCTTCCGACAAGAAGGGTATTCAACGGACCTGGTTGGCGAGTCCGCAGTGACCTTTATTAAACGTGTTCCCAAAAGCGATCCGTACTTTCTCTACGTCCCCTTCAATGCTCCACACTCACCATTGCAGGCTAAGGAAAGCGACCTGGCTAAATATCCGCATCGTAGCGGAAAGCAGAAGATTCACGCCGCCATGGTCGACTCCATGGATCAAGCCATCGGCGAGATTCTGGAAGCTGCCGAAAAGCGGGGCGACCTGGACGATACCTTTGTCCTGTTCTTCAGCGACAATGGGGGAGTCAACAATATCGCCAGCAACGGAGAATTGAAGGGAGGCAAAGCCAGCGTCTACCAAGGGGGGATTCGCGTGGCCGCGGCCGCCATGTGGAAAAATGGAGGAATTGTAGGTGGTAAACGAATACGGGAAAGAATGGGCTACATCGACATCTTGCCCACAATCCGCAACATGATCGGCGTCACGGATCCTCCAAAAAAGCCGCTCGACGGGATCGACGTTCTCGACGCCATGCGAGGTAAAGCTAAGCTAGGGGACCGCTTGTGGTTTAGTTATATCGATCAAGCCCCAGATCAGATCGAGCGCCTAGCTGTAAACACCGATTTCTGGAAATTGGTCGTCCATCGATCTGCCGCTGATGCGGAAAATTCGATCGAGCCAACGCTCGAACTTTACGAGATTGGCAACGACCCTTACGAGAAACTGGATATCGCCAAGTGGAATCCGGAAAGCGTCAAAAAGCGGGCCGGTCGAATCGCCGAAGCTAAAAAGGATCTAAACGCCGCCATCGAGGAATTCCTTTCCCTAAGAATCGACGATCAAATCATCCGCTTTCGCGTTGGAGCGGGAACCACTCCAAATATACCGGATTGGTCGCCAACAAGGTGATAACACCCGGAAAGGGGCCGGGAGTCTAAGGTAGCACAGGCATCCTGCCTGTGTATGCGGAAGCTGAGGAAACAGGCTGGAAGCCTGTGCTAATATTGTGGCCGCTGCCCGCGGCGAGTCAGGCACTGAGGGACTTTTTTCTCAAATTAGATAAAATTCCTCATCCCAATATTTTTCTCGTCCCAATGGTGCGTTCCCGTAGGTATTTCAAAATACAATTTTGTAAAGTAGCGTAAATCCTTAAGAGGTAGGGCTGCTTGTCCCGAAGCAGCCGCAACAAAATCAAGTGAACCGGCCAACGAAGGAAAATCAGCCCCAGCAGTTTTGAACAAGATCGTCTTCAAGATAGAAAGCGTCTGCCAATGAACCAAACTATTATCAAACTAACTTTATTCTCAATCGCCGCTTCGCTCACTGGATGGTGGGCTGCTGGGCAAGAGCAAAGGCCGAATATCGTCTTCCTTCTGACTGACGATCAGAGCTTCTACACGATGGGATGCTATGGCACGCCCGATGTGCAAACTCCGCACCTCGATCGGCTAGCGGCTGACGGACTAGTATTCGACCATCACTACGATACTACTGCCATATGCATGGCAAGCCGGGCCAATGTGATGACGGGAAAGTATGAATACAAAAACGGGACGAATTTCGAGCACGGCGATATGATGCAATCGCATTGGGGGCAGTCTTATCCGATTCTGCTAAGGGAAGCCGGATACGTCACCGCATTCGCCGGCAAATTCGGTTTTCTAGTTGCGGATGATCCTGATTCGAAAGGGCGCCTTCCCGAAGAGGATTTCGACTGGTGGGGCGGGGGGGCCGGTCAAACCCATTACGAGACCGCCAAAAACAAGTCCATGGTTCGTTATGCAGAGGAGTATCCGCATTCTACTCTGTCTTACGGTGCTTTCAGCCGGGATTTCATAAAAGAAGCATCTGCAGGTCATAAGTCGTTCTGCTTGTCGATTAGCTTCAAAGCCGCTCATCGTCCAACCACTCCGGACCTTCGCTTTGATGATGTCTATAAAGGCATAACGTTCACCAAGCCAGGAAACTACGGTCGTGTATATAGCGAGCACTTTTCCAAACAAAGCAAGCAGGGTCGTCAATGGGAACGCTTCCATAGCTGGAACTACAGCGACACATACGACGAAGTGATGGCTATTTATCACCAGCAAATCTATGGTATCGATGTCGCCGTGGGGATGATACGCGAGGCACTGGAAGCCAATGGAGTCAAAGACAATACGGTTGTGGTTTTCACTTCAGACAACGGTTTCTTTTGCGGATCTCATGGATACGGATCCAAGGTGTTGCCTTACGAGGAAGCTTCCCGGGTCCCCCTGATTATGTATGATCCGCGTCATGAAAATTCTGGCAAAGGATACCGGACCCAATCGCTGACTGGGAATATTGATTTTGCTCCCACCATGCTCGAGTTGGCCGGTTTGCCGATTCCAGCGGATGTTGACGGCAAAAGCCTGCTTCCAATTTATGATGACCCCCAAGCCTCCACACACGATTCCATCCAGTTGATCAATGCCTGGGGTCCGATCGAAGCTCAAAGTCTAGGGGTGGTCACCAAAGATTGGAAATACATCTACTGGCCTTATGGAGGCGAGGGATTCAAGCCCGCGGAAGAGCTTTTCCACGTTAGCCAAGATCGTTTGGAATTAGTAAACCGAGCCGTGACGAATCAAAGCCCGGAAGTCCTCAGTCAAATGCGCCGCATCTACGATAGGGCGGTGGAATCCTGGAAGGCCGATGCAGTGCCCTACAATAACTATTCTGGATACGGGGACTACTACGACCGGAAACTCACCTGGCCTAGAAAAGCGGAGCGGCTTCCGCGGTAAGGCTTTTATTCTGTTCGGGTTGAATACCATGCCGCTCTTGACGGGCGTTGCCCCCGCATTTGCGGGGACGAAGACTGTTGTGGCGAGCTGTATGCTGTAGCCGCGACCGCTGGTCGCGTCTACAATTTCAAATACCCCGCTGCTTGGAGGGTGTTGAAAAGTCGGAATTGTAGGAGCGTCGCTTGAGGCGACCGCAGTAGTAGCGCAAATCTCAACCCACGAGGATCGTCGCGAGCGACGCCCCTGCAAGAAAATGAAGCTCATTTAGGCTTTTTCAACACCCTCCAATCAACGGGGATCTTTATTCCTAGATTGAAATAAAATCTGCGTTCTCAGTGAAATCCGTGGTTCCAAGATCATAGCCCAGAAAAGGGG
>CAZFUD010000224.1:1533-6865 GCA_964521705.1 uncultured Opitutaceae bacterium | reverse complement strand
TGAAGGAAAGCTAGGTTCAACCAGGTCTGTCTCAATAGCCATCTACGATCAGGTAGTGGCCAAGGTCGATGTTCTTGGTTGGACAGGGCTGGGTTTTGTTGGGCGGTGGTCAAGATTCTTGGCTAATCGCCTCCGCGACTTTCCGGCCAGAAACCATGGCTCCTTGAATCGAAGCGGAATAGCGGTAGTCGCCGCAAATCCAAATGCCCGAATCCAATCGCGTGGGGCTCTTACCATATCCATTGTCTCCGGGAAGTTGGCGAGGGAGCGCTTGGGGAATCGTGTAGAGCCTTAGAAAGCGGAACGAACGCGCTTTGCTACCAAACCAGGATTGGAGTTCCATGCTGATATCCTCCGCGGAAGCGGGTCCATTGGTTGTGACGCATATGAGCGATTTTTCATCGGGAGCGTATCCCTTAGTCGCATCGCTGGGTACGGCTACATTGGCGATCTTGCCGAATGGCGAACCGTTCAAGGCGATGTAGGGCCCAGGCAAAGGGCTATGGGGACTGGAGTAGTACAGACAATGGGTTTCGTTCCAGCCTCGGTCCATGGTTTGGTCTCCTGTCAGATCTGCTGCTGAAGCCATGTCAGTAGCAAGGACTACGCGTTCTGAGCGGATTTCTGATCCGTCCGCCAATAGGACGCGTTGTGGTTCTACCTTGGCGATGGGACTATTCAGGCGTACAGCCTTCGAGGGGAGCCTCGATGCCATTTGTTCGGGAATGCGACCCATCCCGCCCTCGGGAAGAGCAGCGTAGCCCTGAGCGAACATTTTGAATACAAATTCGAACATGAATCGACTTGTGGTCAATTCTTGCTCAAGGAATATTCCCCCATAGAATGGACGAAGAAATGACCGGAGAAACCTATCAGAATAGCCCAAGCTATGTAGGTAGTCGATTGTGGACGCATCTTCTCCTGCCTCATAGATCCTTTCAACGGGTGTGCGGACGAGTCGATTCCTTAATTTGGCGATCTTTAGTTTGTCGCCCAATGAACCGATCGGACTGCGAGCCGATTTGAGAAGCGAGCCTGGTCGTCTCCAAGGATCGGAGACATTCTCGAATTTCGATCCTGTCCAAACCATCGCTCCGGGCTCGAAGTATCCAAGTCGTAGCGAGTCGTAGTCTAGAATTGAGCGACACTCGTCGTATGCCGTCAGGAGGACTTGAAATCCACGATCGAGATGAAAGCCATCGACAAGGTCTGTGCGTATTCTTCCGCCAACGTGATCGGAAGCTTCGAAGATGATCGGCTTTAATCCGCGAGCCTTCAGTTCGAGAGCGCATCGCAATCCGGCCACGCCAGCCCCAACGATTACAGCATCGCAATCTGGGTTCGACTCGGCCATTTACTGAATCCCGAGCTACTTGGTCGTGGTAGGTTTGGTTTGGCTATGTCGCGGCGACAACTAGCGTCAGGACGAGAAGCGTTGCCGCGGGCACGGATTTCAGGGGTCGGTCCTTGATGCGGATGTGCATGACAATGGCGCCTGCCATAAGCACTGATATTAGTGCCGCCGATGGTAGTGTTAGCCAAGGAAGAAAGATGCTGAAAATAAGGATAACCGCTGCAGCCACCTTTAGCCCACCCACGATCCAAACGAATCGTTGAGGCAGCCCATATTCGGAAAACTCCTCGACCATGTCGTTGGCGGCACCGCCGCGATAGGGTGATGGTTTGCCGAATCGTACAAGCCAAACGTAAAGTAAACCTAGGCCCACGGCCAGGCGAAATAGTAATTGCATAGTCTCCATGGTGTTATTCAAGCGGATTGACAGAGCGATACTCAATCGTGAATGGCTTTTACAAACAACTTGAACTAGTTCAATAACAGTTCAATTATGGCGCAGTGGTTTTCAAGCGACAACTCTTTAGCCGCAGTTCAGCCTTCAATCGGGAATCGACTAAGCAAAAAATTTAACCTCAATCTTGATAGCGAACTAGTTAGAGATCTCGTAATCGAAGTTTATCCCAAATGAGAAAGTGTAGACTGATCTATAAAAGCCTTGCAACTCCCGCGCTGATGAAACCGGGGGAGTTCGATCAATTGGCGGAGACTGCCTGGAGTCGAAATGAGGATTATGGCATTACAGGTATCCTCGTTTTAACGGGCGACCAGATCTTGCAAGCTCTTGAAGGGCCTTACCGATTCGTGAACCGCTTGTACAATACGATTGCCAACGATCCTCGGCACACGGATGTCGAATTGGTTTCCTTTGAAAGCGCGGAAGGGCCGTTATTCACCGATTGGGGCATGCGACCTGGAGAAACTGCCTGATGGCGTGTTAGACCTTTTCTGCAGGAAGTATGCTTTTAAGGAGTTTCTGTTCCCAGCGACAAGCTAGGCGCTATCTCGTTGCTGATGGACGTTCAGAATACGGGCATGAGCAGCTAGAGTAGAACGCCTGGACGGATCTTAGTAGAATTCTTGCCAATCTGACGCGCTTCTGCTGCAACGGGGTCGCGTTTTTTAGTCGGTCTTTTTGAGGTTAATCGCCGATTGCAATTGCTCTCAAGCGATCGATTAGGATCCATCGCATCATCACCTCGTTTTTATGCCAACACATCGTTCTATAATTTACGCTTCCTTCGCCGTACTGTTGTCTCTCGCAGTTCAAGCAGAGCCGCCCATCCGGCCAAACATCCTTTACTTCTATGTGGATGACATGGGATGGGGAGCGCTAGGTCCCAATGGCCAATTCGAGCGGAAAGCCGAAGGCCAGCCTCACTTGATCACGCCCACGTTGGACCAACTGGCAAAAGAGGGCGTTACGTATGCCCGTTCCTATGGTTGCACCGTGTGTTCTCCGGCTCGTTCCTCGCAGCAAACGGGTTTCCATCAGGGGCACACGTTCGCGGATCAAAATGACAGGGATAACGCCAAGAAGGCGATCCGATCGGAGGATCTCACGATGGGCGACACGCTTTCCGAAGCGGGCTATGTGACTGGCTATTGGGGAAAGTGGGGATATGGAGGATCAGCAAACAAAGATCCGTATCCGAAGATCCTGAATGTGGAGACGCTTCCTACCTCGCATGGCTATGAGCATGTGGTTGCGGAGCTCCATCACGTCAGGGCACACACTTTCTATCAGCCGAATTTATGGAAGGCTCCTGCTGTTCCAGGGGCTAGGGGAGGATTGGAACTCGTCCCCAATTCCATGGAATGCTTCAGGAATCGTCCAGAATATCCCAATACGCCTGCTTTGCAGAATCATCCGGACTATCCGAAGATTGCGTATTGCGATGATGTATACGCCTTTGCCGCTCTCGATTTTGTTCGTATACAGGCCCAGAATTACAACGCAACCGGCCAGCCCTTCTTTGCATTGCTAGCTGGACAGGTTCCACATTCTCCATTCGACGAAATCGAAGGATTGCCGGAGTGGGACAAAGCTTACCGCAAGAAATCGTGGTTCAAGGACCTGCCGGATCAAGACAAGCAGTGGGCAGCCATGATTACTCGCATCGATGCTCATTTCGGAAACATCCTAGATGCCTTGGAGGATCCGAATGGCGATGGGGACAATTCGGATTCAGTCGCCGACAAAACACTAATTGTCTTTCAATCGGACAATGGAGGTCCCAGAGGAGCGGGATTGAATACCTTCGCCTCCAACTCGGTTTTAAGCGGTTACAAGACGCGTATCCAGGAAGGGGGGATTAGAGTGCCATTGATGATGCGATTGCCGGCCGATTTTAATCCCACGGAGGATATGAGGCCTGGTTCGAAAACGGACCGCATCGTAGATGTAACGGATCTGCTGCCGACATTCTGCGAACTGGCAGGCGTGCCCGCCCCTTTGGCCGTGGATGGCGTTTCCTTCGCTCCAGCTTTGACGGGGAGAGGGCATCAACGCGTGAGGGAGTTTTTGATACATGAAGCGGGCAATGGACAATCGATAATACGAGGAGACTACAAACTCATACGGTCAAAAGAGGGCTTGGCCCTTTTCAACCTTGAGAAGGATCCGGGCGAATTGAAAAACTTGGCGGATAGATATCCCGATATGGTGAAAGAGCTACACGCTATGATGCTGGCGGAGAGGGTCGACGAACCGAAGGGTTTTGCCAACACGTATCATGAGTGGATTGGACCAGACGAGGGAGCTTTTTCGCTTGGGAAAAGTTGGTCGGAATACGTTTATGCAAACGAGGGGATTACGTATATGTCGGATGATGGGGATCCGAGAGTTTCTTGGGTGGCTCGCATCGCAAATGAAGGAAGCAGCGATTCCCAAGTGACTGTGGATCGGAGCACATCCTTACTAGGTCTCGAGATTACTGGAACTGATTACAATCAAACTGTGCAAGTGCCGGCTGAAGTTGAGCTTGTCGGAAGAAATGAAATACGCGTTTCGGATAAGGGCATTCTTGAGCTAGGCGAGGGAATCGTTTCCTCGGTTCGTTGGGTGGATGTAATGGCAGGAGGCGAATTAAGAGGCGGCGGTTCCGTCAATTCATCGGTTTTCAATCAAGGGCTCGTGTCAGTTGGAAACTCCCTGCAGATTTCTTCGGATTACGTATCTTCGAATTCAAGCCAACTACTCGTCGAATTGGAAGCGAGTGGAAATAGCGGATTGAAGATAGGCGGATCTGCGCATCTTGATGGAGATTTGCAGATTGTCGTTTCGTACAGCCGCTCTCTTGAGATTGGTAAGCGTTTCGAGATCCTGACTGCCTATTCCGTAAAAGGACGATTTTCAAATGCGAACGACGAGGTCGTATCGAGTGATGGCCAACAGTTCCGTATCGAGTACGCAGGGGATTCCGTATCATTGATCGTCCAGTAGCGATTGACTTGTTGACCTAGAGACTCCTAGCTTCCCTCCCACTGGTGAGGCTTGGAATCATATTGGGTACGCTAGCGGCGATACTGCTTTTGGAATTTTGTTTTTCGCAGAGATCTTTTCGGCAGGGAGGCAGAATGCGTTCCTATCCCGATCGCAGCGAATTTCCCGTTTGGGAGAACGAGCCAGAGTTTGGGGAGGATGTATTCACTTTTGCCCGCATTCGATATACTCCTCACTACTTCAGAGGCTGGGATGGAGACTATCCAGAAGCAGACCTGAACATATCCTACCGTCTGCAGGAGCTCACTTCAATGAAAGTGAACCCGAATCCAGTAGTACTCGACTTGACAGATCCGGACCTAAAGAATTATCCCTTCATCTTCATTATTGCTCCCCGTTCGGTGATTTTCACCGATGCGGAAGCGGAAGCGCTCGGAGACTACTTACGAAGCGGAGGGTTTCTCATGGTGGACGAGTTTTGGGGGCCCGAGCAATGGCATCATTTCTATGTGCAGATGAAGCGAGTCCTACCG
>CAZFUD010000224.1:0-1523 GCA_964521705.1 uncultured Opitutaceae bacterium | reverse complement strand
AGCCCCAGGAATTGTCATTGAACCACGAGATTTTCCACAACGTTTATTCTTTCAAGGAGAAGCCGCAAGTGGTCGCCATTCACTTTTGGCGGCAGGGATATCGCTATCACCCAGTGCCCGGAATCGAGCAGGACCCGGATCCCCACTTCTACGGAATCTTCGACGATCGTGGACGGATGATGGTGATTCTATGCCACAATAATGACTTGGTTGATGGTTGGGAACGGGAAGGGGAGGATGAAGGCTTTTTTCGCCAGTATTCAGAGCGTAGCTCCTATCCAATGGGGATCAATATCATCACTTACGCCATGACGCATTGAATCCTTGTTTCGGGAAGCGAAAAGGATCAGGGTCTTGTAATGAGAAAAAGTTTCTTTGTCCCTAATTGGAGTTTTCCAGCGATTGGTATCATCCTATTTTTACCCCTATTGGTCCAGGCTTCCTATGGACAGGATTCGATTTTCGAAGAAGGTTCTGAATGGGAATTGATTTCTGATGGGCATCAGTTCGCTGAAGGCATGGCCTGGGATCAGGAAGGGCACTTTTACTTCACCGACGTGCCTCGGGCATTACTCTTCAAAGTCGATGCCCAAACGGGGGAAAAGACTTTGCTGGATGACAACACGGGCCAAGCCAATGGAATCGCGTTTGGGCCGGATGGTCGGCTCTACGGTTGCGCTCGCGGGGCGAGTACAATCTACGCTTGGGATCCACTGACTTGGGGCAAAGTGCCTGTCGCTCGTGGTCCGGCCTCCAATGACATTGCTATTCTGGATAACGGAACGATTTTCTTTTCCGATCCGGCTGAGCGCGCGGTTTGGCGTGTCGATCTCGTATCAGGCGAATTGAGTAAGGTTTTGGATACGGGTTGGGCTCCCAATGGAATGTCCCTATCGCTAGACCAGCGGACTCTCCTCGTAGCGGAATTTAACTCGAGTCGAATTCATGGATACACAATTGGAAGCGAGAGCGCTCTGACGGGGCGGCATCGGATTGCCTATCGATTAGGAATTCCTTCCAATGGACTGGGACGATTAGATGGTATGCAGCCTTTGTCAGGCGATCGGTTGCTCAGTGGTACCGCTTTGGGCATTCAGGTTGCTTTTCCTGCGGGCAAAGAAGGATCGGGACCCTTGATCGTCGTGTCCTCTCCGGATGGCCGCCCCCGATGCAACTATGCTCGCATCAGCCCCGATGGGGCATGGCTCTACGCGGCCTTCGCCAAGGATATACTCCGGCGGCGAGTGAAGAAGGATTTCAATTAGGTTTGCGGTTTGTTTCGCCTACGAGTTATACGAATTCTCACGAATGGATCGTTCGTGAATTCGATTTCTGAACTGGCCCAGAGTTTCGAATTCAGAGATGGACGGCAATGAACCAATCGCAGCTCTTTGAAACGTAGTTATAATTGGGGTGCCCTATTGCCGCTACATCAAATCTATCCGCGTTGCTTAACTCGACTCTTATTGGGCTATCGGGAACGCCCTCTGCGCTACTACATTCGAAATCTTGCGTTGAGTGAA
>CAZFUD010000223.1:0-6885 GCA_964521705.1 uncultured Opitutaceae bacterium | reverse complement strand
CCCAATCCCAACCAGCGAGTAAACCCAACCAGCTCTATCATCTCTTTAGCGGTTGGGGCGAAAATGGCCTTTTCCGGACGCGTATAGGTGGGATCCTGGTCGGAGGCGAAAAGGGCATCGATACGCTTGGCGACTGGCTCGAGGTCCGCTAGTCTCTGAACACGCACATTAAACTGCGTTACCACCCCGAGCCCGACATTCGACGCCTGCTGGAGGAATGGCAGTCCCACGTAGGCAACGTTGTTGTCCTGGGCTTCCGGAGAATCGATAATCCCCGCTACCCAAACTCTAACTCCCACCGCTTCGAACTGGTCGCCCAGCTCCAATCCCCTTCTCTTGGCGAACTGGCTTCCGATCAGGGCCGCGTCGCTTCGAGTCTGCCAGGCAGCATAAGATCCCGATATAACTTCGAGATTCGGGTTGTAGTTTTGCAAGGAATCGGTGGGCACTCCCCGAAAGGTGATGACATCTAGGCTAGCCCCGCAATTGTTGACCGTAATCTGCACCGGAAGCACTTCGGCTACCCCTTCGATTCTCCTGATGTCCTCGACATACCGTTCCGGCAATCGCGAGGTCGCTGGGCAGAATCGGTTCTCTCGATAGACGACCAGCGTATTATCCTCATCACTCGATTCAGTCATCAAATTAAGCGACCGTTGCATCGTCTCTACCGCCGCATACAGAAACATTCCAATGGATACGCCCGCTACCGTGAGCAGACTCCGGATTCTATGGCGGGTGAGTTGCTTGAAAGCTAAACCCAGCAGGCTCCACAGATTGGCAATCATACAAGCTCTCCTTTCAAACGGGCACCGCTTTCCGATAGGCGGCCTTTGTCGAGGTAGAGCGTTCTTCTGGCAGCCTCTGCTGCCAGTACATCGTGGGTGACCATGACAATTGTCTTTCCATAATCCCCAGCCAAGGCTTTGAGCAGTTCTAATATCTGGGCTCCAGAATCGCGGTCTAAATCTCCAGTTGGCTCGTCCGCGACCAGCAAGCCCGGATCCGCAACGATCGCCCTGGCGATGGCTACCCGCTGCTCCTGCCCTCCCGAGAGTTCCGATGGCCGGTGATCCGCCCGGTCAGCCAATCCAACCAATTCCAAGGCTGACTCAACCCGCTCACGGCGCTGCTTCCGACCTAGAGACTTGTCTAAAAGCAAGGGCAACTCGACATTCTCGTATGCCGTCAAAATGGGAACAAGATGATAAAGCTGGAATATGTATCCACAATTTAGCGACCTCCATTTCGTCAATTCCGACCGGGAATACGAGGTCAAATCCTCCCCTCCGACAATCAGGGTTCCCGACGTAGGTCGATCGATGCCGGCAATCAAATTTAGCAAGGTCGTTTTTCCAGAACCTGATGGCCCCATCAGGGCCAGAAACTCCCCTTTGGACACTTCGAGATCCAGTTCTTCCAATGGAGTAATCGTGTTCTGCCCTTTTCTGTAGGACTTACTAGCTTTTTTGCACTCTATGAAAATTTCTGTATTCATTAATAAACTATCCTTTACTTGTCGAATTCGGCGCGAAAGCGACGCGCTCGCCGGCTCGCAAATCCGGTCGCGGATTGGCAACGACTCTATCGCCCGGGCGAAGCCCTTCTCCAACACGGATATAATCTTCTCTACGCTCATCCTCGAGCTTAACCCTTTGGCGTCGTATCCGCTCATTCGACTCGTCCAAAATCCACACCTCTGCGAATGAATCGGTTCGTCCCACCAAAGCGGACTCGGGAACATACAGTCGTATCTTCGTTAATCCCACGTGGGTTGAATCCATACCTTCCCGATCGCCAACCACTGAAGCAAGGAACTCCGCTCGGCAGAGCATTTCAGGCCGCAACCTGCCGTCTGGAGATTCGATAGCGACTTTCGCTTGGAGGGTATTGCGTTGCAGATCCGCCTCCCCCGTTATCCGAGTCACAACTCCACGAAAGACGCTGTCAGGGAGAAAGCTGGATCTAACAAGAGCTGCCTGCCCGGTTCTCAGCTGAGCCGCCTCAGAAAGAGGAACATCGATGCGGGCTTGCAGCTTATCAGGATCGTAAAGGTAGGCGATCGCCGCGGAATCGTGATTTTCAGGTCCCAGTATCCTCTGCTGCCCAGGTTTGGCGAAGAGACGCATTACTCGGCCACTTATGGGAGCTCGAATCCGAGTGCGGTCCAATGCCAGTTTCCGCCTCTCCACCTCCGTTTGGGCGAGAGCTATTTCGGCTTGGAGCTCCTCCCTTAGGCTCAGAATACGTCGCAATTGGGCCTTGGCCTCCGCGACTCCAGATTCAATCGCCTCGATTTCCGATCGCTGAGCCACAGCCTTTTGCCGAGATTCGATGATGGTAGTTTCCGGAATCCCATCTGGGCCCGCGCTAGCGAAACGATCCGCTTCTTCCAAGCGGAACACCAACAGGGCCTCAGCTGCATTCAGCCTCTTCGTATGGGCATCGATACTGGCTCGAGTTGCATCTTGTTCGGCTTCGTTGCTGACGAGCCGAGATTCCATCACCCTTAACGAAGCTTCAGCAGTAGCCAAATCCAGCTCGGCATCATCGTCCACCAACGTAGCTATAATGTCGCCTTCTCGTACGCTTTCGCCCTCCAAGACGAAAACCTTATCGACTACGCCTGAAATCAGAGCGGTTGCTTTAACAGGCAATGGATCCGGTTCAATCCAACCCGAAGCCTGAAAAACTACAGGGGCTTCAAACGCGCTGTCAGATCCCTGTTCAACATTGGCGAGAACTGGCGCTGAACCCGGATCTTCCGACAACGTAACGACGCTCACCAGGTCAACTGTTCGGGCCGGCAACAGCCGATCTCCGAATAGGATCGCCAACAAAATGGCAAACCCGAGCCCCAGACCAATGGGCACGCCGTAAGTTACCATTCTATGGCGACGCCCTGGCGGCTTGGACGCCTGATCGCGGTCGTCCTTTCTCGTAAAAGAGCCTAATTTTTCTAAAGACATGAGATTCGTTTGATTTGAAATACACCGAGGATTGAACGGCAAATGAGGCCGATGGGTCCACGGACAATAACAAGCGCCTGAAACGCTTGGAAAAACACGCCCGGACACTGGGCGATAACGAATCTTCAGATCAAATAAGCAGACTCTGCAGACGAGTCAGCCGTTCTCGAAGGACGGGTATTCCAAAATCGGAATCAATAGACGGCTTAGGAACCGTCTTCGCAAAGATCGATGCATTAGGCCGCTCGATATCAAGAACCGCAACCACCACTTCCGAGCCCGCTAATTGGATTTTAGGGCTCACTAAAGCGGCAAGCAAATCGTTCTCGTGAGAGGCTTCCATCTCGCAGCAAAAGCAGTCTATCGGCGTCGACTGATCTACTGGGTCCGAACAGCACCCTTTAGCATTTTGCTCATAAGGAAGTTCGCAGCTTTCATTCAATGCGCAGTCACCGTGCGTACACGAGGCCTGGACAAAGCCCCCTGCCACTAGGCACATAAAAATGATAGCTACGTTTTTCACTTAAGAGATACTTTTGCTCAAAATTCGTTAATTTGTCAACGCAGCAGAACCTGGCCTGATTTCGTTAAAACTCGATTAGCCCGCTGATTATTAATCAAGTAACATCGGCTGCCGACTATGCCCGCTTAAGTGTCGCAGGGACTAGCCTTCATTTTCCTTCCCGACGTCGCGCTTCCCGGCATTGCTCTCCGCCGGGCTCAAATGTTCGGCAGGCATCCGGCCGAGTATCATATATGCGGCAAAGCTGATCTTCCTTTAGAAAGACGCAGGCTTCCTTACTGAACAAGGGAAACAGACGATAGGCAACCTTCCCCTCCTCCCCGAGAAAGTCGTCGCAGCGGACACCCTCCTCCCGAATACGGGGTTCCCGGACCGAATCGCTTTCTAGGGCGAAAATCGGGTAGCAACGACAACAGGCTCCGCAATTTTCGCAATCGTACCCATCTCCTTCGCTACCTTTCATCGATCCTTAAGACGCCTTACGAGATCGATATCACGAGGCAAGCTTCGAGGCATTCAAAGTGGAACATGCAACCAACTCTCCAATAGCAATTGCCTATCACCGGGCAGAGGGCAGAATCTTCTTCCAATCATGTCTAATCCCCTGCTGACATATAGATTTGACGCTCCAGCTACCATCCTCACCGGTGGCGGTTCCCGACGCCAGCTCGGGAATCTGGCCCAAGAGCTTCGAGCAAAACGGGTGCTACTGGTAACGGATGTTGGTATCGTAGAACTGGGAATCGCCGATGAGATCACCGGAATTCTTACCGACGCCGGTTGCGACGTACATCGCTTCGTCGATGTTCAGCCGGACCCCACGGATCGAAACGTTGCCGAAGGTGTACTCGCTTTACGCCAGCACGAAGCCGACTTAGTCGTCGCCGTCGGCGGAGGATCTCCGATCGATACCGCTAAAGTGATCGCAGTTAGGCAAGCGAACGAAGGACCGCTCTCTGAGTACATGGGGCTGCATAAAATCCGCCAACCGGGGATCCCTCTAATCGCCGTACCGACAACGGCAGGCACTGGCAGCGAAGCCACCAAAGTCGCAGTTATTACGGACACGGATCGCGACGTCAAAATGATGATGCTGAGTACCCCGCTGCTTCCACGGGCGGCGATTGTCGATTACGAACTATCCCTTTCCATGCCCAGGGGGCTCACTGCCGCTGTTGGAGTAGATACACTGACCCATGGAATCGAAGCATACGTATCCAAAAAACGGAACGCGATGACCGATCCCCTAGCCCTTTCGTGTATAAAACTTGTGGGAGAGCATTTGCGAACCGCCTGGAGCAATGGCGAGGATAGGATAGCCCGCGAGGGGATGATGCTAGCCGCGTGCCAAGGAGGCTTAGCCTTCTCTAACAGCAGCGTATGCCTCGTTCACGGTATGAGTCGCCCGATTGGGGCCGTCTTCCATCTTCCTCACGGACTCTCAAACGCGATTCTTCTCCCAACGGTAACCGCTTTCTCTTGGGAATCCGCTATCGAACGATATGCGGATGTGGCCCGAGCTCTCGGATGCGCTGGCCAAACCACTTCTGACCAAGATGCCTGCCTAGCCCTTCTCAACTACTTGCAAGAGCTTAATGAGTTTCTCGAACTCCCCCGGCTTTCCCAATGCAAAAACGTTATTCAGGAAACTTTTGATCAGCAGGTCGAAAAGATGGCTAGCGATGCCATTGCTTCCGGTAGCCCCGCGAATAATCCGCGAGAACCCAGCCAAAGCGAAATCGTCGATCTCTACAGGCAAGCCTGGTGAATAATCGTATTCAGAATCCGATTGCGTACAGCGTTTCGCTTCGAGTTTCTTCATCGTACTTGGCAGAACGAATCAGAATCGTATCTCGGCAAATCGCTGGCGTAGCGAAAATCTCTTCGCCCAACTGGTTCTCAGCGACCAGTTCCATTTTTCCAGGGTCGGGTTTAATAACGAAAATCTGCCCTGCCTCATTAGCATGATACAAATGCCCACCTGCATAGATCAGAGAGGCGCTTTCGGGCTCTTTTGGCAGGCGATCTCTCCATAAAACTTCACCATTCTCCGCATCCCAGCAATGAACTACGCCTCTCTCGGCTACCCCATATAAATAATCGCCGACTACTACCATCGATTGCTCGTAGCATTTGACCTGAGTAGTCCATTTCGCTTTGCCGGCTTTCACATCGACTGCCCAAGTTTCCCGTCCCGGGTAACCACCTGATGCAAAGACAACGTCGTCCTTCCAAACGACCGAGTTAGCGATTAGCGGATCGCCTCCCTCTACGGACCAAATCTCACGACCGCTTGACGGATCATAAGCAGCCACTCGGTCCGCCCCATTAAGCAACACTTGCTCTGTTCCTTGAATCTCCGCCAAGACATGAGTCCCGTGTGAAGAACGCGTCGCTACACGAACCGCACGCCACACCTCTTTGCCTGTCTTGATATCGTAGGATGCTATATAACCATCGCCTTGGCTTTCAGCCGCTACGATAACATTTCCAGCGGCAAGCAACGGCGATGTACCATAGCCAAAACGCTCCTCCGGATAGAACCGACCAACGTCGACTTGCCACAACTCATTGCCGTCCAAGTCCATCGAGAATAGCCTCAGTCGATCGCCTTTGACGAAAAACACGGTGAAAATCCGCTCCCCATCGCTGGCCACGCTTGGCGATGCATGTGTGTTCTTACGGTGGATTTGGGCGGGAAGCATCCCTTCCAAAACGATGTTCTCCCAAAGCAATTCACCAGAATCGAACGAGTAACAAAGGATTGATTGCGTTCCTTCATCCTCACGAGCAGTTGTCAGAAAAACGCGGTCGCCCACTACGATCGGGGATGAGTGGCCTCTGCCCGGAACTGCGGCTTTCCACTTTAGATTCTTATTTTCCGAAAATTCGATGGGCGGATTTTGCCCCGATTCCGCCAACCCGTTATGAGTAGGCCCGCGCCAATTGAGCCAGTTACCGCTGTCGGCAGCGATTGAACTAACCGAAAGGAATGCAGAAAGCGCGAATCCGCCCAACAATGATTTGGCAATTTGATTCTTCATAGGCAACTGAGTCGCCTAGAAATTCGATTAGTTCTCTTGCAATGTCACGCAAATACCGGCTGGAGCATTCCAACTACTCACTAGCGATAGGCCACTAACGAAAACTGAATTTCTGAATACGCTATAAAACCTGCCTTAGGTCTTCAAACTCGAGATACGATTCCCAAGCAATTCGCTGCAAGTCCGATCGATCCCTGTCTGAAAATACTTTGGTGATCGGATTCCCGTCCCTATCTTTGTCCCTATTTTTAGGATCGTTCTCAAAGAACCGAATATCGGTAATCTCGTTGAGAGACAGACCTTCCGGACTCTTCTCAAAAATGGCCGTGTAGATCGAACAGGCCGTTAA
>CAZFUD010000222.1:0-6923 GCA_964521705.1 uncultured Opitutaceae bacterium | reverse complement strand
AACGATCGGATTCCTGATCCGGGCGGGTGTTGTTAAGGAATCCGGGGATAGCGAATTCGTACCGATCGAAGAGCGTTTCTATCTGGGTGGGCCGAATACTTTGCGGGGATTCGAGTTTCGAGACGTCTCCCCAAAATCAGGGCTCGTTCCGCTCGATCCAGAGCTAGCGGATTCTGGCATTGGTCGCCGTCCCTTCGAAATTGGCGGCAAGACCTACGGCATGTTTAGCGCGGAATACACGATCGGATTTACGGAAGGATTCCATGGAGCGATTTTTTATGATGGTGGATTCGTGAATAAGGCGGCTGGCGATTTTAGCGTGGACCGTGTTAAAGCTTTTGGGGAGTTCCTGGGAGAGCCAGTCTTGCTGGGCTGGAACAATAGTGGCTGGAACGACAATGTAGGTGTCGGTATAAGGATTTCCGTTATGGGTACGCCTTTAAGGCTCGATTATGCGATTCCTTTGACTACTTCTGGCGACCCAACTTTTGGCGGAAATGACGAAGGAGCCCAATTCAACTTTACATTTGGAGGAAGATTATAGTTGGTAGGGTCCCTCATTTTCAAATTTCTATGAAAACAATAAAATCAATCACCTCTTTTTCAGCTCTGATCTTCGCAGTTGGCTTCGGATCCGTAGCGGCGAGCGCTGAGACCGTGATTCTCACGATCAGCGTCAACGACGCGGCCGAGCGCTACTACAAAGTCCAGGAGTTCATGAAGGAGATCCAAGATTCTCAAACGCAAGCTCAAGAGCGCGTGGCAAATATAAACGAGGAAGGAAAGGCCCTCGAACAAGAGTACCAAGAATTGGTTGAGCAAGCAGGTAGCGACATCCTGACCGAAGAAGCGCGAAATGATGCCAGGGAAGATGCTCGAATCAAGTACCAAGAGATTGCCCAAAAGCAAAATGAACTTAGGCAGTTCGCCGAGAACGTGCAGCGCCAATTGGCCGCTCGGCAAAGTACGCAAATGAGTTTGTTTACCAAAGAGATAATGGAGGTCGTTACCGAAGTGTCCAAGGAACGCAGCGCTTCTCTTGTTCTCGATACGTCAGGCATTTCTCAAAATGGCATGCCGTCCGTGATTTCGTTCGATGAGTCCATCGATATCACGCAAGAGGTCATTGACCGGATCAATGCCGACGCTCCTCCCGCTGAAGAAGCGGCCGAGGAATAATCATTTTTCCTATTTCTTGAAAACCCTGTCCTGTTAAGGCAGGGTTTTTCTTTTTTAAAAGACAGTAACTGGAGAGAGTCTCTTCTCTTGGTTGTTCGAGTGAAACCATGCGAGTTGATCTTAGCATAGACGGCATTAAAGAAGTCGCCGACGTCATTGAAGAAGTTGGGTCTTATTCGGGAACGACTTTGGAAGGAATTGCTACTCTCAAGGAGGCAGCAGCGGGCGATTTATCCTTCATGAGTGGGTCTAAGTACGAGCGGGAGCTAAGCGAGACCAAAGCCTCTGTGATTTTCGTGCCAGAGGAATGCCGACAATCGCCCAGGGATAACCAACTCTTTCTGAAGGTAAAACATCCTAGCCTGATGCTCGCTCGGGCCTGTGAAGCGGTCGCCAGGTCTATGTGGCCTCAAAAGGCAGGAGGAATTCATTCGTCGTCGGTGGTCGCTGATTCGGCTCAGATTCACGAATCGGCGTATATCGGTCCGTTTTGCGTCATCGGCGAGAACGTCTGCATTGGCCCGAATACCCGAATTGACCCCGGTTGCGTTGTTGAAGATTCCTCGACTATCGGAGAAAATTGCTGGTTTTCGGCTAATGCCAGCATCATGCGGGATTCGAAAATCGGGAGTCGCGTTCGTATTCACGCAGGGGTAGTCGTTGGCGCTGATGGCTTCGGATTCGAGTTCAATGGGGAGCTGCACGAAAAAGAGCCGCAAATCGGATGGGTTGAAATTGAATCGGATGTGGAGATTGGAGCCAATTCTGCCATCGATCGGGGCCGATTCGGTCCCACTAGGATCGGAGAAGGGACGAAAGTCGACAATCACGTTCAAATTGGACACAACGTTAGGATCGGGAAGCACTGTATCCTCTGCTCTCAAGTAGGAATCGCCGGCAGCACTACGATTGAAGATTTCGTGGTTTTCGGAGGTCGAGCTGGAGCCTCCGGGCACTTGACGATCGGAGAGGGATCCAAGTTGGCGGGATGTTCGGCCGCTTTCACCAATCTGCCGGCCAAAAGCGTGTCGGGCGGCACTCCGGCAATCCCGCTGAATGCCTACCAGCGGATCACCGTCGTGCAGCGTAAGCTGCCAGAGCTGTTTCAGCGAGTAAGACGCCTGGAGTCTCAACTCGGGAAAACCAATTGAATGACAATATGAGGATCTCTTCCGAAACCTCTCGCGTCTATCTGTGTCAAAGTTTCAACAAATGGAAAACCAATCGAAATTCATGAAACGAAAACGCTGCATTGGGTTCGCTGTAATTTCTGTACTCTTCTCTTCTGCCATATTTGCCGATGAGTCGATTGCAGAGGAAGTTGTAATCGACGAGACACCCTTGGATAGGAAGCTGAATGGAGGCGTGGTCAGCTATTCGCAATCGCTTTCGAAAATCCGTCCGGCGGTCGTAAATATCTCATCTACACGTGTATTCGATTCGCAAAGACAACTTCCGGAAGATCACCCATTTTGGCGATTTTTTGGCGAGGGTATGCCGAGACAGCGAGAAGTCGAGGGTCAGGGCAGTGGAGTTGTAGTATCTGAAAGCGGATACATCCTGACCAACAATCATGTTGTAGAGAACGCCAGCGAAGTGAGCGTCAGCTTTCAGGATGGACGGGTATTGGACGCCAAGGTTATCGGTACGGATCCGCAAACCGATTTGGCTGTATTGAAAGTGGAAGGCGATGAGTCATTTCCATTCGCGATTATGGCTGATAGCGAGCAGATAGAGGTTGGCGATGTCGTATTCGCCATTGGAAACCCATTGGGCGTCGGGCAAACTGTGACAATGGGAATCGTTTCCGCCAAAGGTAGGAACGACTTGAACATGATACGGGACGGATTCGAGAATTTTATTCAAACGGACGCTTCCATTAACCAGGGGAATTCAGGTGGAGCTCTAGTAGATGCGCAAGGCAGATTGATTGGCATTAATGCCATGATCCTTACCGATGGTCGTAGTACGGGAAACATTGGTATCGGTTTCGCGATTCCCACGGCATTGGCTCATACCGTTATGGTGAGCCTCGTGGAAGACGGGTCCGTGTCACGAGGGTTTCTTGGAGTGGGCATCCAGGATTTGGATAAGGATTTAGTTGAGGCTATGGGCCTTGGGGACGCGAAAGGGGCTCTCGTGAATGGCGTTTCTCCGGACTCGCCGGCGGATAAAGCTGGATTGAAAGCCGGAGATGTCCTGGTGAAAGTAGACGATGAAGAAGTGGAGTCGGCTACAGATCTTCGGCTTAAAATAGCTTCCAAAGCTCCTGAAAGCCTAGTGGATTTAACCGTTTATCGTGACAAGAAGTACTTCAAAACGGAAGCGAAGCTGGTAGAGCGGCGAGCTGATGGACGATTCGTTATCGGCAGTCGGAATACGGAGCTTCTGGATGGAGTCGAAGCTGAGCCGATGTCAGACGATCTGCGGAGCCAGTTTCAAATCGACGATAAGGTTGAAAACGGTTTGGTGATAACCAGCGTGTCTCCAGATAGTCCATACGCTAGACAGTTGATGGCTGGCATGGTAATCGAGAAAATCAAAGACGAGCCCGTTTATACGGTGTCCGAAGCGAAAGACTTACTCGTGCCGGGCGAAAAAGTCGCTCTGTTTATCTACATTGATGGATTCTACCGATACATGGCGATAGACGTAGAGTGAGAAAGAATCCGACATTTCAAATGGTAGGGCTGACTATCCTTAGTCAGCTCATCCAGTGAATCGGTATACAACTCGGCTGGCTAGGGATAGTCAGCCCTACTATCTCAAAAGCAACCTAGTCTAGGCCCTGCTATACGGCTGCCTGGGCTAACTCGGGACTGCGCCGCTTGACGAATTCGACGATCTCTTGCTCGTCGTCAAGATTAGCCCAGACGACACGCAAGAATTCAGACGGATGAATGTCGTGGGTCGTTAGAAAATTCCTGTCTCCACCACAACAATACATTATCTCGTCTGGCAATTCGCCGAAAAGCTTTCCTCGGGCTTTTGGCAGGATGCGTGGTAGCCAGGTAATCCCTTCGATGGCATCGCTTTTGGCGGGAAGATCGGCGGTTGAAATTCGGTTTGGCGAAGGAGAGCTTTCTTGGATATGTAAGTAGTATTCGCGTCGAACCTGTTCGATAGACTGCGCGATTTCATAGGAAGGGGCGTTGTCGAGCACGGCGTCTTCCGCGTAGTCGAAAAAATCCTGAACACGCCAGCCATTCTGGGAGATGACTGCTAATTCTGAATCTTCAAAATAGGATTCCTTGTTGCGATTCCCCTTCTCGTACAGGGCATAGGCTTTGTCGTAAAGCGCTCGAAACGTATCTTGGTAATTGTAATGCTGCATGGGATGAAGAACTGATAAAGCTCTTGAATAATTGCGAGTAGAAATCGATTAGACGGATATACGAAAGTCGACTTGCCGACGGAAACGGTCCACTCGATGGACCAGGACGTTTACTTTCTGCCCAACCCGATAGGTCTTTTTCGTTCGTCGACCGTAGATCGCTGTCCCGCTTTCGTTTACTCGATACAGATCGTCTTTAAGCGTAGAAATATGAACCATGCCAAAAGCGTTAGACTCGATCAGTTCGATGAACATGCCGTGGTTTCTAACTTCTGTAACCACCGCGGTAAACTGGGTTCTCTTCGGTTTATCCAGTTCCCGTTCGAAAAATTAGAGCAGCTTGACTTTGACCGACTCTCGCTCGGCTTCCGTGCTATTCACTTCAGTGTGGCTAAGTTGCTCGGCCAAGGTGTTGGCTCTAGCGATGGTGTAGCGTCTTGTCGAACTGCCCGCAAGTGGTTCGCGCCCTTCCACCTTCTCGAGATAATGCTCGAATACCCGGTGGACAACTAGATCGGAATAACGCCGTATCGGCGATGTGAAATGGCAATAGTTCTTCTTGTTCAATCCGTAGTGCCCATCTGCTGTCGATCGATAACAGGCCTTTTTGAGAGAGCGTAGGAGTTGTGACTTGAGTATGTGGCTTTGGGGGTGCGTATTCAGTTGTTGGGTAAGCTTTATCATCTCTGCGCGGACACTTAGGTCGGCAACCGTTACACCAAAGGTGGCTAGAAAGTCGCGAAGCTCATTGAGGCGATCTTCATCAGGGTCGTCGTGGGCCCGATAGATGCATGGCAGGCTGGCACCTCGCATGGCTTTGGCAACGGCCTCGTTTGCGGCGAGCATGAATTCCTCGATAAGCTGATGGCTTTCGTCGTTTTCCACTTTCTCTAGCCGGTCTGCATAGCCGTTCTCGTCTACGAATATTTTCGTTTCGCTCATATCGAGATCGAGGCTTCCCGTACGCATCCGATCTGAGCGCAGTTTGAAAGCGATTTTCCAGAGCTTCTTCAAAGTGGTCTGAAGCATTTGGATCTCTTCTTCCGGAAGATCAGCAAGGGCTCGCCCAATGGATCCAGTTTGGTGAGAGGGTGGTAGCTTGAGTTTCCGGGCTGCCTCGATATCTTCGTTAAACAGCAGGGTACAAGCCTGCTTGTAGGTCAGTCGTTTATCGCTGCGGATTACGGTGTTTGCGAATTCCGCTCCCTTAAATTTACCCCCTGGAGAAAAATTCAGGAAGACGGACTTGGTTAGCCGGTCTTCATTTTCCACTAGGCTGCATACGCCATTCGATAAGGCGTGTGGAAGCATGGGAATGACTGTCCCTACTAGGTAAGTGGAGTTTCCTCGATTGCGAGCTTCTTTGTCGAGCGCTGATTCAGGCGTCACATAGCTGGCGACATCCGCTATGTGGATACCGATCCGAAGTTGGCTGTTCGACTGTTCCAAGGAAAGGGCGTCATCGAAATCCTTGGCGTCATCTGGATCTATGGTGAACGTGTAGAGTTTCCTCAGGTCTTCGCGACACAACAATTGCGAAGGCTGGACTGTCGTAGGTATTTCTTTCGCTTCCTTCAGCGCGCTTTGCGGAAAATCCGGATTCAGGTCGTACTTATGTAAAATCGACTGAAGTTCAGCCTGAGGTTCGTGGGTGTCGCCGAGGTTCTCTATGATCTCGCCTTCGGGATTAATGTGCCTTTGTTTCCATTCGTGCAGTTTGACGACTACCTTGCTCCCTATCTTCGGTTTTGGTGAGACATTGGCTTTTTTGGGGTCGGGCACGTAGATATCGTGCACTATTCGAGGATCGTCGGGTACGACATAGTAAAAGAGGCGGGTCTTTTGCAAATTTCCAACGATGGTTTTGCGAGCCCGCTTTTGTATCCGTATGACACGACCACGGGAACGTTCTGGGAAGCGTTCTCGGTGCCTCCACCGACCCCGCCGATGTTGGTGCCTCGTCGGCTGCTCAAATGCATCGTACAGTCGTACCACCACGCGATCATCGTGCATGGATACACCGGTATCAGCTGCGTCGATCTCTATGGGTTCGGAGCTATTTCCAGAAGCAGTTTCATCGGGTATCACGAATCCCGATCCGTTTTGCCGAAACCGGATTACGCCAGTTGTGAGATCGACGTCTCCGGGAATACAGTAGCGGTCTCCTTTGACAATGACTAGGTCGCCACGACTCATGAGGAGCCGCAGTTCGTGATCGAGTTTTCGGCGATCCTTTTTGCCGAGACCAAGAGAAGCGGACAGTTCGTTCTTAGTTTGAGGGGCGTATTCTCCGGATTGAGCCAGAGCGATGATGCGTTCCCTAAGTTTCATGAAGGTAGTTAGGATTTAGATTGGATTCCGGGATAGATCGTTTAGTTTAAAGGCAACGATGAAAATTATACACGACGCT
>CAZFUD010000221.1:0-6970 GCA_964521705.1 uncultured Opitutaceae bacterium | reverse complement strand
GCCCGCAAGTCTAAGGCGTTCTCGGTGGATCTCGAGGATGAGTACGAAGTATTTAATAAGAAGAATCTTAAGCAGTATCACGCGATCTTGTTCAACAGTGCTTCGGAATTGAAGTTCGCCAATGAAAGTCAGCGAAAGGCGATACTCGACTTCGTGAGAGGAGGCGGGGGCCTCATCGGAATCCACGGGGCGAGCGATAATTTTTACGAATGGGAAGCGGGAGCCGAAATGATGGGCGGCCAGTTTAATGGCCATCCTTGGACAGCTGGCGGGACCTGGGCTTTCAAGGTTGATGATCCGACGCATCCGCTAAACCAGGCGTTCGGGGGAAGGGGCTTTTGGCATCAGGATGAAATCTACCAATACCTCCCATCAAGCTTTGTCGGGCCAGAGAATCTAAGAATTCTCGTGAGCCTAGACATGAGCAAGGAGACCGTTAGGGAGCCGATGAACATGGAGAAGTTCGAACGCTTTAATAGCAAGTATCCTGCGGGTAATCGCGAAGTGCCCGTGAGCTGGGTACGAAACATTGGAAAGGGTAGGCTATTCTACACGAATTTTGGGCACCGAGAAGACACCTATAAGAATCCTGTTATCATGCAGCATATATTCGACGGGATTCTCTTTGCCATTGGGTATAAAAAAGTGGATACGACCCCAACGGCTGAATTGCCGCCGATCGCCCCTGCCTTAGCGCTGGCTAAGGAGTAAGGAAAGAAGGGATGTAATGATTGTGGTAAGGAGGACTGGCTCAGTCCTCCTTATTAAGTTCGGGAATTGGAGGATAGAGCCGATCATCTGTACCGCTCGAAAATACCTTTGGGTTCAGCGTGTCTTCAATTTCGCTTGTTCGAGCTCCCAATATTCGACTTCGAAAATATCGGCTTCGGACAGCGGTTTCCAACCTCCCAGATGTTCGCTGAGTTGAATGACTTTCACAGTATGTCGGGCTATGTCTATGATGGTCCTTGCCTCATTTTGGTCGCTTCCGAACGAAAGCAGTCCCTTGCCTGGCCAGATGGCCCACCTGGGGGCAGTGTCCAGGCGAGTTAATGCTGAAGTAGCGTTTCGCTCGAAATAGGCTTTGTACTCATTGGCATAGGCTTCAATAGACGAATAAAAGTCGCTCTCGAGTATTACGGGAATGCGTTTCGCGAAAATGGAATGGTCCGGAGTGAGCGGACCGCGGGCAGCGATCCGCGATAGTTCTGGATGATTTGAAAAACCAACGGCTTCGGCCGATTGATCGAGAATGAAGGTTACAGGCTGTCCTCTGAAATCAGACACTATTTGACGAAGCTGGTCGAGCGACTCTGGCAAAACGGGATCGGATTCAGCTAGGCGTACTGCGGCTCCGTTTATCTGAAGAAAAATTTCAGCCTCCGAGGCTAGCCGAATCATGCGACTATAGGAGGCATGTCCGTTGTCAGAAAATGTAAATACGCCATGATGCATCAGCATCAATCCTTCATAGCGGCTCCAGTCGATGTTCCGAGTTCGCTCGTAAACCATTCGAGCCAGCTTGAATCCGGGCATTACATAGGGCATGATGAGAATGCGATCGCCATAGATTTCTTTTATCAAATCCTCGCCCTTTTCTGTATTCATAATCGCCAGTACGGCATCGGCGTGAGTATGGTCGACGAAGTGGAATGGTATGATCGCGTGAAGAATAGACTCCACTGATGGGTCGGGGCTATTTCGGTCTAGCATGGCGCCGCGTTGCTGCTGAACCATTTCCGAATCGCTCAATTCTTTGCGTTGGGCAAGTTCCAGAAGGGTGTCGAGGCGTAGGGTAGCGAAGCCAGTTGTTTCGATGTTTTCCAGATCCCAGCCACTGCCTTTTACGAAAAGCGCAGGCGGGCTATTTTCAGCTTTATTCAATGCATCAAGCTTCAACGAAGTGTTCCCCCCTCCGTGAAGGACCAGGTCTTGTTCTTGTCCGAGAAGTCGAGAGGTATACACTCGTAAATCTTTTGGATTCTCGGCAAATGCCTTAGCCTCCTTATCGTTCCAGCGGTTTTCCATAAATCGTATTGTTGCAACAATGAGGCATTGAAGGGTTATTGCGGGCGAGAGCGATACGTTTAGACCGGAAGCAATTCGTCCACTAAAAGTGGTAGCACAGGCTTCCATCCTGTATTTTCAATCTCTGAATACAGGCTGGAAGCCTGTGCCACTCAAAAATTGGGCGTTCGGCTTGCGCCGCCGTAGTAAGGCATAGGGGTGAGATCGCCCGCTGCCTGAGATAAACAGGATCTTGCTTCAAAAGCTCTATTGGGATTTCAACACCTGGATTGCCAAACGGAGGACCTCGGGCAATATGTGAGCCATGTTTGGTCGGTTCTTCTTCATGGTTTATACGAGCCTAGCAATAAGCGGCTCTCTGGCTACCTCGGAGGTAGGGAAAATAATGACTGTAGCGGGCCCCATTGATGTTAGCGAACTAGGGAAAACTTTGGCTCATGAACATGTCTTGGTGGATTTTGTGGGAGCCGAAGAGACGGGCTATCACCGATGGGATCGCAGCGAAGTGATCAACAAGGTTCTTCCATACTTAGAGGAGATAAAAGAAATGGGTTATAAGTCGGTCTTCGATTGTACGCCGGCTTTTCTGGGTCGGGATCCCGTGCTGCTTTCCATACTTTCAGAGCGAGTGGGAGTTAATTTGATTACCAATACCGGATTCTATGGAGCCAGGGAAAATCAGTTCATTCCAAGTGAAATCCTGAATGCGACAGTTGACGAATTAGCCGCGATTTGGATTCGGGAGTTTGAAGTTGGAATCGAGAAAACCGGGATTAAGCCAGGGTTTATCAAAATTGGAGTCGATCGTGGGAAAACTCTATCGGAATTTCACGCGAAGCTCGTGCGTGCTGCCGCCCGTACTCATTTGGCGACCGGCCTGACGATCGCTTGCCATACAGGGCCGACACAGGCGGTTTTCAAAATCGCGAGAATTCTAGAGGAAGAGAGCGTCCCCCTCGAGTCCTTCATTTGGGTGCACGCTACTCGAGATATCAGCGAAAATCACTTGAGAGCTGCTAGGCTGGGAATGTGGATCTCAATTGATAATCTACGGGAAAATGCTCAGCTCCTTCGATCCAATGTAGAGAGATTGAAGAGTCTCAAAGAGGCCGGCTTTCTGGACCGTGTACTGGTTTCTCAGGATGCGGGATGGTACCGTCCTCTCGAAGAGGGTGACGGAAATTTCGACCCTTACCGCTTCGTGGAATTGAACTTGATCCCGGAGTTGAAGCGAAATGGTTTTACTCAAGCGGATATCGATCAGTTTATGACCGTCAATCCGGCCAGAGCATTCGCTTTGCGTCCTGGCCTTTGATTTATCGTTCAGCGACAGACTGCCTATCGGGCAATTGCAGGGCTTTACGGTGCCAATCTTTTCTGCTCTGATTGAGCCAGATACCCATACTGCCTCCCAACGGGAATCGCAGACTTTGTTGAACAGATATGATTCCTCCCCGTATGTCTCGATTGATAGCGACCCTTTGCTTTGGGCTGTGGTCTTATCGGCGCTTCGGACGATTGGCGGACTGACTATTGGTCGCTATTAGTAGGGCGAAGAATGAGTAGGGAAACGAAGAGCTTTCTTAAGTTGTCGGGCGGGATCTCAATTCCTCTTTCGGAAATCGAGACCAAAGCGATCCAGTCGCAGGGCCCGGGAGGGCAGAATGTCAATAAAGTCGCTACGGCGATACAGCTGAGTTTCGATGTTTCCGGTTCTTCCCTTCCTGAGCCGGCTAAGCGTAGACTGCTCAATAGCATGGATCACCGCATGACCAAGGAAGGTATCTTGATAATCAGGTCGCAGGAACACCGATCGCAGGAAGCCAATCGCCAAACTGCCCTAAGGAAATTGGCGGAAGTTTTGAGAAGCAGCCTAGTATCTCCTAAGCGGCGCCGGCCGACGCGGCCTACCAAGTCTTCCAAGGAAAAACGACTCCGATCCAAGACGATTAGATCCCGAGCTAAATCGCTTCGCGGAAGGGTGCGAGGCGAGTAGCGGTAGCGATTTGGAGGCAAATTTCTACACGCGGACAGCCTTGGTGAGGTACTTTACCTACGAGGAAGGGGCCAATACTGAGCTGGGTGACTTCGTTGTGAGCTTTTGAGCTCACTGAAATCACAAAAAACCCTCAATTTTGAGTAGTTCACTCTATTCCCTATTTACTAAAAATTTAGTAAATTCATGTCATGTTGTTTGGAAATAGGAATTCTACTCAGTCCGATATGTCGTTTAACAGCTTTGCGTTTAGCATGCGTCAGAAAGCTAGGACGCCGATTCGTCAGTCTATCAATTTCTCGGAAGAGATGCTGACCAAGGCTGCGGTTCGACGAGCGATGACCGAGAGATCCTCGGCTCGCTTTTATGGGGTCCACGGCACGATCGAAAGGAAACCGGTAGGACATTTGTTGAACGCGGTTGCTTAGATTTCGCCGATTGCCCGATTAATTGGCGTTGTACCGCTAGGCAATCGATGATTGCCATGCTTCTGGCTCTGTTGAAACTTCGAGTTTCGATGAGCCGTTTGTCTACCCTTTTCCATTGTGCCGTTTTCTTCCTAATTGCTGGTCAATCCAGCGACTTGTCGGCCGAGTCGCTTGATGGCTCCCCGAATCTGTTGCTCATTTTCGTTGATGATTTGGGCTATGGTGATCTGGGGTGTTATGGGAATCGGGAGATTGAGACCCCCAATATCGATAGACTCGCCCGAGAGGGTCAGCGTTGGACTAACTTCTATGCTTCGGGAGCGGTTTGCGTGCCAAGTCGAAGAGGGTTGATGTCAGGACGGCATCCCGGACTGATTGGAGGTCTTCGTTTCGTCGATATCAGGGATCAGTTGCTTCCTGCGATGCTTAAGCGTCAAGGCTACGCGACAGCTATCTTAGGAAAATGGCATTTGGCGGGCTATCCGGAAGATTTTACCAAGAGCCCAATGCATCCTCTGGAATGCGGATTCGATTACCATTACGGGACTCCGGGAAGCAATGATGTGCCCGCGCCCGTAGGGAAAAAGCAAACACGCGACGTTTTTGACGAAGCGGACAAGCTCACTTTCCAAGTACCATTGATACGCGGTCGGGAAGTTGTCGAATTCCCGGTGAATCAGGAGCTATTCACAAAGCATTACACAGAGGAAGCGGTCAGTTGGATATCGAAAAACCGCGACGGGCCTTTCTTTCTATACATGGCCCATAACATGCCCCATGTCCCTATATTCGCTTCTAAAGATTTTCAGGGACGAAGCAAAGGGGGCAAGTATGGCGACGTCATTGAAGAGATCGATTGGTCAGTTGGAAAGGTTGTGCAAGCGCTGGAGCAGCAGGGAATCAGGGAAAAGACTCTGATTATCTTTACGAGCGACAATGGGCCTTGGACGATGTTCGGGCCGCACGGGGGAACGGCGGGACCTCTGAGAGGGGAGAAGGGAACGTCTTGGGAAGGTGGATACCGTGTTCCGGCCATATTCAATTGGCCGGGAATGATCGAGCCGAAACAAGTGAGTGGGATTGGGGCCAATTTGGATTTGTACGCCACCTTCGCTAGTCTGATCGATGGTGCCGAGCCCAGCGATGCCGTGGGCTATCTTTCTCAGGATCTTTCCTCGACCTTACTGGAGGGTTCACCTAGTCCCCGTCGCGATTGGCTCTATCTGGGTGTTACTGAAGCGTATAGAATGGGAAAATACAAAATTCACTTTAGCTCCAAGGACAGGGGGTCTGATCCTGATACTAGAGGGCGGGTGCCTATAACAAAATACGATCCGCCGCTCCTCTTCGATTTGTCTGTAGACATTGGGGAACGTGATAACATCGGGCCTCAGAATCCGGAAATCGTTCACCGGCTGGTCAAGGAATTTCAAAATCTCACGATTGGGCGCAGGTAGGTTCTGGACTTGATTGGCCTGTTCGAATATCAGATATTCAATTAGTCGTTTTCTTTTCTAGTCCATCGTTATCAAGCCTTGCCGCCATGCCTATAAAGAACTCCCGCAGATCTTTTCTCAAAGCCCTTTCGTTAAGTGGAGCGGCTGTATCAGTCGCTCCCCATATTGTCGCTCAGTCTCGAGATCGTAAGTACCGAACCGCTCTGGTTGGCTCAGGCTGGTGGGGCAACAACATACTTGGCGAGGCTATGGCGTCGGGCGAGTGCAAGATAGTCGCGCTGTGCGATGTTGATGAGCGCTATTTGACTTCGACCAAGGAGCGGGTTGTGGGCGAGTCAGGAGACCAGCCCAAGACTTATCGCGACTATCGAGATCTGTTCGCTACTGAAGATGTGGAGATCGCCATCGTGGCGACGCCGGATCACTGGCATCCTTTAATAACGATAGAAGCGGTGAAGGCGGGCGCTCATGTTTATGTGGAAAAGCCGATCGGTCACACGATTGAAGAGGGTCGAGCCATGGTGAATGCTGCTCGAGCGGCTAATCGAGTCGTGCAGGTAGGAACGCATCGTCGGATCTCCCCCCACAACGTATCGGGCTATGAATTTATTCGATCGGGCAAAGTGGGGAAAATTGGCATGGTGCGGTCTTTTGTTCACTATGGCGGTGGTCCGGAGACGCCCGTCGTCAATAAAGAAGCTCCAAAGGAGCTCGATTGGGACATGTGGTGTGGTCCCGCTCCTTATCGCCACTACTGTGAATCGCTTCCAGGCACCCGTGGACGACCTATTCATCCCAGAGGCTTTCGCAACTATTTGGACTATGCCAACGGTACGCTTGGCGATTGGGGCGTGCATTGGTTGGACCAGATTATCTGGATACTAGAAGAGAAGTTTCCCAAGCGGGTGTATTCAACTGGCGGACGCGAGATCGCGGGAGAACCGATCTACAACGACAGAGAGCAGACAACCGATGCGCCAGATCACCAAGTCGCCACTTATGAATTTGAATCCTTCACTGCCACTTGGGAGCACAGACGATTTGCTGGAAACTACGCTGAA
>CAZFUD010000220.1:0-7011 GCA_964521705.1 uncultured Opitutaceae bacterium | reverse complement strand
ATCCGGCGAATCGGAAAAGACCCTGGAGATGTACGGCGTCAACGATCCCATCGCCCAGATGGATGAGTACGCCCGGCAATGCTTGATGGCCCGTCGCCTCGTGGAACGCGGAGTGCGTTTCGTCGAGCTTTCCTGCTGCAGTCACGGAATCGGCGGAGGCGGCGGAGGCAACCCATGGGATCAGCACGGCGACATCCAAAAAGGCCACGGCACCATGGCTAAGCAAGTCGACCAACCCATTGCCGCCCTCCTCAAAGATCTCGATCAACGCGGTCTGCTCGACGAAACCCTAGTCGTTTTCACTGGAGAGTTTGGACGTAACCCCTTCTCTCAATCGAACTTCTCTCAAGACATCGGCCGCGACCACAATCCTCAAGGCTTCAGCCTCTGGATGGCTGGAGGTGGGAGCAAGAGCGGCCACGTCTATGGAGCCACTGACGAGTTCGGCTATCACGCAGTCGAAGAGATTTCTAATGTCTACGAGCTCTGGGCGACCGTGCTCCACTTGCTCGGCATCGATCACGAAAAGCTCACCTTCCAATACGGCGGTCGCAACCTGCGCCTCACCGACGTCCACGGCCGCGTCTGGAAAAACGTCATCGCCTAACAGCCTAATCATTCGGTAGCATCTGAGCTCCGAGCAAACATCAATGGCCGCTCGGAGATCGGCCGCTACCAAATGCCATCCGTTTTAGGTGGGGCCGACTTGTCCATCGAAGCTCTGGCGAAGTTGGAACCGGTCCTCCCTACCTTTTGAGGATCTGAAGGAGCCGTCCTACTTGTTCCCGGCTGGCCGGGAACATCCTAGTCCCGCAGCCGCGGGACGGTGACCCGGCCATCTCGCAGCAAAACATCGGCTTGATCTACCTGCTAGGATATTTAACCATCAACGTAACGATTTTGCAGGTCGAAGCGTTCAGTGATTCTAAGCTGACACTACCCACAAACAATTAACCAACTAACTTCGATGATTCGGTTTCTTATGCGTCCTAACACCTTTTTCTGCGCTCTCTCGCTGACGACCGCTTTATTGGCCTCGCCTGCCTTCGCCCAGCAAAGCCCGGCCACCAAACGCTTGCTGGAACGCAACAAGATGTTTCAGCCAAGCGTGATCAAGGTCGCTGAAAACGTGTATACGGCGATCGGATATCAGGTTACGGCCAACTCTATGATCATCGGCGATGACGGGGTGATCATCATTGACCCGGGTCAGGCAGCCGTGTTCGCCAGTCGTGTCCGCAAGGCCTTCGAGGAAATAACCGACAAGCCGGTCAAAGCAATCATCTATACCCATTCTCATGGCGATCACGTCAATGGGGCTCCCGCATTCTTTGAAGAAGGCAAGGGCATTGAGGTTTGGGCTCGTTCGAATTTCGGCTCCGAGGGCGCCCGCAACCAGATGACAGGTCTGCAAGGCGGTGTACGCGCTTCGAACACCCAAGGCTTCGACTTGAAGCCCGAGCAAAAAATCGGCGTTGGCGTCGCCATTCCACCCGCCCGTCGCCCAGCCGGCAGCCTGATGGTGGATGGAGGGAATCGTGCGGGCGGAAATGGACAAGCCCAAGGCCAGCGACCAACCACCGGTCGCGGGCAGTTTATGCGAATCGATCCCACTCAAACCTTTTCCGAAGACCGCAAACGCATCGAAATATCGGGCGTGACTCTCGATCTCGTTAGCGCTCCTGGAGAAACCGCGGATCAACTCTACGTTTGGCTACCTGACCGGAGAATCGTCTTCGCTGGCGACAATTTCTATCAGTCTTGGCCTAATGTCTATCCGCTCCGCGGCACGGCTCGCCGCTCCATCCGCGATTGGATTTCTAGCATCGATTCCATGGTCCAGGAAGCTCCAACGCACCTAGTTGGAGGACATACAACCCCGATGCTGAACAATGCCACCGAGGTGCTCACGAACTACCGCGATGCCATGCAATGGGTGTACGACCGCACCATTGAAGGGGCCAAGCAATACATGACGCCAGACGAGCTAGTTGAGTACGCAGCTCTGCCCGAAAAGTATGCCAAATTGGACTATCTGGGCTCTTACTATGGAAGCGTTGAGGGAACGATACGCGATATCTATGCCCAGGACCTGGGATGGTTCGATGGCGACCCGCTCAATCTGCATCGCGAATCTCCCAAGAAGCAGTCCCAACGGATGGCCGACCTCGTTGGCGGAGTCGACAAGCTCATGACCAAAGCTCGCGAAGCGATGGAGGCAGCGGACTACATTGGCGCGGCCCAGCTAGTCCAACACGTTATCCGCCTTCGGCCCGAAAACAAAGGGGCCAAACGCCTCATGGGTGAAGCGCTAGCTATCATCGGCGAACGGACATTTAACGCCCCCATGCGGAATTACACGATTTCCTCATCAAACCGCTACTTGAAAGAGGCGGAAGAGTAGGGAAAAGATAAGCGGGCTCCTGCGAAGGCGGGATGCTAATATTGTAGGAGCAGCTTTACGCCGGCGATTATCGCAATCAGATCGCGGGATAAACCCGCTCCTACAGGTCCTGTAGACCATCTATCTTTCAATCTCTGCGCTAGGCTGTCGCTCTCGCTCTCTAACAGAGTCAGCCACAATTCGTCCGTTTCTCGCTGAATTTTCACGCCTTTTCGCGGCCAAAAACTCGGGCCACGACCACCAAATTCCCCAAAATATCCAGATTTGACCAATTCCCGGTATTTTGCTGTAATCCCCTTCAGTGAGCAACGTGGTTGAAATTAACCGGAGGCAATTCCTTCGGGGAACGGGAGGATTGATGGCGCTTCCCTTCCTGAATTCCCTACCCCTGTCCGTCGCGGCATCGAACCCTATCTCCCAGGCTCGAAAGCGCTTGGTCACCGTGGGAACCTTTCTGGGCATGTACCCCGGCGAATGGCATCCCGAGAGGGGCAGCAATCGCATTCCCAAACTGCTAGAGCCGCTTATGCCCCACAGGAGCGACTTCACTGTCGTATCCGGAGTCGATCACGGTATCAATGGTGGCCACAAGGGCACCCCCTCGTTTCTCTCTGGCGTTTACAAGCCGGAGTACATCGGCGAATCGATCATGGTTCGCAACGATATCACTCTCGACCAACTGGCGGCTAAGCACCTGAGCCGCGACAGCCGCTACCACTCCCTTCAGCTCGGAGCTTCCGAGGGAAAACCTACCCAGACGCTTTCCTGGGATGAAAACGGGGTTCCTCTACTTCCCGAGCCCGACCCAATGGTCGTCTTCAAAAAGCTTTTCATAAACGACCTGAATCCAAAAGCGGCCAACCGAGCCATGCAGCTCAAGCGCAGCGTTCTCGACATGGTGGCGGAAGATGCCAAATCGCTGCAAAATGAAATCGGCTATGAGGATCGCGAAAAGGTAGACAGCTATTTCTCATCTATTCGTGACGTCGAAAAGCGCATCGAACGGCAACAGCAGTGGGTTAATACGCCCAAACCCGGCGCCCCGCCACTAATGAAGCGACCCACCACATTCCACGGCAATCTGGATTTGATGTTCGAACTGACTGCTCTGGCCTTGCAGCACGATTCTACTCGGGTCGTTTCTATCGAGCTACCTGCGGGCGGATTGCCTATCATTCTTGGAGGTGAACAACTCTCAGGTTATCACGGCCAATCCCATCACGGTAAAGACCCCGAAGTCGTCGATGAGCTGGTGAAGATCGAACAGATGCACACGCGATCCCTCTCCAAGTTCTTGAGCCGCTTGAAGGAAATCCAAGATGGAGACGCTCCTCTATTCGACCGGACTCAAGTCCTGTTCGGCAGTGGGCTAGGCAACGGCAGTTCCCACTCCAATCGAAATCTTCCTGTGCTGCTCGCCGGAGGAGACTTCAAGCATGGCGGCCAGGATATCATTTTCAAGAAAGGGGAAGTTCCCCTGTCTAATGTATTCGTAACCATGCTTCAGAAGCTGGGAATCGAGACCGATGCCTTTGCCACCAGCACCGGCAACGTAAATTCGGAGCTCGCGTAGAATCTTCGTACTAGGAAGGGAAAGAGGTGGAGCACCTTAACAAGCTACCCACGCTCATGAACTCGATGGCAGGGAGGACCGCACGCCTGGCGAAGACTGGGCGAAGACTGGGCTCGGCCCTCCGTTTCTTCTTCAATTTTGGAGGGCCGAGCCGGTCCTCCCTACCTTTGATCGGCTTTGCATTGAGTGTCGCTAATCCTCTTTCCGCATCGGAAGATTTCGACACCTTGGTAACGCCCTTCCTGGAAGAGCATTGCTTAAAGTGCCACGGGGAGGAAAAGCAGAAGGGCGACATTCGACTGGATACGCTTAGCCGGGACTTCACCAGTGGAGAATTCGCCATCATCTGGCAGGATGTTTCCGACATGCTCGTCCTCGGCGACATGCCTCCAGAGGACGAACCACGCCCACCCGCCCAGGAAATCAACCGCATCACTAAAGCCATAGATACGGAATTGCGTTCAGCTGCCGAAACGCTGCGCGGCGAAAGCCGCATCGCCATCCGCCGATTGAGCCACAGCGCTCTGGACAACACTGTAGAGGATTTGCTGGGAATCAATTTGAAGCTTTCAGAAAGCCTTCCCGCGGACCCCGAACTCGACGGATTCGAGAACATGGCCGTCACTCTGGATGCCAATCCGGAAATGGTCCTCAAGTTGCAGAACAATGCCCAGAAGATCGCCAAGCACGCGATCGCAAGCGGAGCGGATATTCGTGACAATCGTATCTATAAATCGGACACGATCGGGCACGGCAACAATGTAGAAGAACGAGGCGAATTCGTCATAACGTCATCCAGTCGCGATCGAAAACACGTCATGTGGCCCAAAGATTTCGTTGCCGCTCAAGACGGTCTTTACCGGATACGAGTCAGTGCATTCGCCCGCGACCTGCGTACGGATTTAGAGGAACAAGGGATCGAGTATACCTACACCAATGAGAGCTACCAGAAGAGCCTGCCGAATCGGGATCGCATTCCTAACGGAGAACCGCGACTAGTCTCCATAGTAGCCATACAAGCGTCCGAAGCCCGCCATATGGATGCGGCCACCGTTCCCGGGCGACGCGTCGGCTATTTCTACACGGGCGGCGAACTAAGCATAGACGAAGTGGATGTACGCCTTAAGGAAGGCGAAAATATCATGATCCACTACGCTAACGGCGCCATCCTCAACCGCTCTCCATTGGCTATCGTGGAGGGCGAAGAGCGATTGGTAGCGGATCTACTCTACGTGAATGAGATCGGCGTTTCCGGTCCGGTTATCAATTCCTGGCCCCCGAAAGCTTTCAGGGAACTCGTGGGTTCCGAAAAGGCATCTGATGCTAAAATTGAAAGGAATATCGAGAGCTTCCTCTTCAAGGCATTTCGGCGTCCGGTTCCCGAGAATACTACGAGTATGTTCGTGAACTTGTACCATGCGGGTATTGCCGAAGGTCTCAGCAAAGAGGATTCCATGGAAAACGTGGTTGAGGGCATCCTTTGTTCACCAAGATTCCTTTTCAACTACGACCGTGGTGATGCCAAGGATCCTTGGGCATTGGCCAACCGGCTATCCTACTTTCTTTGGAACTCCATGCCGGACGATTCGCTTTTGAAGCTGGCAAAGTCGGGCAAGCTGGCTGACGAGCGGACTCTTCGCAAGCAGGTGGCCCGCATGCTGGACGATGATAAAGCGGAACGCTTCGTCCACGATTTCACGGCTCAATGGCTTGGACTGAAATACATCGAGCTCATGAAGCCCGATCCGAAGTTATATGAAGACTACGATCCTTTGCTTGAGTCGATGATGCGACAAGAGAGCGAGGCGTTCTTCAGTCGGGTATTGGAGGACAATCTTCCTGTAACCGCTTTTCTGGATTCCGATTTCGTGGTCATCAACGAACGCCTGGCCACCCACTACGGGCTAGACAATGTTGAAGGTAACGAGTTTCGCGAAGTTGCCTTGCCGACCGACAATCCACGAGGAGGTCTCCTGGGGCAGGCCAGCATTCTGAAACTGACATCCAATGGCACCCGCACGTCTCCAGTCGTCCGAGGCGTTTGGATACTGGAAAATATTCTCGGTGACCCTCCATCGCCCGCCCCCGCCGATGTCGAGCCTATCGAGCCCGATGTCCGCGGAACCAAGACCATCTTTGACATGCTATCCCGCCATCGGGAAATCGAAACCTGCGCCGATTGCCACCGCAGCATTGATCCTTGGGGATTCGGCATGGAGCAATTCGACGCCGTTGGCGCCTACCGCGAGATCTATCGTAATGGACAGCCAGTATACGCGAAAGGCAGCGTGCCCGGAGGCTCTTTCGATGGACTCGCGTCCATGAAACAGGTCTTGCTCGACCGCTCGGAGCAATTCACGCAAGCCCTGACAGAGAAGCTTTTCGCCTATGCTTTGGGCCATCCGCTTTCGTTTCAGGAACGTATCGTCGCCGACGACATCGCCCGAGCCAATTTGGAAAACAGTGGCGGCTTCAAGGATCTCATCTTGGAAATCTGCGTCAGCCCCCTATTCCGTGGCGAGCTGAACACCGCCATGGTAGCCCAGAACTAGACCGATTGCCCAAGGTTGCTTCTGCGCAATAATAGTGATCACGTGATCACCATTATTGCGCAACGAGATTAAATATTGAATGAGTTGGACCGAGGTTCGCGAACCTCATTCCCCGATCGACAGGTCTGGGACAATCGATCAGAGGAACAAAAGCGATCATTTGGCAGATCGGATTACACCATTCACGAAAACGTATTATTCATCTGGAGGACATTGCGTTCCATCTCCCTGAAACTGCCCGCGATACCGTCAGCTAGTCGAGCAGGAAATCGATTAGGAGCGTCAGTGGGTGATTACAATAGCGATACGGGATCGTTTCGGCTCCGCTACGTTAGCATGTCGTGTATGACATGCCCATGCACGTCAGTGAGACGCCGGTCTATACTATTGTTTCGCACGGTAAGTTTTTCGTGGTCGACACCTAATTGATGGAGTATGGTCGCGTGAATATCGTACACCGCGGTTTTCCGATTGGGATCGAG
>CAZFUD010000219.1:0-7029 GCA_964521705.1 uncultured Opitutaceae bacterium | reverse complement strand
TGAAGAAATCCTATTAAACTTGGAGGAGGATATGACCAATTTGGATAATATCGCCAAACAACACCCCGAAATTGTAAGGACCATGAAAGCTGAGTATGAAAAGTGGTGGGAAGGCGTTTATCCTCACGCGTCAAAAACACTTCCACCTGTGGTTGAACAGGAGTGGGAGAAAGCCTTTTACCAACTAAGAAAAAATGAGGTCGCCCCTACCTATGAGGTTCCTGCTTTGTAATCAAATTCGAAGGTAGGCGCTTGCTTTAGTCTTTCTATTCGGAACGACATGGCCGCGGCCAAACAATATCAACAGACTAACAAATTGAAAATCATCACTCTACTAACACTCTTACTCACTGCATCTTTAGTAGCTGCAGCAGACAAGCCTGTTCATCTATTTATCCTCTCAGGGCAATCCAACATGCAGGGCATGGATCCGGAGACTGGTTTTATGCCTGGGGCCAAAAAGCTTTTTAAAGACGAAGAGGTCGTTTACATCAAAGTCGCAAAGCGCGCTCAGCCAATATGTCGATGGTTGGAGGAATGGGACGATATCGCAAAAGAGCAGGGGCTCAGTGAGAGGGACAGAGAAAGACTGTGGAAAGGTGAGGGGGTATTGTTATACCAGCCGATTCTCGATCAATACAAGGAAACGCTGAAAAAGCACCCCAAGCCGGCTTCAGTGACTTTTTGCTGGATGCAGGGCGAACGCGATGCCAACGGCGGGGGGCAGCCTGCATATAAAGATGCCTTGAAGCTATTGATTACCAAACTGCGCCGTGATTTGGAGCGCCCGGATATGAACATTGTTATCGGCCGCTTAAGCGATGCTGGTGGGAATAAAGAAAGTTGGGGGGCAATGCGAAAGATCCAGATGGAAATTGTCAATGAAGATCCTAGTGGTGCCTGGGTGGACTGTGATGATCTCAATAACAGAATGAAAGACGGTAAGATGGAGAACGCGGTTCACTACAATCGCCCGGAGGGCTACGTAATTCTCGGCGAGCGTTTTGCGCGTCAGGGTTATGCGTTGATCAAAGGGAAAGAGCCGGCGGAGGACGGCAGGCCCTAAAGGGACAGAGACCTGCAACAAGGCGTCACTTCTTTGGTAAGCATCCCAGGCTTGAACACGCTCCGAGAGCGATTGCGATCGTCAACAAATTTGAAGATGGTAAGCCCCCCGCCCATGAGATTTCTCCCCCGGAATTCCCGACCCCTGCTTTGCGCCGCCAAGCGTACCGGTTTCGTCATCGGTCTCTCTCTTGTCCTGATGGCATTGCCGGCGACCGGATCGGTGGTGATCGAAAATAGTGATTCGACGGATAACGACCCGGAGAAGTCGTGGAGGAGTTCAATCGCCGCAACGCTGTACAGCTGGAATTTCTCGATCCGGAGATAGGGGACGAGCCCATTGTCGCGTCGTTTTATACGGCGAACGTAGATCACCTCGTTGAATTGCTCGAATGGACCTTCGACTTTCGGTCCGAAAGAGTAGGAGAGGAGCTAGTGCTTCTTCGTAAGCCTTGGTGAGTTTTCAACAAATGAGAAAAATAGGGAGAAAATCAGATTTCTCGAAATTCCTTTAATAACCTTTAACTCATCAAAACGTCTTAGAAGAGCGCGAAGAAAGCGATCTAATGACGAATCAACTACGAAACCATGGTCTATTCGACATACCGTCGAAGCGTATTGGCATTCGTGTGTCTTTGTTCATCGATCGCCTTCTTCGACTGTCAGCAGATTTTCGCTACAGCGGAATCGGAGATAGTTCGTTTCGATGTTCCAGAGGGCAAAGCAAAAAAGACCCTCAAACAAGCAGCTCAGCGAGCCGGGCTGGAGATTTTCTTTTCGGCTTCAAATTTCCGAGGTGTATTTACTCATTCGGTACAAGGCGAGTTTGCTCCAATCGAAGCGTCCAATCTCATGTTGGCAGGTGCCTCGCTCGCCGTATTTCAACATGAGAAATCTGGCGTGTATACCATAAGGGAAGTCGAAATCGCAGAGGATGCGAACGGTGGTATGCAGACTCAGAACGAACAAACCCAATCATTGGAACAAACTGATATGAAAATCGAGAAAAACAAATGGCTCAAGACGCTGGCTGTAGCTCTGACGCTCGGCATAGCAGGAGCGGAATCGCAACTATTCGGTCAAGATAGTTCAGACGAAGTCTTCGAATTGTCCCCTTTCTCCGTGGATGCATCCGGTGATCAAGGATATTACGCGACGGAAACGCTCTCCGGCACTCAGCTGAGGACGGACATGCGAAGCCTAGCGAATCCGGTCACCGTTTTGACCGAGGAGATGATGAGGGATATCGGCGCCGTAAACTACGAAGAGGCAGTCGAGTACCTGCCCAGCACGGTTGCCTTCGCGGGAGACGACAGAGACTTCGATGGCAACACTGCCCGTACCGGCACCCCATATGTGTCGCGCGGCTTTCGCGTTACCACTCTCACACAGGACTTCCTGAGTACTGGCATTCGGCAGGATAGCTTCAATACGGAGCGCTTGACCCAGTCACGTGGCCCGAACTCCCTGCTTTTCGGTCTCGGATCGGTAGGAGGCGCGATCAACAGCGGTTCCAAGAGGGCCCGGTTCAATCGCGACAGCAAGGAATTCGAGCTGCGGTTCGACGAGCATGGCTCGACGCGCTATGTAGTCGATCTGAACAAGATTCTCATCGAAGACAAGCTCGGCTTGCGGCTTGCGATGTTGTACGATGACAAACGAACACACCGTGATCTCCAGTACCGGCGTCGTAAGTCCATCTACGCCAATTTAACGTACAAGCCATACAATAAGACGACCATTCACTTAAACGGTGAGTGGGGCCGAATCGACGACCTGAATCCCCGCCAGTACCTCCCCAAGGATCGCTACACGGCCTGGGCCAATTATCCCCGCCCGTCCATCGAAAAGGCTAACATGACGGACCGAGACGTCATTACCAGCCGGGACAATGGCGCCATCAATGAAGCGCTATTTACCGAGCAAGGGGTTTCGGACCGTATTAACGACCGCAGTCGGTTCGTTAAAATCATCAACGACCCGAACTTGCCAGTAATGAACTTTGCCCAGAAGACGCAAGGAGGCTGGCCTTTCGTGAATGGGAACCGACAAACAGCGGGAAGTATCACTGAGCCTCAGTTGACCCCGGACGTGTTCTATCCAATCACCACCGTTCCCTCCGGCCCGCAGGACCGCTACGATACGGACTATGACAAGTTCAGCGTTACCCTGGAACAGCAGCTCTTCGAAAACACGTTCCTGCAGGTGATGTACGCGAATGAAAATGAGGCCAACGACGACTTTCGTCCGGTTAAGCGGCAGGAATACACCATCAACGTAGACAACAACTGGTACCTGCCGACTCAAAGAGCGGCCGATAATCCAGATCCTTCCACGCCGATGAATCCCTACTTCGGGCTGCCCTATATTGAGTCCTCTGCCTTCTATTTGCAGAATTCGACAAAGATCGAGCAGAAGCGGGCGACGCTTTCACATAAGCAGAGTTTCGGCGATGTGGGGTGGCTTGGAAAGCTCTCCTTGATGGGAACGTACTATACGAACGACAATCCGCGTCACCTCTTGCGCCAGGATGAGGTAGCCGGAGTTCCTATTCTTGGTAACGGCACGTTTGACGGAAACTTCGGACGTTCGCGCATCAACCGAAGGTGGTACCTCACGCCAGACGACGTGCCCTACTATCCGAGCGATCCGGTTGAACCGCTCGTGCAGTCTTACGACCCGAGTTCCGGCTTCGCTCGCTTTGACGTGCCAGGCAACTACATCGTACCAGAGGTCGACAGCTTCTTCGCTAATCGTCTGTCTCCAATTCAAGACTACGAAGACACGGAATCGACCTACGTGCTAGGCCAGTGGAGGCTGTTGAATGATTTGATTATGATTACCTATGGAAGGCGTGAAGATGAGATCACTTCCGACTCGGCTAGATACGAGCGTGATCCGGCCTTCAGCAATCGGTACTACACGGACCTGACGGCGTTTGCATTCCAAGGTGAGTCCACCGCTAAAGTGTCCAACGCCAACAAGGGAATCGTCGTCAAGCCGCACCACATGTTCGATTTCTACTACAATGAATCGACCAACACGGTGTCTGCGGGAAGCACCGCGTTCACCATCTTCAACGAGACAGTGCCAAACCAAGCCGGCGAAGGCTGGGATGCCGGATTTCGGACTTTCCTGCTGGAGGACAAGTTGGTCCTGAAGTTGAACTACTTCGAGAATGACTTGGTTAACGCCATTTCCAACCCCTTGCGCGACGGCGCTGCAGTAGGAATCGGTTTGGCTCGCGAGGGCGGCCGCGTGGAGCGTTATCTGCGTGGCTTGGAAGCCAACGCGGCTGAGTTCCCGGAGCTAAATCAAGTACTTGATGGAGCTATTTTCTGGGAGGAGTACACGGGCAATCGCTTGTGGTCGGACTTTGAAAACACCTCGACTTCCGGCTATGAGATGGAGGCGGTCTTCAATCCCATTAGCAACGTGCGCATGATGCTGAACGTCACAAAGAACGACACAGCGGTTAAGGAGACCTTCGTCATCTTCCAAGACTGGTACGCTCGCTTTGTGGATCCCGTGAAGGGCAACACTGCCATTACCTCGCAGGTTGCCCGCGAAGGCGAGTTCGAAGATGAGACGATCGGCGATATCATCGCGGATTTCGACCGCAAGCGTCAATTCCATGAAGCCCAAGTCGGCGGTCAGCAGGTACGGTCCCAGACTTGGAAGGCGAATTTCGTCACCAGCTATCGTTTCGACAACGATTCCCGCATGAAAGGGTGGCGCGTGGGCGCCACGGCGCGCTGGCGGGAGAAGCCGGTCATCGGCTACGCGGAAGTCGACGGCCAATTCCGGGTGGATATGCCCTTGTACGGCTACGATAGCTTTATTACCGATACCTTCGTAACCAAGGCGTGGGAAGGGAAGAACGATAACCAATGGGAAGCGAGCCTACGTATTCGCAACCTCTTAAATGACGACGGTTGGTACCCCCAAACTGCGGTCGACGATGGAACTGGAAATCCTTACTTCCTGCGTCAGATCTTTCTGGAGCCTCGCACGTTCGAGCTCACCCTGAGATTGAGGATGTAGTGAACGGAAAATTTCAGCCTCAAGGTGATACTCGAGCAGCAGCAAAGTCTCCCGGGCTTTGCTGTTTTCAGGAAGTACGGGAACTATAAATAGGGGCAGGCTAATTATTAGACTGTGCCACCATAATTCAACTACAATGGCTCAAGCACAAAAAGCTGAATGCGCTTTTTCAAGCCCTCGATCAACGCTTGACTGGGATCAAAGACGCCAAGCTCATTCAGGAGCTTATCGCCTAACTCATCTACATTCGTTCGCAGTTTTTAAACTCACAATGAAGCTCATCCGTTTTCTCGCTTCCTTTTTGTTCCTTTCCGCCGCTCTTTCCCTCGGTGTTTTCGCCCAAAATTCGGAAAAGCCGAATATTCTCCTGATCCTGGTGGACGACCTTGGCTATGGAGACCTGTCTTCCTATGGATCTGAGGACATCGAGTCTCCTCGAATCGACGAACTGATGAGCCAAGGGATCCGATTCGATCAATTCTACTCCAATTGCACCGTCTGCTCACCGACTCGGGCGTCGCTTATGACGGGGCGGTATCCGGATATCTCAGGAGTCCCTGGCGTGGTTCGGCAAAACGCCCCGAATAGTTGGGGCTACCTCGACCCCACGGCCCTCACGCTGCCGGACATGCTCAAGACGGGCGGCTACGATACGGCAATGATTGGGAAGTGGCATCTTGGATACGAGTCGCCGAACATTCCCAACGAGCGGGGATTTGATTTCTTCCACGGCTTCCTGGGTGACATGATGGATGATTACTACGATCACCGCCGCGGGGGTGTTAACTGGATGCGTAAGAACCGTCAGGTGATTGATCCCGAGGGGCACGCCACGGAACTATTCTCGGACTGGTCCATCGACTACTTCGAAAGCCGCAAAGAGAATCCGAAACCATTTTTCCTCTATCTCCCCTACAACGCGCCGCACTTCCCGATTCAGCCGCCAGACAATTGGCTGGAGCGAACCAAGAAGAAATTCCCGAAGCTGAATGAAGGCCGGGCTAAAAATGTGGCATTCGTCGAGCACATGGACTTCCACATTGGTCGTGTCTTGGATGGACTCGAAAAACACGGATTCGCGGACAACACGATTGTCATATTCAGTTCCGATAACGGCGGATCACTGCGTCACTTCCAAACAAGCGGGCCTCTTAGAGGAGGCAAGCAGGATCACTGGGAAGGTGGAATTCGCGTGCCAACTTGCGTGGTGTGGCCGGGAAAAATTCGTAAAGACAGAGTCAATACGATAGGAATTACTATGGACCTTTACCCGACTCTTTGCGAAATCGCTGGAGTCGATATCGGCCACGAGATAGATGGCCAGTCACTGCTTCCGTTTTTGATCGACGGAAACGGGACTGGACTAAATGATCGCGAGCTGATTTGGGTTCGCCGCGAAGGCGGAGCCACCGGCTACATGGGCCGAGCCTATTATGCCATCCGGAAGGGTCCCTGGAAACTGCAACAAAGTTCGCCTTTCGAGCCCATGCAGCTCTTCAATCTGGAGAAAGACCCCTTCGAGACCACGCCGGTGGATAACCGCCAAGTCTCAGCAGATCTTGGTGCTCGGCTAATGCTGCACATACAAAAAGCGGGCGAGGTTCCTTGGCAAAAACCGGAATAAGCTGAAAATCTGAGTCCGCCTTTCCCTGTTGAATATTTAGGGTTCGGTTGAAGGTGGCAGGTCTCAGGGTCCCAGTTCGCACCATTTGATCATTCCTTTTGGCAGATGGTATACCATCGAAGTAAAAGGGAGTATAAATAGGGACAGGCTAATTATTAGATTGACAACATTAGTGCGCATTCGACAGCTTTGCTGGACGCTTATGAGGCAGACGCGGATCAGGATTGAGGGCGAGAGCTCAGTGTATCACTGCATGACGAAGATCGTCGGCGGAGACTTTCTCCTGGAGGGGGAGC
>CAZFUD010000218.1:0-7105 GCA_964521705.1 uncultured Opitutaceae bacterium | reverse complement strand
GATGAAATAGAAGGAGCTCTTGGTGTCGCTGCTGGTTAATTAGTTTGAATTGATCTGAGCGAGGAGCTCTTCGACAGCTCTCTCTAATTGAGGGTCCACATTTAGGGCTTTGTTAGCAGGAGGATTTTCCACAAGGATGTCGGGGACGGCTGGGTGGAATTCCATGTTCAGTCCGGTTTCCCTAACAAACCAGCCACGCAGGGGCATACGGACATAGGAACCATCTACGAGATTGTAGCTGCCTGTGGAAATGACCGCTCCGAATGTCGGCTGACCCACCAATTGGCCAAGGTTCAACGATTTGTAGGCATGAGAGAAGATCTCGGCGTTGCTGTAGCTGTTTTCGTTACACAGGGCAACAGAGGGCTTCGAGGACGAAGGTAAGGGCAGTCGGTTGCTAGGATAGTTATTCTTGAACTCACGATGCTCTGTTTCCAGGTCCGAGGCAGCTCCTCTGGGAATCGTATAAGCATGCTGTTTTACATTGAGCACTGCCATCAGGTAGTCCGTTGTCCAACCTCCACCGTTGTAGCGAACATCAATCACGATGCCTTCCTTGCCATATCCGGCCGCGACCAGTTCGGTTTGAAAACGCTCGAAGCTGGTCCAGCCCATGGCCCGAATATGGAGATAGCCGAGACGGCCATTTGAAAATTCATCTACCAGTTCCCGTCGGCTTTCGACCCAGGCATCATAGTTCTCCATCGTTAAGGTCGCTGCAGGCCAGACGATGCTTTCGAGCGATTCGCCGGCTCGTTCAATTCCAAGGAGCACTTCGCTATCTGCTTTGTCGGCGAGGAGCGAATGTATGTTTACATCCGCTACAATGGGTTCGCGGTCAACGGATACGATGACATCGTCGACTTGCAAGGGTAGGGAAGCCTTGGTTAGCGGACTGTTTGGTACGATATGGGTCAATCTGTATCCATTAGTTGAATTGGTTCCTTCCATACCGAGTAGCCCCGTTTTCTGGGATTGAGTTTCCTTGGGATTATCTACCCCACGCATGCCCATATGGCTGGCATTGAGCTGACCTAGCATTAGGTTAAAGGTGTACTGGAAATCCTCCGCGGTAGACGCTGCCATGGCCAAGGGCAGGTATTTGTCCCGGAGAGCGGCGAAATCATGGCCATGAAACTTGGGGTCGTAAAACCCGCGGTCCAAGGCTCGCCAGGCATCGTGGTAGATTTGGGCTCGCTCTTCATCGCTATCTATTTGAATACGAGATTTGACAGACAGTTTTTCAACCTTGTCGTCCTTGGTAATGACGCGTCTCAACAACCCGCCCCTGGTCAATGCGTAGATGTGGTCGCCGCTGATTGAAAGTCGCAGTGCTCGCGGGCCGCTCTTGTCTCCAATGACCTCTTCTCGTTCTTCTCCATCCCAGCGAATTTTAAATAGATTCCGCTGCGTTTCGTAGTTTTGTCTGCCGGGACTTCCAATCGTGTAGTAGACCATTTCGCCGTCCTTATCGAAAACGAACTCTCCCTCGTTGCCGGCCTGAGACGTTACCTGAACTAATCTCAAATAGATCTTGTCGAAATCGATCTCGAGCTCGGGAATCTCTTCTTCTTTTTCATCATCATCTTCTGCTGCCTCCCCATCGCCTTCGTCGTCAAACTCTTCATCAGACGCCTTTTTATTCTTTTTCTTATCTTCCTTTTGCTGTCGCTCGCGTTCCCACTGTTCGTCCGTCTTTTCCCAGTCTGATTTCTTCAGCCAGGCGAACCAAACGTCTGCGTCTCTATTGTTCCGCTCCGATAGGAATCCGAGCTTACTCCCGTTGCGACTCCAAACCGGACTCGAGTCGTAGCCCGGATGCATCGATACGTTTATCGGTTCTTTCGAGCCATCCACCGAATGAATGAAGATCTCAGCGTTGTAGTTCAGATCATCGATGCTGTAGGCGATCCATCGACTATCGGGGGACCAGTCTATCCCGGAAGGCCTCGCCCAACCATTCAGCAGCGTGGTCGAATTGGAAAGCGCCCCGTCTTCGCCAATATCTGCGGAAATCAGATGGTTGTTGCCGACACGATAGATTAGTCGCTTGCCGTTTGGGGCGAGGATAGGTTCGAATTCCTCTTCGGGGGTTTCCGTGATGCGCCTGGTTTTCGTTTTCAGGGTTTTGAAAAGGCTCTTCTCTTCCTCGTCGTCCGATTCGATGAGATAAAGATCATTCTGCCCCTCTTCGTCGGAAACGAATAAGATGGCGTGATCGTTCAGCCAGATCGCGTCTCTTTCCCGTGCTGAGCTTCTGGTCAATCGGACGCTGCGATCGTCCTCCTTGTCGTTCCGTGTTACAAACAGGTCTCCCCGAATCGCGTATACGCTTAAACTCCCATCCGGTGACACAGCGTATTCGTCGACTTTGTCTGTCATCGTTTCCGAAACAACGGGATCGAAACGGACGTCCGCCGATAAGTCTATTTCCAGGGAAGAGTGGGATCTGGATCCAATTTTGCCCAGGGAAATGTCGGAGCCATGTTGATAAACGATTTGTTTCGTTCTCGGGCTGAGATCGAAACTATTGACCCCGAATGTCTCTTCGAAGGTCAACTGTTTCACCGACCCATCCAGAGTCGATTGGAAGACATTGTATTTGCCTTCTCGTGACGATATAAAGAGTAGGGTCGAGTCATTCAGCCATTTTGGGGAAAAGTCGTTTCCGTCAAAATCGGTCAATTGAGTGTATTCTTTGCTCGATACATCGTAGATCCATATGTCGCGATTAGCGGACCCTCGATAGGCTTCTCTTTCGATCCTGCAGGTTCCTCGGACGAAAGCTATCTTGTTCCCATCGGGAGAGACCACGGGGTCGAAACCCAAAGCATCCATGAACCGAGTTGGCGTACCCAAAGAGGGATCGGACTTGTAGATTTCGTATTCCCGTTCTACTTGGGCATACACCCGCTTGGTTATAAAGAGGAGGGAGCCATCCTCGGTGTAGCTCGACAATATGTCCGAGGCCGAATGGTGTGTGTGGCGAGTGGGTGTTCCTCCATTGCTAGGCATCGAGTAAATGTCGTCGTTTCCATAGCGGTCGCTTTGGAATGCTAAACGTTCCCCATCCGGGCTCCATCGTGGGTTAGAGTCGTATCCCTCATGTACCGTAACCCTGTAGGGGCGTCCCCCTTTGGCCGACACCGTCCAGATGTCACCTTGGTAGCAAAATGCGATTTGCTTGCCGTCTGGACTGATGGCTGGCTGCAGCGCGCTGCCGAATGCTGTTTCGAAAATTTGGAACAGCATAATGAGAAAGGGTATTATTTTGATCATGTGTTAGACACTCTCTAAAGAATTGAACTTGGTAAACCTGCGCTCGCCGATTCGACGCGATGCCCATGAATGTCGAAATTGATCGACGGCTTTATTGTCCTCACGGTAGAAATAGACGTACTGGCCAAATCTCAACACTTCTCGCTCGATACTTTCTACTCAACCCAATTTCCAAATGCGTGTTCTAAAGAAGTTGCCCATTCAAATTCTCGTTTTCGTGATCTCTCTTGCCGCCAATGCATTTGGCGAATCGCAAAATTGGCCGGGATTCCGAGGTCCTGGGGCGACGGGTGTTCTGGAAGGCCATTCATTGCCTACGAAATGGAATGCTGATCCTGCTGCCGAAAATCCAGAAGGCGTGCTTTGGAGGGCCAGCATACCTGGGCTTGGTCATTCGAGCCCCATCGTTTGGGGTGATAGGATCTTTGTTTGCACGGCGATTCCTGAAGGAGAAGCGGCCGAGCTGATGCTTGGAAGAGGAGGTCAACCTACGGCTGCGGACGACGCCAGAAATCACCAGTGGGTCATATTGTGCTTGGACAAGAAGACGGGCGAAAAAATGTGGCAGCAAACCGCTCGTCAAGGACTGCCTCGCGCTACCCGCCACATCAAGGCGACTCAAGCGAACACAACCCTGGCTGTCGATGGAGACAATCTAGTCGCTTTTTTTGGCTCGGAAGGACTTTATTGCTACGATTTGGACGGCAGGCTGAAATGGAGCCGCGACCTGGGTGTAATAAACATCAGCAAGTATAGCACGGGGTGGGGTTACGCTAGTTCGCCAAGTATCCACGATAACCATATCGTCCTTATCTGCGACGATCCCACCAATCCCTTTCTCGTCGCTCTGAGTCTCTCAGATGGAGAGGAACTCTGGCGAGTCTCTCGCAAAGACATATGCGAAAGGAGCTGGGGAACGCCGTTGATCCATGAGGGTCCGGAGACTGCTCAAGTCGTGATAAATGGATGGCCTTGGGTGGTTTCCTACGATCTTGAGACTGGAGATGAGCTGTGGAAGATTCACGATGGCGGTGACAATCCTGTTCCGTCTCCCTTTGTCGCCAATGATTGGATATATATTGCAAGTTCCCATGGCGGCAAATCGCCGATATACGTAGTTCGACCTGAGGCTCGAGGCGATATTACGCCTAGCCTCAAGCAGCCTTCCAATGATGGGGTAGTTTGGAGCACGCTCAAAGGAGGGTCATACATGTCCACACCTGTTGTCTACGGGGACTATATCTATCTGGGTCACTACAACTATTTTCGGTGTTTCAACGCGAAGACTGGGGAGCCCGTCTTTTCAGAAAGGCTACCTCAACCTGCCTCCATCATCGCATCGCTAGTCGCTGCTGATGGAAAAATCTACGCTGCCTCCGAACACGAAACGGTCCACGTTCTTTCCGCCGGTCCAGAGTTCAATCCCGTCGCCAATAACCCAATGGGTGAACCTTGTTTCGCTACGCCTGCAATATCAGAAGGAGTCCTTTACTTTCGGACGACTCAGAGTCTCGTCGCGATTCATTGATTCTCGCGCCTGACAAGTTGAAAGGTGGGAGTGATCTCGCAATTGCGTATTGGCCTTTAACTCAGCGAGATGAGCAGAGATTTCTGTGTGATTAGTGAATTGTATGAGGGGGTTGAGTCCGCGATTTTGATGGCATGCCCATAATAAATTATCACGGGCTAAACCCGCTCATACACTCGGTTACAACTTAAGCTCGCCCGGCCCTTCGACACGCTCAGGTTGGTGAGTCACTTCGAACCAAGGTCGAACTCCACCTTTTTCTAACGAGCACGAGGGTGGAACCCGACCTTCGGGCAGGTTTCTTTTGAGGCGATTCTAGATAGGCTGATTAGGAATAGTCAGCCCTACTGGCTCGCAAATAACTAACCTTTTTTAATCAGCCGGGCGATTGAGATGAATCGAATTTAGCCCATTAGAATTCGCGACGGCTATATCTAGGAAGCCATCTCCGTCTAGATCCCCAATCGCGAGGTTGTAGGTGGTTTCTGCGACGCTGCCGAATGGAACTTCTTCAAAGGATACTCCGTCACCAACATTTAGGTACACAGCGTTGCTCTCCTGCCTATTGCCGACGATGAGATCAGGAAGGTTGTCGTTATTCATATCTCCTACGGCAATCGCGTAGCTTTCCCCATCTGTTCGTCCGAAATTCGCTGTCTTTAGAATTCCGCCCGATCCATCACCAAGATAAACTGTATTGGCCTGTCCGATATTGGAAACTATCCAGTCGAGTCGGCCATCGCTATTGAGGTCGGCGACAGCTACCCCGCGGGTCTCGTCACTCCCACTGCCGAATGGAACGCGGCGATCGAATCCGCCGTTTCCATCATTAAGAACGACTACGTTTTGCTGCGCATCGCGATTTGCGAGCACGAGGTCTGGGTGGCCATCTTGGTTGAGGTCGCCCACCGCGACATCGATCGTTGAATCGGAACGATTTCCAAACACGCGCGATTCGGCAAATCGAGCCTTTCCATCGTTATAGAAAACCAAGTTTGGTCTGCCGCGAGCGTTCGCTAGTATATCAACGTCTCCATCCGAATCGAGATCGGCCAGCGTCAAGCTGCGTATGCTGGAGGGCTTTCCGAACGTATCGCTGTACTGGAAGCGACCGTCCCCGTCGTTAAGGAAAATCGCGTTAGGAGCATTATCATTGCCCACTGCAATATCGAGGTCGCCGTCGCCATCTAGATCGGCAAGCTCAGCGGCGTAAGAGGTTGCCTGATCTATCCCTAGTGGTCGCTTTAAATTGAATCGAGAACGACCTTGATTGTAGAAGACATAGTTTTGCTGCGGCCAGTGACGACCATTGGCTACCACGATATCGTTATCCATATCGCCATCCAGATCGCCAATACGCAAAGAAGCCGATAGGTTTTTCTCAGTTCCAAGAAGAAGCCGTTCATTTCCGACAAATTTCCTAGACCTAGATCCTTCGACCAGCGTCAAGCAGGAGACGCCTAGAACTGCGAGAGCAAGTATCCTCACAACATAGGACGACAAGGGTACGGCTTTGCTCAAAATAACCATATAGCGCGCCAAGCTTGTGATAAGTGGATTAATATCAGCAAGGGTATTCGGTCAATCTCCACTTGCGTATCCACCCAGTCTTTCCGAAAGAGGATCGGCAAAGTCTTCGCCCCATTGCTCGAGTTGACGTCCCAAATCTTTCACTACAGACAGATAGGAAGGATCGGGGTACAAATTCCGTTGTTCATCGGGATCGGTTACCATGTCGTAGAGCTCTCCAGGCCTCAGTTCGGGGTGAATAAAGAATTTCCGCATGATCAGCTTGTAGCGTTCCGTTCGAATGGCTCTTCCTTCAAACAGGGAGTTATCAATCCCTTCCATGGGGAAATTCTGCATCATGATTGGCCGGTCCCAGACATCATTTCCGTTCTTAATATTTGTAAGGAGGCTTCGCCCGTGAATTAAGGGACGATCGGGTCGCGGATTTGTACTGAGAGCGGTCGAGATGTTGGTCACATCCAATATGGTCGGCATAAGATCGACCAGGCTGACTCCAGATTCCCAGACTTGTCCCTCTGGAAAAACGCCAGGCAGACGCATGATGAGAGGAACCCTGGCCACCTCATCGTAGGGAACGGCGATACCTTCGGTTGTACCCGGCCTCCCATTTTTCTTTGCCCGACCATGATCGGAAGCGAAGATTATGAGGGTATTGTCGAAAATGCCCTCATCCTTGAGCGTTTCTATTAGTCGTCCCACGTTTTCATCGATATTGGCGACAGTCGCGTAGTAGGCAGCCTGATCCACACCCTCGTATTGAACGAAGTA
>CAZFUD010000217.1:0-7115 GCA_964521705.1 uncultured Opitutaceae bacterium | reverse complement strand
GTCATATCCAGTAGCAGTCCTAGACGGGAAGGCATGCTCTTGAGGAACCAAATATGAGTCACGGGAACCGCGAGTTCGATGTGCCCCATGCGAGATCGTCTGACTCTAGATACAGTTACTTCAACACCGCATCGATCGCAGATTACACCTTTGTATTTGATTCGCTTGTACTTGCCGCAAGCGCATTCGTAGTCGCGAACAGGCCCGAATATTCGTTGGCAGAATAATCCACCTGGCTCTGGCTTGAACGTCCTATAATTGATTGTTTCCGGATTTTTGACCTCGCCACGAGACCACGACCGAATCGTTTCCGGAGAAGCGACGCTAATCGATACGCAATCGAAATTCGATTCGCGCTCGAGACCGAGTGTTTCTTGAGCTTCTTGGGTAGACATATTTTGCTCCTAGCAGTTTACGGTTCTCTTAATATTCCAATTCGCTTTGACGTCCTAATCGAACATCAAGCCCTAGAGATTGTATCTCCTTAACTAATACGTTGAAAGATTCAGGCGTTCCCGCTTGCAAAGTGGAATCCCCCTTAACAAGAGACTCGTAAATCTTCGTGCGGCCCTGAACGTCGTCGGATTTCACAGTCAGCAATTCCTGTAAAGTGTATGCAGCTCCATAAGCTTCGAGAGCCCAGACCTCCATCTCGCCAAAACGTTGCCCACCGTACTGGGCCTTGCCTCCAAGTGGTTGCTGGGTGACCAGCGAGTAAGGACCAACTGCTCTAGCGTGGATCTTATGGGAGACCAAGTGATTCAATTTAAGCATGTAAACCCAGCCAACAACGACTTCCTGGTCGAGTCTTTCACCCGTACGCCCATCGTAGAGTATGCTCTTGCCCGTCGTCGGCAATCCAGCGTCGTCAAGATACTGTCGAACCGTCTTTTCCGGAATGCCGTCGAAGACCGGGGTGGAAACCTTCATGCCTAGAACCTTGCAGGCCCAGCCCATATGCGTTTCGAGAACCTGCCCGACATTCATTCGTGATGGTACACCCAGTGGGTTCAAGCAAATCTGGATGGGCGTACCATCAGGCATATACGGCATATCCTCTTCCGGAACAATCTTAGCAACGACACCCTTGTTTCCGTGTCGGCCTGCCATCTTGTCGCCCACCTTGAGCTTTTCCTTGGTGGCTATGTATACCTTAACTTGCTTGATAACGCCTTGAGCAGAATCATCACCGGTCTCAATGCTAGCCGTCTTCCGTTCCCGGTCCTGCTCCAGTTCATCAAACTTGCTTTGGTAAGAACCGACTATCTCCATTATCTTAATACGAACAGGAGAAGGATCGATCTCTATATGCTTTGAAACGGCTGCTAGCTTGCGCAGAAGCGTTTTGGTGATCTTGCGATTAGCCGGTATAATGATCTCGCCGCTTTGACCATTTACGACGTCCAACGGAATCTTTTCGCCGAGAAGGATATTGGAGAGCGCTTCGGTGAGGCCCTCGCGAAGCTTATCCATCTGAGTCTTGTATTCCTCGTTGATTTGCTTAACCTGGCGTCGGCGATCGGAAGGGCTGAGAGCTTCCTTCTCATAGTCCAATCGGCTGGAAATCTTAACATCCATGATGATGCCCTCAACGCCTGAGGGAACCACAAGAGAGGTGTCCTTAACATCGGCAGCCTTCTCCCCGAAAATCGCTCGAAGCAATTTCTCTTCTGGAGCAAGCTCGGTTTCGCTTTTCGGCGTTATCTTGCCGACGAGAATGTCGCCCGGATGCACCTCAGCGCCAACGCGAACGACTCCGTCATGGCTGAGATTTCGCAAAGCTTCCTCTCCAACGTTGGGGATATCCCGCGTGATTTCTTCCGGACCCAGCTTGGTGTCTCGAGCAGTAACTTCGAATTCAGCAATATGGATAGAAGTGTAGACATCATCCTTGAGAACTTTCTCCGAGATCAGAATCGCGTCTTCGAAGTTGTATCCATTCCAAGGCATGAAGGCCACCAATATGTTCCGGCCGATCGCCAATTCGCCGTCTTGGGTACAGGGACCATCAGCGATAATCTCGCCTGCTTTTACTGGCTGGCCCTTGATGACTATAGGCTTTTGGTTAAAACAGGTTCCTGAGTTGGAACGCATGAACTTACGCAGATCCGTGACAAATAATCCGTTCGCCTCATCCGATTCGGGCTTATTGAAGAAGTGATTGGGAAGTTCGCCATCCTTGGTAACCACAATGCGGTTGGCATCAACAGAAGCCACGATACCATCGTGTTCGGAAACGCAGACTGTTTTGGAGTCGCGAGCCACCCGTTCTTCGATCCCAGTACCGACGAAGGGAGAATCCGCTTTCAATAGTGGAACACCTTGGCGCTGCATGTTCGACCCCATGAGGGCGCGGTTAGCATCGTCGTGCTCCAGAAATGGAATCAAGCCAGCAGCTACCGAAACCAGTTGCTTCGGGGATACATCCATGAAGTCGACTGCCTCTTTGTCGACTTCGAGAAACTCGCCGCTCTGACGCACGGTTACGTGGCCAACAAAGACTCCCTTATCATCTACCTCGCAATTGGCTTGGGCGATAATTTTACCCTCTTCTTGGTCGGCATTCAGATAGCGGATTTCATCGGTCACCCGACCTTTTTCTACCACGCGGTAAGGAGTCTCGATAAAACCGAATTCATTGACACGAGCGAAGGTCGACAGCGAGTTGATCAGTCCAATATTCGGACCTTCCGGCGTCTCGATAGGACAGATACGTCCGTAGTGCGTTGGGTGAACATCTCTTACTTCAAATCCAGCTCTTTCCCGGTTCAAACCTCCAGGACCCAGAGCCGACAAACGACGCTTATGAGTAAGCTCCGCCAACGGGTTGATCTGATCCATGAATTGCGACAGCTGGCTACGAGCGAAAAAGTCGCGTATTACCGTGGTAAGCGCCTTCGGATTGATCAGCTTTTGCGGTGTAATTGAGTCCACGCTCTGATCGTAAAGCGTCATGCGTTCCCGCACCAAACGTTCCGTGCGGGAAAGACCCAAGCGACACTGATTGGCAAGCAACTCACCGACCGTTCGAACCCGTCGGCTTCCCAGGTGATCAATGTCATCCAAGTATCCCTCGCCACCCTTAAGCTTTATCAGATAACTAGTCGCCATTACCAAGTCGTCGCCTTGCAGAGTTCGCTGCTCGACATCGACGTCCATCTCCAGTTTTTGGTTGATTTTATAGCGACCAACTCTGCCCAAGTCGTAGCGTTTAGGATCAAAAAACAAACGCTTCAATAAGGCTTTGGCATTTGCAGTCGTCGGCGGTTCGCCGGGGCGTAGGCGTTTGTAGATCTCCTTGAGGGCCTCTTCCTCATTCTGCGTCGTATCCTTCTTTAGAGCCCGCACGATTGCACCGTCATCAGCGGAAGTATCGATTAGCTTTAGAGCAGGGATTCCGTGCGTTTCGAACTCTCTAACAATCGCCTTCGTTAGAGGCTCGAACGCTCTAGCAATAACAACGCCCCTCTCGGCGTCGATGGCATCTTCAACCAAAACGTATTGACTAACATTATCCTTGGCCAACGCGTCAGCAGTGGGCATCTCTTCGATTTCATAGAACAGATTCAGAATATCTATATCTGAACTGTACCCTACTGCTCTAAGAAGAGTCGTAATGAGGAATTTGCGACGCCTGCGACGACGATCCAAATAGACATACAGCAAATCGTTATTGTCGAATTGGACTTCAAGCCATGTACCCCTGTCTGGAATGACCCTGAAAGAATGAAGCAATTTGCCGTTCGTGTGCGGGGTGACCTCGTAACAAATTCCGGGAGAGCGATGCAACTGGCTAACCACTACCCGCTCGGCTCCATTGATAATGAACGATCCGCGGCTCGTTACCATGGGCATCTCGCCCATGTAGATTTCTTCGTCCTTGATGTTTTCCTCTTCCCGCAAACGCAGTTTAACATAGAGAGGAACCGAGTATGTAATTCCTTCTCGAATACACTCAATCTCAGACGCTTTTGGATCGCCTATCGTGTAGGAAACGAATTCAAGCACCAGTCGCCCATCATAACTCTCGATGGGGAAGACTTCGCGAAAGACCGCTTCGAGACCATCGTTCTTTCGCTCCTGAATCGGCGCGTCCTTCTGAAGAAAATCCAGGTAGGAATTGATCTGTATTTCGATCAGGTTTGGAGGCGTTAGCGTGTCCTTGAGTTTTCCGAAATTTTTACGGTCGGCCATGGAATATCCTTACTTGAATGACTAAGTTGTACGGGTAATGGAATTATGGAAACAGCCGCTTTTGTTTACGCGAAAACGGCTGGCGTATAGAGACAGGAAAGACAGGCGCGCGAAAACGCGCCTGTCTCGGAAAATAAGCTTCTAAAAGCGGCATCGAACAATGCTATTTGAGTTCTACCTTAGCGCCGGCCGCTTCGAGCTTGGATTTGATTTCTTCAGCTTCTTCTTTAGAAGCGCCTTCCTTAACGGGTTTGGGAGCGCCTTCAACGAGGTCCTTAGCGTCTTTGAGCCCAAGTCCGGTAATACCGCGAACTTCCTTGATCACATTGATCTTCTTGGCTCCTGCTTCGGCCAGAATTACGTCGAACTCTGTCTTTTCTTCAGCCGCTTCACCTGCGTCACCGCCACCGCCAGCTCCTGGAGCTGCAGCAACCGCAACCGGCGCAGCTGCGCTGACGCCCCATTTTTCTTCGAGGTCCTTAACCAATCCAGCTATGTCGAGCACGGACTGGTTACTGAGCCATTCGATTACGTCTTCTTTTTTTAGGTCTGCCATTTTTCTTCGATCGGCTAGTTTGGTTGATCCTCATTTAAGGCCGCTTGGGGCCCTAGCCTGTATCTTTAGTTTTAGGTTTCAGTTAGAAGAGAAGACGACCAAGCCTTCCCAATTAATAAAATTCAGTTTCCTCCTTCTGCGTCTACTTTCGCCTGAAGAACATTGAGTACGTTTTGCGGCACGGCATTGAGTATGAAAACCATTTGCTGGGCAGGCTGAGTGAGCAGACCAAGCAACTGAGCTCTGAGAGCCTCGAGGGATGGGAGCTTGGACAATGCCGAAACGTCGTCTTTTTCGAGCTTCTGATTACTCAGTACACCGACCTTAACCTCGATCTTATCTGCAGTGTCGAAGAACTTGGTCAGCACTTTCGCTACCCCAGAGGGATTCTTTCCTCCTATAACGATCGCATTCTGCCCAGTTAAATGGTCATCCAATTCTGGAAATCCGCGACCTCTCGCCGCGACTTTAAGAATGTTGTTCTTGATGACATGGAATTCGGCTTCTTCTTTCGCCAGCTGGCTGCGAAGATCCGCGATATCGGGTACGGTCGCTCTTCGATAATCGGCCACAAATACATAGTCCGATTTGTCCAGATGGGCGTTTACCTCGTCTACCAAAAATTGTTTTTCCGGTCTCATGGTTTAATTCCTCAAATTTTCTGAATCTCAGTACTGCGAGTATTCCGATCCTGCGATCTTGATTCCCGGCGTCATTGTCGCCGACACGCTAGCACTGCGAATGTAGCGGCCCTTGAAATTCTGCGGGCGCGCTCTGCCGATGGCATCCATCAATGCCTTAACGTTCTCGACCAATTGCTCGTTGGAGAAAGACCGTTTTCCAATGCCGACGCCCAGGTTCGCTCCCTTATCGAGTTTGAATTCAACTCTGCCTGCCATGACTTCTTTGATGGCATCTTCGATCTTCGGTGAAACCGTACCGGCTTTAGGGTTTGGCATAAGGCCCTTTGGTCCCAGAACTCGGGCGATTTTACGCACTTCCTTCATCGCGTCCGGAGTGGCAACCGCAACATCGAAATCCATCCAGCCACCTTGGATCTTCTCGATAATATCCTCGAGTCCTGCTTCGGCGGCGCCGGCACTTTTGGCCGTCTCGGGATCTGACGTAAACGCCAAAACCTTGACCGATTTACCGCTCCCATGAGGAAGCATAACGGTACCGCGTACCATTTCATCCCCTTTTCGAGGATCTACTAACAGCTTCATCGAAACTTCGACAGTTTCGTCGAATTTAGCCTTAGGCATCTTATCAAGGACGCCCACCGCTTCTTCAACGGTGTATTCCTTGCCTAGATCCGCCGACTCTTGGGCGGCGCGATATCGTTTTGTCAGTTTTACCATTTTTACTCCTTGCAGTGCAAACGCCTATTCGGCTCCTGCGTTGATGTATTATCTTTGTATCAGAAAAATTGATATAATCTAATCGACGACTTCAATACCCATAGATCGGGCCGTACCTTCGATGATCCGCGATGCCATCTCTGGATCGCTCGCGTTAAGGTCCTCTTTCTTAGTTTCGACGATTTCGAGAATCTGCTTTTTGGTCACCTTGCCAACTTTATCCCGATTCGGAACTCCAGACCCCTTGGCCAATCCCGCTGCTTTCTTCAATAGAACCGCTGCGGGAGGGGACTTCAAAATGAAGCTGAACGAGCGGTCTTGATAAACGGAAATGACAACCGGGAGGATCATGCCAGCCTGGTCTTTGGTCTTGGCGTTGAACTCCTTGCAGAAACCCATTATATTGATACCCGCTGCCCCAAGAGCCGGTCCAACAGGAGGAGCTGGATTAGCGCCACCAGCTGGAAGTTGAAGACGAATTGTACCGGTTACTTTCTTAGCCATTCTAAATACCTAGTTTGTTATACGTTCTACTTGCCAATATTCCAATTCAACAGGGGTGAAGCGCCCGAATATGGAAACTGAAACCTTGAGTTTGCCCTTTTCCGGATCGATATCGTCAATTCTTCCATTGAGATTGAGAAACGGGCCATCCGTGATCTTAACTTCTTCGCCAACTTCGTACTGAATTTTTGGAGTCTCTTTCCGTGTTGCGGCCTCCACGTGGCTCAGAATCGTATCTATTTCAGTTTTTTTCAGAGGAGGAGGGCGTTCACCGCCAACAAAATTAATCACCCCCGCGGTCTCCCGGACGAAATACCACGGTTTGTTCATCAACTTGCCGTCTTCGTCGTACAAACGCATGCGAACGAAGACGTACCCAGGATAAAACTTGCGAGTGATTTGCGTCTTTTTCCCGCTCTTTACTTCAACGACGTTTTCCGTAGGAACGAGAACGTCAAACACGAAGTCCTCCATTTCCTCCTCGACGACGAATTTATCCA
>CAZFUD010000216.1:3024-7192 GCA_964521705.1 uncultured Opitutaceae bacterium | reverse complement strand
ATGTGCTCGACGAAAGCCACATTCTTTGCCCGACCTTCATTCAATTTTGGAAGCTTCTTCTTAGTTCGCTCTAGCCAATCGTCAGGCGGCTGTATCGGGAAGTGCGGCGCGTTGTAAGGTAGATATAGGAAAAAAGGCTTCGGATTATCTTTGCGGTTTTCGAAGTAGTCGATCGACCAGTCCGAGAATAGTTCGGTGGCGTGCCCTTCTGGATCAATTTCCTGGCGATTCTTGCGCATCCAGTTAACGCCCCCGCGGCGATGATCGTAATAGTCATCCATCATGTCCCCTAGGAAACCATGGAATAAATCGAAGCCCCGATCATTAGGGATATTTGGCGATTCGTATCCAAGATGCCACTTCCCGATCATCGCTGTATCATAGCCGCCCGTCTTAAGCATGTCTGGAAGCGTAAGGGCCGCGGGATCGAGGTAACCCCAACTGTTCGGGGCATTTTGGCGAACGACTCCCGGAACTCCTGCGATATCCGGATAACGGCCCGTCATAAGCGACGCCCGCGTTGGCGAGCAAACGGTGCAATTAGAATAAAACTGATCTAATCGGATCCCATCTCTCATCAACGCGTCTATCCGCGGCGACTCGATGTCCTCAGATCCAAAGGAAGACAGATCCCCATACCCAAGGTCGTCCACCAGGATTAAAAGGATGTTCGGCTTTTCCGAGGATTGACCAACAGCCGCCAGAGCTGCGGCCACCAACGATAGAAGAACGGAAGCGAGAAAACGGATGAGCTTCATACACCCTACAAAATCAACCTTCATCCGACCAGTGCAAGCGCATACCATGCCAACTTTGTCCGACCTGTTCGACAAACTTGAAATTAGTAACGGGATCTCGTAAATTTCCCCAACGCCCGTTATGAAGCTCGCCTTATCCCAACGCCTTTCGCGAAGAACCTTTCTGAAAGGAGCAGGATTTTGCCTGGCCTTGCCCTACCTGGAGGCAATCGGCTCTATGACTTGGTCGAACTAGTGGCAACGAGCGAGACCTTCGGAGAACCGTAGACCACGAATTACTTAAGAAACCTCAACTTCCGCTTACCGCTCATGATCAAAATTCTCATTATCACTCTGCTTTTCGCCAGCAGCATCATCGCCCAAGCCACCAATAAACCCAATTTCATCGTCATCCTCACGGATGATCAAAGCTGGGTGGGTTCGTCCTTGCAGATTATTCCCGATGATCCTCGAACGCGTAGCGACTATTTCAAGACGCCTCATATCGAGCGTATGTCAGCTTTAGGCATGCGATTCACTCAGGGCTACTCCCCAGCTGCCTCCTGTTGCCCCACTCGCCGCAGTATTCAAACAGGGCAGTCACCCGCTCGGCACGAGTACCAGAAAGATCGCGAGAATTGGACGAAGGCCTACAATGCCCAATTGAATATCCCCCGGATGCTTAAGGCGATCGACCCTGATTACAAAACGGCGCACTTTGGCAAATGGGACCATCGATACGATCGAATTAGCCCCCACCAACAAGGATACGATTTTTCGGATGGATACACCGGGAATTTTACCGGAGGGGCCAAAAACACGGGAGGTCCCGCTGCCACCAAGGACCCTAAGCGAATCAACACGATCACCGATAAGGCCCTCCATTTTATCGAACGAAATCATGCCCGGGACTTTCCCTTCTATCTTCAAGTATCGCACTATGCCGTCCACCTGGACATCTTCTACAATCAGTCGACCCTCGACGAGATAGACGCAGTCGAACCAGGACGCAAACATAACATGCCCGAATTCGCCGCCATGACCACAGACATGGATGCTGGAATGGGACGGATTCTCGACAAACTGGTTGAACTCGACCTTCTCGATAATACCTACCTCATCTATCTTTCTGACAACGGCGGCCGCAACACGATACCTAAAGCGCCAGATATAGTCGAACACCGAAACGCCCCGCTCCGCGATGGGAAACACTCTTTCTACGAAGGCGGCATTCGCGTTCCCTTTATCGCCCTGGGACCCGGAATCGAGCCAGGTTCCGTCTGCGATGTACCCGTTTCTGGCGTCGATTTTCTGCCGACCTTCGCGGATCTGGCTGGATATTCTGATAAGCTTCCTAGCAACATCGACGGAGGCTCCCTGCGTTCTGTATTCAAAAATGGCAATGCAGGCAAAGTTGAACGGCCCAAGCCATTTCTAGTATACCACCAAGCGGTCGACAGATCCGCAGCATCCGCCATCCGTCTGGGTGACTACAAACTCGTCAAAACCTGGAAGAGCAACCAACTCGAGCTATTCGATTTATCGAAAGACATTTCCGAGGAGAACGATCTCTCCCAGCGGATGCCGTCCAAAACCCAAGAACTCCATAAAAAGCTCAACGATTATCTCACGGAGGTCGGAGCGGAAACCCGGCGGACCGAAGACTGATTCTATGAGGCCCGCGGATTACCAGGATTGCCCAGATGAACTACTAGCAGCAACAAGGATAATACGTTGATTGGCAGGTCTGACAGTCCCTAGTCAGCCGTAATTTGGAATGTTCACTGACACTGCTGCCCGAGGATAGTCAGCCCTACCGAATGGGAACCGGAATAAGAGAAATAAATACCAAACGAACCTCTACCGGATCTTCCAGCCGTCGCGTATCGGTCGACTCAGCATCTTGTTCGCGGCCACATCATTGATCACCCGTTCCCGCTTGGGGTCCCAGTCTAAGGAATCCCTACCGAGGCGAATGGCTATGTTGGCCAGATGGCAAATAGAGATCGAACGGTGGCTAGCCTCAATCGGGGCAGCTGTACGCTGACCACTATAAATGCCGTTGATAAAATCATCGACGTGATTAGTGCTCTTATAAACACGCGTCTCCGAATCTTGTATACGTTCTCGGCGCAGTTCAGGCGGATTCATCTTTATGCTTCCGCGCGTGACGAAGATGCTCTTGCCTTCGTCGCCTTCAAACGTGATTCCCGTCTCGCCGCTGGAATTGTCTGTGACAATCATCCGAACGCCATTTTCGTAGATACACTCGAAATGATATTCGGGGGCTGTGTTGTACAATTCATCTTCCGAAGGCAGCTCCGCCCGAATGTTTTCGATCCTGACAGGCCCGCTATCATCCATACCCATAGCCCATTGAGAAATGTCCACGTGATGAGCTCCCCAATCGGTAATCATGCCGCCTGAGTAATCGAAATTGTGGCGCCAATTGAGAGGCAAAATCGCTGGACGATAGTCGCGATGAGGAGCCGGCCCTTGCCAGAAATCGTAATTCAATCCTGTTGGCACCGATTCAGGAGCTTTCCGGTCCGCCATTTGATTCCAATCTGAGTGCCCTCCAGGCAAGACTACACGGATCGTTCTCAATTTCCCGATACGCTCGTTGCGCACGAATTCAACAGCTTCACGAAAATAGGATTCAGAGCGCTGCTGACTACCGGTTTGCCATGTGATCTTGTTTCGCCGTACCGCCCGCTCCATAGCCCTGCCTTCAGCAACGGTGACCGCCAAGGGCTTTTGACCGTACACATGCATTTTTCTATTCGCGCAATAAATGGCCATGGCCGCATGCCAATGATCCGGGGTGGAGATATTAACGGCGTCCACATCCTCGTTCTCCACGAGCTCGCGGAAATCCTCGTAAGCCCGACAACCACGGTACTTCAGTCGCCCTTCGGCTTGGGCATAGTAATCATTGACGATCTCCATTCCCACCAACCGCCCACCTTCTTTCTCTCCTCGGTATCCATAATTTGGCGAGCGCCTGTTCACATCGGCAACAGCCACGAGCTGAACCTGATCATTACGCAGAAAACCGGATATCGTTCCATGGGCAATTGTGCCAAATCCGAAAAAGGCCACATTGACCCGGTTAGACGGGGCAGGACGCCTACCCAAGCCCAAGGAGCTCGACGGAATGATTGTCGGCGCCGCGATTCCAGCCGCAGATGCTTTGATAAAGTTGCGACGAGATATACTAGATTTCGGGTTCATAACAATTGGGACGATTTCGCAAGGTCTTATCGCTAACGGGATGTTCGAGCGAAAGTTAGTACAGACTTAGAACATTTTGAAGAACCCGACGGCAAGCGGAATATGGGTCATCAATCCGTTTCGCCCGAATGTAGGAGCGGGGGTAAGCCGCGCTGAATTTAAAAAAAAAATAGCGGCGTAAAGCCGGCCCAAAAAGA
>CAZFUD010000216.1:235-3014 GCA_964521705.1 uncultured Opitutaceae bacterium | reverse complement strand
CCCCTAATGTCGTCGGGCTTTTACGCGCTTATGAATTACTATATAAAATCGGGGATTAATGCCGCTCCTACATTCATTTTCCACACCGATCCACATGGTAGCGATTGATCTCCGGGCAACCACCAGTTAAAACTTCGGTCGAAGCAAAGCCGATCCCTGAGTTACTCAAAATCCGGTAATCCGCAAGTGCCCTCTAAAATGGGCAATGCACTAGAACGCTCTTTTCGGTAACGTTACCGAAAAGAGCGTTCTAGTAGAGTGAGAAGGATCGACAATTTGCTCGTCAACAACGTAGCGCGCTTTAGGTTCTATTCTTCTATGCGGGCCGACAATTGTTCAGGCAGCGAGTCGGCGGTATCTTTTTCGTGCTCCTTAATCAGTTTCAAAAGCTGTTTGACGATTTCAGGATGCGTTGCCGCAACATCATAGGCTTCTGAAATGTCATGCTCCAAATGGTAAAGTTCCGGTCCATCCATGAGAGCGATTCGACTATAATTGATGGGCTCCCGCTGGATCACGTGCAATTTCCATGGTCCCGACCGGACGGCATGCAACTTGCCACGGTTCCAATAATGAAACTCATTTCGTGGACTTTCCGACTGGCCCGATAATGTCCGAGACAAATCGAAACCATCCATCTTTCGATCTTTCGGCACATCCGCTCCCGAGAGGGCCGCAAAGGTTTCCATCAAATCTATGGTAGACCCCATGCCATTGACCACTCCCGGTTTCACATAGCCTGGTCCCCAGAAAATGGTTGGCACTCGTTGACCGCCTTCGAAGTTCGTTCCCTTCCCTGCTCTAAGCGGACCCGAAGAGCCCCCGTGCGTTTTGAAGGCCAACCAAGGTCCGTTGTCGCTCGAGAAGACCACCACCGTATCCTTTTCCAATCCCTCGGCTCGCAAGGCATCTAGAATCATACCCACCCCCCAATCGATTTCCTCCACAGTATCGCCATAAAGGCCGCGAACGCTTTTTCCGCGAAACTGCTCGGATACGAAAAGCGGAATATGCACCATAGTATGGGCCAGATAAAGGAAGAAGGGCCGGTCTTTGTTCGCTTTGATACAATCGACTGCCCTTTCGTTATACCGTTTGGTTACCGTATTTTGATCGGCCGGCCGCTCGATAGTCTTCGCCCCGTCCATCAGTGGAACATTGTAGTGCTTGATGTCCGGGTAATAATTGGGATCGTCAGCGTTTTGCCGGTAATTCGGACGCCCTTTGACGCCGTCCATATCATTTGAATACGGGATCCCCCAATAGGAATCGAAACCTTGGGTCATAGGCAAATGCTGCGGGAGATGCCCTAGGTGCCATTTCCCAATAGTCGCGGTTGCGTAGCCCTTTTGCTTCAGAACCTCAGCGATGGTGATCTCCTCTTGAGGCAGACCGCCCGATGAATCCGGGAATAGCACGACACGTTGCCCAGATGTCATCCCGTTACGAACTGGATACCGGCCGGTTAAAAGTCCTGCCCGACTCGGCGTGCAAACAGGGTCCGCCGAATAAAACTGCGTCCACTTTTGGCCCTCCCGAGCCATGCGATCGAGATTCGGCGTTTCGATGGCAGGATTGCCAAAACTACCCAAATCTCCGTAACCAAGATCATCGCAGAATATCACGATAAAATTCGGCGTTCTCGCGCCGAGGGAGGCAGCTAAAAGTGAAAATAGAAGGAAGGTGGGGATACGCATGTCGTTCGATTAAAACGGGTCCGATTGCCTGGCCAAAAAGAGTACTAACGATATTTATCGCGGCGTAAAGCCGCTCCTACAGGAATTCGCCAAAATCTCTACCTACCAATCGGTCTAGAGTTGGGCCCTGGTTCGCTCCGGGAACCAATATCTTTGCGGGCAATCTCCGCCAGGGACTCTAACTGTTCGATTACTTCCGGATATTGGCTAGCCAGATTTTTCGTTTCACCAACGTCCGCGTTTAAATCGAACAAGGCTAGATCGATGGACTCCTGCTCGTATTCCCCATGCATGCCATCCATTCCGGGACGTGATGGCACGTTGTAGTTCTGTGGATACAGCATTTTCCATTTTCCGCTTCGCACACCTGTAAGACGATCCGGACTAAAATAAAAAAACGCTTCGTGAGGCGATTCCGCTCCCGCTTCGGCAAACATCAAGGACCGGATGTCCCTGCCATCAATCACACGATCCTGAGGAGCTTCCACCCCCGCGATCGCGGCTAAGGTCGGCAATAAATCCATAGAGGCAGCCACCTCACCGCAAACGGAACCAGCGGGAATCCTATCCGGCCAACGCATGACACACGGAACGCGGAAGCCTCCTTCGAAGCGCGTCCCCTTCCCCTCGCGCAACGGGCCAGCAGAACCTCCGTGATTTCCGTAAAGCAGCCATGGGCCATTGTCTGAAGTAAATACAAAGAGCGTATTGTCGTCGATACCGTTGCTTTTGAGGCTATCCAGAATTTCGCCTACGCTCCAATCGATTTCGGAAATAACATCCCCATAAACGCTATCCGTCTTTCCCAAGTATTTTATCGATGAATACAATGGAACATGAGGCATGGGATGAGGCAGGTAGATGAAGAAGGGTCGCTCTCGATTCTTCTCGATAAAGGCAACCGCCCGCTCGGTAAACCAAGTGGTCAACTGGACCTGTTCTTTAGGCTGTATGGCTGGGTTCAGCACCTTTTCGCCCTCCATCAATGGCAAATCCGGAAAATTGTAGCGAGGATCCGGATGGTAGGGCCACATATCATTGGAATAAGGTATCCCGAACCATTCATCAAACCCTTGATTGGT
>CAZFUD010000216.1:0-225 GCA_964521705.1 uncultured Opitutaceae bacterium | reverse complement strand
CCCAGGTGCCACTTGCCATAAATAGCAGTAGCGTAGCCCTTTTGTTTGAGAACCTCGGCAATGGTCATTTCATCCGGACTCAATCCGGTTTTCGAGCTCGGCCCGAAATTCGTCGGTATCCCTACTCGAAGAGGGTAGCAACCGGTCATCAAGGCAGCCCGCGAAGGCGAGCAAAAAGATTGTCCCACGTGAAAATCAGTAAAGGCCATACCCACTCTCTCTAAT
>CAZFUD010000215.1:0-7235 GCA_964521705.1 uncultured Opitutaceae bacterium | reverse complement strand
AGCTTCGGTACGATTCGGCAAGGATTCCTAGAGAACTCCAATGTGAATATCGTCCAGGAAATGGTCAATATGATCGTCGCTCAACGGGCCTATGAAATCAATTCCAAGTCGATCCAGACATCGGATCAGATGATGCAGCAAACCACACAGCTAAAACGATAGAATTATGAAATCTCGCGTTACTCTGTTATTTGTATCCGCTTTTTTCTACGTTAATGTAGCGGAAGCGTCACTCGACGAAATCTTGGCTCCTCTGCCAGAAATCGAACGAACCGAGCTGGACTCAGATGAAGGCGCCGTCTACGTCTCAGAAACAGGGAAAAAGGAATTACGGAGCCAGGATCAATCGAAATCGAATCCGGAAGTTGATGCTCCGGAAGCGTCGATCGAAGAAGTTGAATTCGTCCCGCCACGCAAGCCGATCACCGAGATCGCCTTGTTGAAGGCCATAGAGGAGGAAGTAGACGCTTTGCTGAAGCCCGCTGGCCAGGTTTCACTATCACCGCTGCGCCAGTTGCCAAATTTATCGCAATACGATCAACCCTTTAATGTGGTTGTATCCCGATTGCCAGGACGTCTCTCTGGAAAATCCATGCAACTAAGCGTACAAGTCCAGAATGATGAAGGCGTATTAGGAAATTGGAATATCCCATTTCGTCCCCGCTTGTATAGCGATGTCTGGTTTACCAAAGCTCCATTGCGGAAAGGGGATCTCGCCACAGTTTCTGATTTTGAAGCCCGCCAGGTTGACTTGCTTGTCGAGCCGGACGCGGTTGTGGCGAGGCTGGAAGTGCTCCAGCGGCATGAGTACCGACACGACCTACGCCCAGGTCATCCCTTGGAGTGGACGGATCTCGTTGAACGCTCTTTGGTTCGCAAGGGGGAAATCGTCGACGTCATCGCCTACCAAGGGATGATCGGCATAACGATGAGAGCCAAGGTGCAAGAGAACGGTGTGCGTGGCGACATGGTATTCTTGAGAAACCTGGAGTCGAACAAGGAGTTCGCGGGAGAGGTGATCGATGAAGGCCGCGTGCAAGTGACATTTTAAGATTAGAGAGAGAAAAGAGAAACATTATGTTCTACCGAATTCTAAGTACCGGACTAGCCTTGTCCTTGGCTTCCGCTGCGGCAGCGGAATCGCTTTGGCGATCGAAAGCGAATCGCGAAGTTAGCATCTTCGCCGACCGCGTGGCCATGGATGTAGGGGATATCCTCACTATAACAGTGGATGAGTCGACTTCAATAACCACTACCGTGTCGAAGGCCACGAATTCTACGGGTTCGTATAGCGGAAGCATTAACCGATTTTTCTATCAAGGTTTAGGCACCATAGACGGGGAGTATCCCAATGTGAGTATCCCTTCATCGGGAGGCAACTACACGGGTGGGGGCAATATTACCAATATTCGAACCTTGGGAACGAATGCTACTGTCATGGTAGTTGATCGTTTGCCTAATGGGAACTTGATTGTCGAAGGAGCTAGAGAGATGTCAACGTCGGGAGAAACCCAATACGTGATTCTCAGAGGCATCGTCCGTAGAGACGACATTTCCAATGACAACGTCGTGCCTTCCTCCAAGGTGGCGAATGCCAGTGTGGAGATTCTTGAGAAAGGGGCGATCGCGTCGGCCCAAAAGCAAGGTTGGATTCAGCGCCTGCTGAATGTAGCCAAAATCTGGTAGGGATTAGGCTATTATGAAACTGAGATATTTATCGCTTCTGATTTTAGCAAGCTTCGCCCTGTCGACTCTCTGTTACGGAGGGCGGATAAAGGATCTGGCTTCTTTGGAAGGCAGCCGAGACAATCAGCTGGTTGGATACGGTATCGTTGTTGGTCTGGCAGGGGATGGCGATAGTACATCCGATGTGACGATTAACAGTTTAGCGAATTCGCTAAAGAACTTTGGACTTACCGTGGACGCTGAATCGATGAAGGCGGACAATGTTGCCGCGGTGATGATCACTGCGGACATCCCCCCCTTCGCTCGTGAGGGAACCCGCATTGATATTACCGTATCCTCGATTGGTGACGCGGAAAGTTTGCAAGGAGGCGTGCTTCTGCAAACCCCCTTGTATGGCGCGGATCAAGTCGTCTACGCAGTCGCCCAGGGACAGATTGCCGTGGGTGGATTCATTGGAGGCGCGGCTGGTCCAGGAGGGGCCACGGTTCAGAAGAATCATCCAACCGTAGGGATGATCTCCAACGGGGCGATCGTGGAAAGGGAGATCAAGATGGACGTATCGGAATTGGGATACGTCAGCTGGTTGTTGATCAATCCGGACTATGGAACGGCTTCCCGAATGGCGGAGGCCATCAACGAAATTTTTCCCACAAGCGCTATCGCTCTCGATTCCGCTGCGATCAAAGTGGCCATCCCCGAGATCTATTCCGGTCGAGAAGTGGATTTCATTTCTTCAATCGGAGCTATTAATGTTAATCCGGATACGCCAGCCCGCGTGGTCATTAACGAACGAACTGGGGTAATCGTAGCAACATCAGAGGTGCGTGTATCCACGGTAGCCATCAGCCATGGCGCCTTAACGATTTCTATATCGAATGACCTGAATGTATCTCAGCCAGGAGGATTCGGCGATGTCGGAGAGACCGTGGTTACCCCTGCCACCGAGACTGAGGTCACGGAAATGGCCGGAGGATTCAAAATCATCAACGAATTTCCAACGATCCAGCAGGTTACAGCTGCATTGAACGCGGTTGGCGTAACCACTCGAGAAATGATGTCTATTCTGCAGGAGATGAAAAGCGTGGGAGCCCTGCAAGCGGAACTCATCATCAAATAAATTTAGAGTATGGATCCAATCAATACAGCCCCTACTGCGCTCGATAGCATGCAATGGAAAGTTGGCATGCGAGATGGCCAGTTGGACAAGATGCAGCAAATCGACGAGGCTGCCAAGCAGTTCGAGGCGATCTTGTTTCGCCAGTATCTGGATGAAGCTCTCAAAACCAGCGATGGGGAAAACAGTCTATTGGGTTCTTCCATTCCCATGTATGATCACATTATCAAGGATACACTGGCGACGAGCATGACCAAAGGGAACTCCCTGGGGCTCTCATCAGTTCTGCAAACGCAACTTTATAAGGGGGCTGGAGATGAATCCTAGCCAAACGATTAATATGAAAGATATTTTTGACGAAAGCGACTGGGATCCACTCGTCGGACTTTTGCGCGAAGAAGTTCAAGAGTATGGAGGCCTTTACAACCTGCTGGAACGACAGCAGAATGAGATCTTCAATAGGGATCCAGATCTGGTCATGGAAACCAATGGGGCTGTCGAGACGCACGTGGAGCAAATGGACATTTTGCGCCAGAAGCGCGAGTCGATGGTGCGAGAGATGGCAGTTCGTTGCCAGGGCGATCAGGAACAGACGTTAAAGGATTTGCTGCCGAGTTTTCCGGAATTCGTGCGTCCTTTGCTCGAAGCTTTGATAGACGAGGTTAATGCCATGGTGAAGCGGACCCGACAAAAGGCCCGCCAGAACTACCTCCTCTTGTCGCGGACCATGGAGATCACCCACGAGGCCTTGCGCCGGTCGGAGCCGAGTAACTACTCGAAAACCTATTCGCGCAAAGGCCAAGTAGGGGTTTCGGGAAAGTTGCCGACGACATACAAAGCCCTCGTCTAAGAGCGAGGTGTAGGAGAGAATCAAGTACAGTAGATGAGCATTTTGGGGGATTTGTCGAACGCTACGAAGGCATTGAATGCCCATCGGTTTGGCGTGACCACCGTGGGAACGAATATAGCCAACGTCAACAATCCCGAGTACTCCCGTCAACGGGTTATCCTCGGCGATCGCGGTGTTGTACAGACGGGTATTGGGGTTCAGGGCCTGGGGGTAGAGGTCATTGGATTTACTCAAATGCGCGACCAGATTCTGGATCGTGAAATTCTTAGGGAAACGAGCGTCAATAGTTCATTGGAAGCCCAAAGCAGCGCCTTGCGAAAGGCGGAGGCCAGCATGGGGCAGGAAATCGATCGAACGGGAGATTCCGCGTTCATTGATGGAGTAGCCAATGATGGCGCGGGTTCCGGTGGCTTAGCTGAGGTGCTTAATGACTATTTCAATGCTTTCCACGCATTGTCGGCAAATCCCGCTTCCGCTGCGGAAAAGGAATCGCTTCTCCAGAAGTCTGAGATTCTGATTCAAAAGCTACACGTCACGGCGGAGCGTTTTGATGATCTCAAGGCGGATCTCACCCTTGAGGCGGAAACGAATCTGAGTGAGGCCAATAGAATCATCGAGGAGATTGCCCGGCTGAATGTGGAGATCGCCAGGACCGAAGGAAACAATGCCGGTTCGGCCTTGACCCTTAGGGACAAGCGTCAAGCGAAGCTTGAAGCACTTTCCAAGTTTACCCAGATAAACGTTAGCGTCATTCCCGATAGCGGCGGTCAAATTGCTGTATCCATTCCTACCGTAAGTGGTTCGGTCAATTTGGTGGAAAGAGGCGTTTTCGATAAGATAAATTTCGACGACTCCGTTCCTGGGTTGCCACAGTTTACTTTGGAAAAAGCGGGCGTCCAAGCTCTGATTGATGGAGGTAGTATCCACGGACTGCTGACAGCTCGCGATGGAGCAATTCAAGAATATCGCAATTCTCTGGATCTGCTTGCCTCCGAGCTGGTTGATCAGGTAAACGGGCTCTACAATTCTGGCGCGGCTCCGGGGAATACCAACTTCTTTGCCGACACGGGGGATCCCTCCGAGAAAACTGCTCTAGGAATCTCTTTGGATCCTGGTTTGAATGCCACAACTTTGCGTACGACCAATGATCCGGCTCAAGAGCAGGGCGACAATTCGCTAGTGTTAGCTTTGGCTGAGCTGGATAGTTCGGGAGTAACTAATCTGGGGAACGTCACTTTTAGCGAATTCTATCGGTCCACTGTTTCCAACTTGGCCCAAAAAGTGTCTACAATCGAATCTCGGCTTGAAGATGAGGGAATCGTATTGGAGTTGCTTAAAGAGCAGCAAGATTCCGTTTCGGGTGTATCCATCGACGAGGAAATGACCGATATGATGAAATTTCAACGGGCGTTTGAGGCCACGAGTCGACACATCCGAGCGATAGACGAGATGCTGGATGTCATCATCAATCGGCTCTTCTAGATTTTCCATGAAAACCTGAGCGACAACACCTTCCTGCCATGAGAGTCACCAACAATACCTATCCGGAAACCCTTCTGAGCCACCTTCACCGGATCAATGGCCAGATGAATACGCTGCAAGAGCAAGCGGCAACCGGGCAACGCATTACAAGAGTTTCGGAAGATTCCGCTGCCAGTAATCGAATACTGGATATGCAGGAAGAAAAAGGGAAGATCGCCCAGTTTTCCAAGAATGCCGCCAGAGCTCAGAATATCAACAGCACTACGATTTCCCAGCTGCAGAATTTTATAGATATATCCGACCGAGTTAACGAGATAGCCGTACTCGCCAACGACCTGCAAGGCCCCGAGGGGCTCAAAGCATATGCGGAGGAGCTGGATGCGCTTATCCAGCACGCGGCTCGTGGAGCCAATTCGAAATACAACGGCGAATACATTTTTGGAGGAACCGCAAGCGGGTCCGAGCCGTTTACCGTGAATGAAGACGCCAATGGAAAGATCCAGGATCCGGATGGGACGGGTGCCGGACTAGCGGTGAATTACGTGGGGGCGTCCGAAGGTCCGGAGTTCCATCTTTCGGAATCGGGCAAAGTATCCCCATTCACAGATGGAGCCACCAACCAGAAGCTAGGGGACTTTATCAATCGTATCGTGGCCTTAAGAGACGCGATGGAAAGCGGTAATGCGAATGCCGTTACTGACGCCATTCGAGAGGACCTGCAATCCTCGGAAGACGATCTGATTTTCTCCCTTAGCAGACAAGGTTCGGTTCAACTGAGAATCGAGTTCGACGTAAATTTGAACGAACAGCGCTTCACGGATTTGGAGGAAAACATATCGGCGGAGGCAGACGTTGACCTTTCGCAGACAATCGTACGGCTGACGCAAATACAAAACGCCTATCAAGCCACTCTGCAGAGCGCGGGGAGAGTGCTGAACTCATCGCTGATGGACTACATTTAAGGAGATATTCGACAGAGAGAACAATTTAATCCAATAGTTATGAAACTTGCATCGGAATCCCAAGAGAACAAGGAAGTCTGGGTTAAACCAATGGATCTTACTTTAACCAATGGCTTGATAGGGTTTCATGAAGAACGCGAATTCGAGTTGCTCGTCAATGCCGCGGAGCTCCCCTTCATGTGGATACGGGCCAAGAACCGAAAAGAGCTTGGCTTCGTGGTGATCGAGCCATCGCACTTCGTCGAAGATTACGAAGTCGAGATATCCGACGATGATGCCAAGGAGCTTGAGATCTCTGGAGCGAACGGTGCTTTGATCCTGAACATCGTTACGATTCAGGACAGCGAGAACATCGAATCGGCTACCGCTAATCTGGTTGGGCCTATCTTGCTGAACCGGAATACTCGGATCGGCAAGCAAGTTATCATCTCCAACCACATGAAGTACTCGACGAAGCATCCTATTCTATCGAGCACTGCAAACGGCTAACCCAGGAAGGAAACAGCCATGCTTATTTTATCCAGGAAGGTAAACGAGGCGATCGTAGTTGCCGAGAATATCGAAATTAGAATCACGCGTATCGACGGGGATGTCGTTAAGCTGGGCATCGATGCTCCCCGCTCGATTCCTATCGTTCGCAAGGAATTGGTGGAAGAGGTGACAGCCACGAATCGTGAAGCCGCTGCCATAGGCGAAGCCGCCGTCTCCAAACCGCAACTTTCAGGGCTAGCGAAGAAGCTAGCGAGTCAAAAGGAGAGTAAAGGAAACCCCGGTTTGCAATAGGGATCGAACTGGTGACCCAAATCTAAAGGAAGAGAGAAGTCGTAACATGGTCATAAATACAAATCAAACCGCGGTGGACGCGGCAACGTCGCTGCAAAAAAGCCAGGCAGCCCTAAATCGCTCGATCGCCAGATTGAGTTCCGGCAGCAAGATTGTCCAACCTTCGGACGATGCAGCGGGTATATCGAAATCTGAGAAGATGCTTGCCCAAAGCTCTAGAATCGAGGCCGCGAGGATCAACGTGCAGAACGCAGTTTCCATCACCCAGACAGCGGATAGCTATTTGGGCGAGATGAACGAGATCTTGAATCGCTTGAATGAGCTGGCATTGCTGACCCAAGATCCAACCAAGTCGGGT
>CAZFUD010000214.1:0-7306 GCA_964521705.1 uncultured Opitutaceae bacterium | reverse complement strand
GACCGTGATACACGATCCCTGGTTGCTTATTTCAAAAATTAGAACAGGCATCTTCCTGTTGCCGCATCTAACGACACAGGCTGGAAGCCTGCGCTACCACACGCGGACGCTCGGCTTTCGCGGCATGTTGTAGTGGATTAACCGCAGACGTTGTGTTTAACCGCTTAGCTAAGGCTCGCCCTGGGTCGAATTCAACCTCTCATGGAAATCGAATCATTTGAGGCTGGCTTCGTTTAATGAAGAGATCGACTATCTTGTATCCGCTCTCTAGAATACCAGAGGCGAGAAAAATGCGACGACTGCTATTACCAAGCAGGCTAGGCCGAGGAGGAAGCGATTGTAGTTCCGCGATTCGCCGGGTGTCATGGTCAGAGAAGTAGAATCAATCGCGACCGTTTCCGCGTTGGCTAAGTCTTTCTCTGTTCTCTGGCCGTAGTTGCTCATCAAGTACATATTTGCCGCGCAAAGAATAGTCACCCAAGGGGAAAGGTTGAGCTTGTTCTGAAGAACGTAGGGAAGGTGTTCCTTGAGTCCCGAGAGTAGCGGGAGGTTGAGGAGGCAGAAGGAGAAAAAGCCGAGAACGACGCCGATGACCAATGTCCAGTAAGCGGCTCGTTCAGTGGATTTTTTGTAGAAAAGCCCGAACATCACGGTGACGAATACCCCCGGCGATAGAAAAGCCCAGACGGCTAAGAGGTAGTCGAAGAGTCCTTTGAAGTTGCGAATAAAAGGGGCAATCAGCATGCATGCGACCAAGAGGATGACCATGATTATGCGACCTTCTTTTAAGAGATCTTTTTCGGAAGCCCCTTTCTTGATCTTGGCGAAGAAGTCGTACGTAAGGAGGGAACCGCAGGCGCAGAGCCCGGAATCGACGCTAGACATGATGGCTGCTAGCAGACCGGCCAAGCAGAGCCCTAAGAGCCCGATTGGCATCACCTCAGTTAGTAGGCTGACATAAGCATTGTCCCGAGCGATTAGCTCTTGCCCTTGAAAAAGTTGAGCGGCCACGACTCCAGGGGCAGCAATAAAGAATAGAGCTAGAGTCTTTAGCACACCAGCGAACAGCGCCCCCATCTTGGCATGGTAAAGGCTGCCGGCGGAAAGAGCACGCTGGATATAGTCGTGGTCTGTGCAATGTCCATGAATTCCCAATACAAGTCCACCCGTTAGCATGGGTAGCCAGCCATAGGGGTGGTCCCAGGGCCTATAGAGGGACCACATCGGTTCGCCCTCGCCATCGAAGCTGTTGGCGAACACGGCTTTGATTCCTCCGAGTTCGCCAATCCCGAAGTAGAGGAGGAGAGCACCGCCCAGCATAAGGACGATCATCTGGACGAAATCGCAGTAGATAACCGCTTTCAGCCCGCCGAGCAGCGTATAGGTTCCCGCGGCGATGCCTATCAAGAAAATGGCGCACCAATAGAGCAGCTCGGCGTTTCGCATTTCGTCCCAGCCTAACAGGTGGGTAAGGACGAGGGCTCCCGCGTAGAGAGCGGCGGCGATATTGGCCAGGACGATCATCATCAGATTGATGAAGGAGACGATCACGCGGCAGCGCCCGCTATAGCGCTTTTCGAAAAACTCGGGCGATGTCGCCAGTCTCAAACCCATGTAGGTGCGGATGAAAAGCGAGGCCAGAAGAATGAAGCAGAAGGCCCCGACGATCTGGAATCCGCCTGCGATGATACCAACCGCGAAGGCTAGGCCCGCTTGCCCGACGAATTGCTGGCTAGAAATGTTGGTAGCGAAAAGCGAGGCTCCGATAAAAGGCCACCTCATGGCTCGCCCTGCTAGGAAGAAATCGGTTCCCCCTTTGGCTTGCCTACGGGAGATCCAAAGGCCGAGGCTGATGATCCCGATGAAATAACAGAGGATAAGGAGGGAATCGATGACGCTGATTTTCACGAGAAAGGTAGGAAAGGGCTAAGGATTTGTTAACCACGAAAGAAACGAAACTGACGAAAGCTGCTCAATTCAATTGAAGATTTCGAGTCCTTTCATGGCTCAATAGTAGGCAATTGTTGAAATGCTTGGGCTAATTTTCAGGCTTAGGTTTCTACTTTGTTGGAATTCAAGCCCGTTATCCCTGTTGGGTCGGGCTCGAACTTGAGAAGAGGTTCGAATCGAGAATCGACGGGATGGTCCCGCTCGTTCCACTCAATCCCAACATCGCGCACCTTCACGCCCAAGACCCGTCTAAGCAATTCGAGCGTCAGTTCATTTTGAATTCGCTCGCAGGATGGATCGCCGAAGCGGTTGTCCAATTCTAGAGGATCTTCCGCGATATTGTAGAGTTCGCAACGATCATCGAAGTAGACGCTTAGTTTCCAATCCGCTTTGCGAACCATGGCCCCCGGACCCAAACTTGTGGGCAACATGGGGGCTTTGATTTTGAGGCCCTCGATGGGTTCCATGACAGTGGGCGCTCCGCCTCCCGCTTCGCATAGGATCGTTTCTTTTCCGGTATCGACGCCCTGGTCCAGGTCGGATACCCATGACTTACCAACCATTGTTGGGGGGATTTTGGCTCCAAGAGCCTCCAATATCGTGGGAGCCAGATCCACTTCCTCGCATAGCCCGGAAAACGTTTGCCCTTCCCAGCGGCCTCCCGGATGCCGGATGATTACGGGGATTTTGGCAAGGCAGTCGTAGAAGACCGGCAGCTTGTGGGTCATGCGATAATCGCCGAGTAGTTCGCCGTGATCGGAAAAGAAAACCACGAGCGTATTCTTCGATAGCCCGGTTTCTTCGAGAAACTCCAACATCCTTCCGATGGAGTCGTCGACGTAGCGAACCTGCCCCATGTAGGTAGCGATGGCGTTCCGCATATCCTCTTTGCTGCATGTATCCATCTGTGAATGACGTCTCCAAACTTCATTGCGCTGCGGCTGTTGCTCGCGATCGTACTGACTGAAGGTTTCCGGGATCGCGATCTCTCCGGGATCGAACAAGCTCTTGTAGGGTTCGGGGCAGGCGAAGGCCGGGTGGGGGTCCTGATAGTTCACCCAGGCGAAGAAAGGAGTCTCGCTTTCCCTCATGAACTGCATGGTTTCCTCGGTCAGCTTGGCAGTCTGGTTGTATTCATGATCCGCCTCCATCTCGAAGGAACTGAATGCCTTCTCGTAATCGGGATGATTATCGTAGTTGCCCAAGCATACTTCGTGGAAAGAATCCCAAACTTCGCCCAGCTTATCGTAGTTGAAGAGATGGTTTTTGCCGGACATCCCGGTCCGATAGCCGCTTTGCTTTAGAGTGGTTACGAGGTTGGGAACACGCGAATCAACGGTGGACCAGTAGTTTCGGCAACCGTGTTCGCCGACGTAGGAACTGGTGGTGAAACTTATACGGCTGGGAGCGCAAAGAGGCGATTGACAGTAGCAATTCTCGAAACGGACGCCTTCACGGCTGAGTCGATCGATATTTTTGGTAGCGATTTTCGGGTGCCCATAGCAACTGAGATAGTCGGATCTCAATTGATCCGGGGTAATAATAAGCAGATTCATCTAGGCAAAAACGTATGAGTCACGGATGCGATATGCTCTGGAGTGACCTTCCATGTCAATATGGTGGTAAGCTGAAACAATTAAGTTCCTTTTGTCTAATTTGACTTAACTGTTTCAGCAATAAATGTATTCGCTACTAAGGATGGATGCTTAGAACCTCATCTTATTAGCATTCCGCGTTCGCAACCTATGTGTTGCAGCTCAGCCTCCTATAAACCCCAACATCAACTTGACAATAAAAGCTCCCACTCAGATTATAGCCTGGGCAAAGCGTTTTAATCAACCCGAACTACATCTAACATGAAACAACTATTAACCTACACTAAAACTACAATAGCCTTTGGGCTAGTATATGCGGCTGTATCCGCTGTCTTCGGGCAGGGTGATGCGGCCTACACACTCGATCCTTTCACTGTTCAGGCAACAGAGGGTTACACGGCGACGAATACGATTTCTGGGACGGGTTTGAGCACGCCTCTATCCGACGTGCCTATGGGTATAAACGTAATTACGTCGGACTTTTTAGAGGACAGTCATATCGGCGAGTTTACGCACGCCATGGACTACAATGCTTCCATCACTCAAACGGGCCGTAACGACAACGGTAATTCAGTCGCTTCAACGTTTGCTATCCGAGGCTACAGAAATAGCACCATGCTGACAGATGGCGTGTTAGGAGGAATGGTTTTACCGATGCAGATGATAGACCGCATCGAAGTCGTCAAAGGACCGAATACCCTATACGGTCAAGCGGAGCCCAGTGGCCTTATCAATGTAATCACTAAAAAACCCCGTGCAGAGGAGGGAGGAACGATTAGGGGAATTACAGGCAGCAACGAATGGTATCAGATAAAGCTGGATTACACGGTTCGTGCTATGGATGACAAACTTGGCCTGCGTATCATGACTGATAATAAGGAGACCAACGGTTGGAGATGGCTCGGGAACCGGGAATATCAATTTAAAGGTTTGTCGGGATCATACGAATTGGCGGAAACGACTGATTTCGACTTTCTTGTAGCTGAAAACCATGCAACAGGTTTTCCGACGCAGCGTGCTACTTGGTCGTTCGAACGCATTCCGACAGATCTTAATGGAGACGGTGACCTCGATGATAGCGTGGGGGGCGTAAAGGAATCAACGGCCCGATTCAACAATACCTTTCTCCCGCCAGAATATGTGTCCGCTACGGCTGATAACACGCTTGACCAGCAATATTATTGGATGTCCATGGGCATTAGGCACAGCTTTAGCGAGAATCATAATTTTCAGTATAAGTACAATTTTAATGAGCGTGATCACTTGATGTCGGCTAGAGAGTTTAACACTTTCAATCCAGATGGGAGCAATCCGGTTAATAACTATTCTAACGAATTCATTTCTCGTGACGAAGTACACACGCTCGCTGATATTATCGAATTCGGTACAGGCGATGTGAAACATCAATTACTCCTCGGGATACGTGAATCTGAGAGTATCAATAACATGGGCCGCGGAAATTATCGCTTGCGAGCAAGAAATGCTACTGAAAACGCTGCTCTGCGTGCTATCGAAGCGAGGACCGGAAAAAGATTTCGGGATGTGCTATACAAGTCTGATATTACAAGAGGCACTGCTATTTGGGAGGATGATGCACCTACGTTGGAGGAAATATTCCAGTACGGCCAGCGAAGCAATCAGGCAGGTCGAAGCTTCCAAGAGATTACGACTATCTACGCGACGGACAACATCTACTTCAATAACGGTCAATCAAACGTTATCGTAGGTGTTCGTAACATCAGCTTGGATCAAAGGAATGAAGCTCTGGGAGGTGCCACAACTAGCACGCTTTCAGGTAGTGACACGAACTTTCAATTTGGTGGTGTACACCGCATCAATCCAAATTTAAGTGTGTTTGCGAGCTGGGCTGATTCATTCCGCCCTCAAAACAGAACTGATCCTGATACCGGAGAATTCGTAGGCCCGCAAACGAGTGAGGCTATCGAGGTGGGACTCAAATTCGCTGAGATGTACGATGGAAAACTCACTGGATCCGTTACTGCGTTTAGAATCGAACAAAACAATGTTTTCAGGGCCGATCACAATCCAGTAACCTTTGTGAGTGACAAAGCGATAACCGACGATCTGAGTGAGGGATTAGAGTTCGAATTGTTTATCAATCCGGTTCCCCATTGGAATATCGTGGCCGCTTACAGCTATATCGATGCAATGGTTGTTGGCGACGTGGCAACAGGATTGCCTCTCGAAGGGGCGACCCCGCACCGGTTCACGCTGTTCAACAGCTACACTATTCAAGAAGGCCCTCTGGCTGGGGTTCGATTTGGAGGTGGATTGGTTTATGCCGATGGCCCTATTGCGCAGTTTGGTAATACTGCCAATAGGCTAGTTGTGGAGGATGGATATACGGTTTACGACCTATTCGCCCGATTCCCCGTTACCTTCGGAGAGCGCGACTGGACCGTTGGAATCAATATAGACAACGCGACGAACGAGTTTTTTGTGCGCTCGCGTGCGGCGACAAATGAAGCTCGCCAAGCCCTGATATCACTGTCGACAGACATTTGATATTTAGTTTGTTTTAGAAGTTTTTCTATCAACAAAGCCCTCTCCTGTGTTCGGGAGGGGGCTTTCTTGCACTTTGCTCCTAAGTTGAGAATGAGGATATTGGCTGTCGGTCCTTCCAAGGCTTTGGGTCCATTATGTTTTCAACTGTAACTGCTCTAGACTTGAACGCTTTTTATCAATATCGAAACTAACGCCCTTATGAAGCTCTGCGTGCCTTTAGCCCTGTTCGCCGTTTTTACATCTAATTGTAGTTACAGCTCGAATAACGTCTCTAATATCCTGGAGGATGATCGCCCGAATATCCTATTCATTCTTGTAGATGATCTCGGCAAGGAGTGGGTTAGCGCTTACGGAGCTGAAGATATAAAAACACCGAATATCGATAAGCTGGCGGCAACGGGAATGAAATTCGAGAACGCCTATGTGATGCCTCAGTGCACGCCCACTAGACTGAGCTTCATGACTGGGCAGTATCCGTACCGACACGGTTGGGTGAACCATTGGGACGTGCCTCGCTGGGGCGGTGGCTGCAGCTACGACTGGAATCGCAATCCTAGTCTGGCCAGGGTGATCAAGGATGCTGGCTATGCGACCGCGATTGCTGGAAAATGGCAGGTAAACGATTTCCGCGTACAGCCCAATGCCATGGTGGATATTGGCTTCGACGAGTACTGCATGTGGACTGGAGGTGAAGGAGGGAATCCGCCAAGCGACGAGCGATTCTGGGATCCCTACCTGCACACGAAAACAGGGAGCCGGATTCATGAAGGGACCTATGGACCCGATGTCTTCACGGACTTCCTATTGGAATTTATCGAAACCAACAAGGATCAGCCATTCTTCGCCTATTTTCCCATGGTGCTGACGCACACGCCCTTCGTGACGACGCCAGATGACCTGGAAGCTTCGACCGACCTCGAGAAGCACAAGGCCATGGTCCTCTACACTGACAAGATTCTGGGGCGCTTCATGAGGAAACTCGAGGATCTGGGAATTCGGGACGACACCATCATCGTTTGGACGACGGACAATGGAACTGTTGGAACGATTACGGGAACGCAGAATGGAAGACAGGTGAAAGGGCAAAAGTCGTATCCCGTGGAGCCAGGCATTTGTGTGCCTTTTATCGTCAGCGCTCCGGGTCTCGTTTCGGAAGGGGTTGCCACCGAGGCGTTGACAGACGTTACCGACTTGCTACCGACTTTCGCAGAATTGGCCGAAGGAGAATTGCAACC
>CAZFUD010000213.1:0-7351 GCA_964521705.1 uncultured Opitutaceae bacterium | reverse complement strand
CGTATTTGAATGTTCCATTAGCAGGACGATTTGCCTCATCGGTCGCCGGCACGTGATTAATTGAATTCGCCGGTCCGGAAGCGAACTCCCAAACGTTCGGGGTAATATTGACGGCGAAGCTATTGTGAAGATCTCCCGTCATCATGAAAAACTGCTTCTCGGGACGATCTTCGAAAAAGCCGATTAAGTCCTCGCGCTCTTCAATGAAGACCGTCCAGGCATCGTCCTTAGCCACAGACGCATTCGTGTCACTTGCTCCGCCATTGCCCACATGAGGAATCATGAAAGTTACGGACGAAGCCATGAAAAAGAAATCAGCATCTGATCGATCAATCGATTCCTTGAGCCAGTTCAGCTGCTGTTTACCCAACATGGACGCTCCTGGTTTGGCAGGATTGCTAACATCGTGAAGCGATCGATGCGAACGCGTATCAAGGAGGAAGAATTCGCAGTTTGCGACGCGAAACGAACCATAAGAACGACGACCGATTGAGTACGAGGCATCTCCATTAGCTCGTCCCGCGGGTTGGATCCTAAGATGATGATCGTCGATTATTTCAACAATATCGTATACGCCTGCGTTAGGATCGCCGGGCTCGGCATCCAGCACGCTCGATTGGACGCCATCTGTCGCCTTGCCCCAGTGGACCATGATATTCGAAAAGTCTTCCAATGTAAGGCTGTTGAATGAGGCCTTCGGGTCGTAGAGAATATCGCTTCCTTCCTTGAAGGCGCCTTTGCCGAATCGAGCCGCTTTATTATGAGCGACCGGGTTTGCCCAACCGAGATAGTCGAACCACGCTTTGACCGCTGTGTCGCGGAAGACCGCTCTCCGATCCACATAGCCCGCCTCAGCCGTACCGTAGGCGTCGTTGATTACCTCGTGATCATCGAAGGTAAAAAAACTCGGTACATTGCTATGCCACTCCATCATGTTTCGCCCACGGCTCATATAAGTCTTATAATTCTCCCAAACGCCTACCAACGCTGGGGCCAATTCAACGATTTCCGGCTTTTCGTTTGGTTCCAAGCGGGTCTGATTCATCCAGGCCTCCACGGGGAAGTCCCTGTCCTCCTCGTACAGCCAGTCACCGTTCATAATCGCGAAATGCACCTTGTCAGCCACCTGTTCATTTAAGGTATCATAAATCGGCATACTCGGCCCGGCGCTCCCATTAGGGTTCTGGTTCTGACAAGAAACAAACTCGAACTGAAAGTTGAATAGGCCTTCAGGATTGTGATTCTCATCTACATAGTCCGCCGCCTCTGGCAGTGTACGAAAGGTCCCGGACAGACCTTTATCTATAGTATAATAGTAGAGCGTATCAGGGTACAGATTAGTAAGCGTTATTACCGCCGTATTATCATTCTCCAACACTGTATCCACATATTCTGACACCATCATTTGCTTGAATCGCTCCGTGCCATACCGCACCGAGACTTCTCCCGGAATATTGGTGCGGACCCAAGCGCTCATCGTCGTGGGCCCCGGTCTACCGAGTACCGGCCCATGCGTGACCTTAAAATCCGTATACGGGGATTGGGAGAAGGAAATCGAAGGCCCAATTCCAAAAAGGACAACTAGATAGAAGATTCCTTTAGAGTCCCTTAAGAAGAACCCACTGCCAAAAGCCTGCAAACCTCGTGAAACGACCCTAAGCAGAATCCTAAAATTTACTAATTTTGAGATGAACGACATGGTCTCTTATGTTTACCCATCATACCAATCAGGGTCGCCGACTTCGATCTCGGCTTCATCTGGCGCGGCCAGGATGCAACCAGCTTCCGTCAATTTGCCCTGGAGTTCGGAAATGGAAACATCCCTAGTTCCCGTGCCAGCATGCACGGCAAGAGCGGCTGCTGTGCCCGCTGCTTGGCCCATGCCCATCGCTGTGGCGGTGACGCGGCTGGATGCTAGCGCCTCGGAAGTGGCGGAGTGGCAGCGACCCGCTACCAGCAAATTATCCAAGCCCTGGGGTAGCAGAGTGCGGTAAGGGATGGCGTAGGGTGGCGTCCAGGGGATGTCGTGATATCCCGACTCGTGAGGCGGATGGCGGTCCAGACGCCAGGCGCCCAAGACGACGTTATCGTCCTGATCTCTTCCCTGACGCACGTCCTCGCCGGTAAGGACGTAGTCGCCGACAATGCGTCGGGATTCACGCGCGCCAGCCGTCGGGCCGCTAGTCATAAAGTAAGCCTCCTTGAATGCGTCGAGATGCTCCTTCCACAATTCGAACATCTTCCAAGCATCGGCCCGACCGCGCATTTCGGCTTGGGTCCAGTCCTCGGGCACTGTGTTGTCACCTGGGTAGCGGGTGGCGTTGAAGTAGATATCGCGACCCGAAAAGGTCGCGGGATAGGGCCCGGCGTAGAGCCCCAATTCGCCCCGTTGGTGGGCTTCTTTTAAGACGCTGGCGCAGTCGCGGCGCAGCGCAAAGCTGGGCTCTACATAGGCGATGCGAAAGTGCAGGCTCATCGGCTGGAGGGATTCCGCTTTTTCGAAGGGGGCTCCGGCCCAGGCGGCGACATCGCCATCACCGGTACAGTCGATCGCGATCCGAGGTTCTATGGCCACGAGACCGGCCTTGTTGCTGGCAATTACGCTCTGGACGCGGCCGTCTTTGGCGACGACATCGGAGACCTGAGTGTGATAGAGTACTTCGACGCCAGCCTCTTGCAGGATCTGGTCGGCGGCGCGCTTGAATCGCTCTGGATCGCAGCGTGGAATGACGCGCTCGGGGTGCATCTCGACGAAGTTGAGGTCGCCATTGACGTTGTAGCGCAGTTTCGGCCCCTGTCCTGCTTTGACAACCCCCATACGCTCGAGCATCTCGAAGACGATGCCCCCGACCACGGGCGTGCCACTACGCTCGTCGACAAAGCCGTCGAAGGCCGAGCCGATGATGGCGGTAAAAAAACCGCCCGCAAATCCCATGCGATCGATTAACATCGTTTTGGGCCCACTTCGGGCAGCTGCTACCGCTGCCCCAATACCGGCTAGGCCGCCGCCGCAGACCAAGACTTCGGGCCGCGAGACCACGGGTAGTGTTTTCGAATAATTAAGCATCGTATCCATTCTTTGGCTTCTATTAAATTCATTTGTCGATTAGGATGCTCGTCCGTCGAGATTTGTCAGCCCGATGCAGAAACACATAAAGGGTTCCTCCTATGGCAATGAGAACGATTGAAACTAAGGCTAGAATCCCAGCTTCCTGCTGATAGAATATAGCGAGCAAGCCCATCAATAGGGCGATTGCGCCCAACGATATCGCCACCATCTTTCCTGGCATCGTATCGACTTCCATAACGGGCTGTTCGTGAAATTCCCGTTTTGCATTTTGGGCTCTTGCCCAGCCAGGATCCTCCTTTTTTCCGAGTAGCTCGAACGCGATAAGTATCAAGAATGGTGTTACAATTGCCCCAAGCATACCAGCAACTCTGGTGTTCATCTCGATCCAGATGACGATAGGCAGGAGAAATTCGACGTTTGTAAGAAAGCCGTCTCCGGACAAAGCGAACTTGACCACCCAGCCAGCGATAAACCCGAAAATAGTGGTCACCCAAACGGCGCCTACGCCTATTTTCTTGGAGAACAATCCCCAAACAAATGGCAGAAAAAGCGGCACGTATAACAAGGAATTGATATCGATGGTAAATCTTGTATAGCCGTATTTTGGAACGAGCAGCGCCCCAGCCACCACGACCAATCCCAATAGTATCGTTATGATACGGCCAACAAACACGAGTTGCGTCTCGGTAGCCGATTTGTTCACCAAACGATGATAGGCTTCTGTAAACGCGCCGGCGAAAACATTTAGACGCGTGGTTGCTTGGCTCGCCGTAGCCGACGCCATGGCGGCAACCATTAGCCCCACCATTCCAGCGGGAAGCACGAGTTTGCAGGCAAGAATGTAAGCCAGTTCTGAATCAGCATCGGCATTGACGACTCGATAAAGCAATGGAGGCAGCATCCAGAAGATAGGGCTGGCCAGGTAAAGAGCCCCTAGTAAATACGCTGCCTTCTTAGCATCCTTCGCGGTCGGGACGCAGACCCAGCGCTGCACAAAAGCCCAATCGGCCGCGAAAATGAAGAAGTTTATAATCATCCAGCCCAGCAAGAACCAGATGGAGAAGTCAGCGGCTACGGGGGCCAGAAAGCCCTCGGGAGCAGCGGCGGTAAACGATCCCCAACCCCCGACTTTCGCCAGAATAAGAGGTACGACAAAAACGACAGAAACGGTGAGTATCACAAATTGCAGTACGTCTGTCATCAAGACTGCCCAGAGACCGCCAGCGAACGTAATCACGATTACGACAACGCACAGCGCAACCGAGATAAGCGGTACCGATAAGTGCCCAGTCGCTGGATCTGCCAAGGCATGCCCCGCTGGCAACGGTATCAAAGCGGAGACGATCTTCGATAGAGCATACACGGTCCCACCGGTACTAGCCATGGTTAGAAATCCCTTGAACCAGGTGTAGAACTGCACGATGGATCCGCCGTAGCGCAGCTGCAGAAACTCCGAGGCCGAATCCACGCCAGCTCTTCTCCAAACACCCGCAATAAACCAGCCTACAAAAAGCGCAGACACGCCATAGCACAGGTTAATCGCGATGGCCACCACGCCGTACATGTAAGCGATGCCTCCCCACACGACAAACGTACCTGCCGAGAACTGCGTCATGAATGCGGATAATCCAGAGACCCACCAAGGCGATTGCCCTCCAGCTGCAAACATCTCCTTCGAGGAGTTCATTTTCCCCATGAAAACCATGCCCGCGACAACGATGCCGAGGACGTAGAGAACGATTACGATGTAATCTACGGATTGCATTTAATTGCCATCCCGAAATCTCGTAGGGGCCTCAGGGATACGCCAATTTGATGTTCCCTATTCTGGAGAGTCAAGAGGAATGCCCACAGCCTTGATTCGTTTTTGAAGTTCGGCGACGTCGATGTTTTGGACACGGGAATTGTTGTCGATAGCCATGGCGGCCGCGATTCCCGATACCTCGCCCAAGTGCATCCAAGTGGGTTCCAGGCGAAGAGTGCAAAACGCTACCGCGCTGGCAGACGCGCAAACCGGAACGAGGAGGTTTTCGCACTCTTGGGATTTGGGTGTGATCGCTCTGTATGGGACATCGAAAGGCACGCCTACCTCCCAGATACGACCTTCGTTGATGTAGTGATCTTGGTCCACCGCGTATCGGGTGACGTGATGGGCATCGATGTAATGGGATCCTATATGGATCACATCTTCCTTATCGGTCGCAGTTGTGACATCCGCCTGGGTAAGGATGTAATCACCTTGCATGCGCCGAGCCGCACGGACGTAGAGATACCACGGCCAGTGGTTGTTATCCTGCCATTCGTCTTTGCAAAACCCGTATTGAGCCATGTCCTCGCGCATCGCTGCTGGAACCCTGGGATCGGTTTTCAAAAACCAAAGCAGTCCATGCGTATAGTCGCGGTATTTCTTGTGAATAGCCTTTCGCTCCTCGAAGGATGCTTCCGCCCACGGCGTTTGCTCGCCCGGCATGCTCAGCGAAACGATAGAGTATTGTCGGTTGTTGAGTTCGCGCTTGTCGTCGGGCATCGGATACAATCCGATAACCTGATTAATTGTTTTGATTTCACCCGATCGGAAACTTCCTACCAGCAATTCGTATTGCCGGGGATCGTATCCTTCCGGTTTTCCGATGGGCACCTGGTTATCAGGATTCAGTGACAGGTTGAGCCGAACGTTATAGCAAAGCGGAACGGGACTGGCCGAAAACCCTTCTGGCGGTTTGCCCGGCATAATGCCCGGCAGTAGTTTGCCATTCTCGTCGTAAGGCGAAACCTTGATCTTCTCGTCCATATACCGGACGCCTGCCATGGACTCGTTGTAGGTGTCGCGAGATTCACGTCCCACGGTATAAGAGACTCCCGCACTTGCCATGAGGTCGCCTTCGTAAGTGGCATCGATAAAGATCTTGGCCCGATAGCTGTTTCCGTCACGCGTATTCAAAACTTTGATCTTTGGTCCGTCCATCTCCACGCCTTCGATCAATTGCTCGTATACAATGGGAATGTTCTGCTCCTCAAGCATCTCCAAGAACAGCGCTTCCGCTATCCGGGATACCCATATCCGGACTCGCTCCGCATTCGGGTCCGTTCCGCTTCGTTTGGCAGCTTCACGGGTGAATCGATCTGAAAATCCCCCCAAAGTCCACCGGATCATGTGATTTCCTTCGTCGCGGTTCAGCCCACTGGTGCTTAAGCCGCCCACGTGATTCGTTTGTTCCAGCAGAATGACTGAAGAACCTTCACGGGCTGCTGAAACCGCAGATGCAATACCTCCCGGAGTGCCGCCGTAGACCACTACATCGTAGCTCTTTGCGCTACCGATCAAATGACCGGACATTGATACCAATAGAAAACAAGTGAGGCATATTTTTCTCATTATTTAGAAAAGCAATAAACAAAGAAGCGCTAGGCATACAAGGATTGTGCTGAGGCGGGGAATACCACGGCAACCGCCTATCCACCGACAACAAGGTATTCAACGCCGCGCTTTTCGAGTAACTCGATGAACTCTTGGAAATGTCTGTTCAGCATATTCGGATTCGTCCAGTCGATTGATAATCTCGACAGCTTTGACTCGCTGTAGCCGGGTCGCCTTAGACCAGTAGGCGCGATCGCAACGCTCTTCCCTCAATGACCTTTTGCGAACGTTTTTCACCCTTCCAATTTCTATCTACGGAGTAAGCATTGGCAACTCCAATTCATGCCTCTCTACACCTAATCCCAATCCTATCATCGCATGGGCGACCCCCACAATCCATATTCCTACCGCCTAAAGCGCCAATTGACGAATCACGCTCTAGCCAATAACGCCGAACGCCACGACGGATAAACTATCAGCCTACCCGAAAACGTCCCTTCTCAAATCGCGGATGCACATGAGACCCTCCCAATCCGAGCCTCGCATCCTGCGAGGGCCGTCCCGGCGCCTAGCCCCGAAGCGATCCCTATGGCTCTCGAAATAGCCCTGAACAAACTCCTTCGATCCTAGCACCGCCCCGTCAGAGAAGTAGCGCACCCGGCACCGCAACGCCTCGTTTCGCGAAACGCGACCGCCCGTATTCAGAATTTCCCGAGTCTTCTCGGGATCGACGCCCGTATTTTCTTTCACCGCGTCGCGGACGTAGCCTTTGCCGAATACGATCAAGCGATACCGTTCGATCGCTCGTCCCCAATAGCTGCCAGAGCCCATCAAGCGGGCGATTCCTCGCCTGGCGATCCTCGACCCGCCCATCGCCTCCCCGTAACCACAATACCGATACTCCACTGGATCCGAGACAATCC
>CAZFUD010000212.1:0-7408 GCA_964521705.1 uncultured Opitutaceae bacterium | reverse complement strand
GTGGAATTCCTCTAGAATCCCGCCGCCTTTCCTCGAATCGTTGAAGATGAGGGCCCGCAGCTCGAGGGCAGCGCTCGCTTCACCAGTGGATTTGGATTGGTCAGAGCGAGCAATGGATTGCCAATCATTAGCCCGCCATGGACGACCTTGACAGCCTATGACTTGAATCGAGGTGAAATCGAGTGGCAAAGACCCATTGGCAATGCTCCCGAACTAGCGGAAAAGGGGATCCGCAATACGGGGTCAGCATTCCAAAAAATGGCGCCCGTCGTTACCGCGAGTGGATTGATCTTCGTTGGATGCCGGGACGGTTTCGTTCGGGCCTTGGATTCGCAGAATGGATCGACCGTCTGGGAAGCTGAAGTCGGCGTAGCCATGGAAGGGATACCAGCCGTGTACGAAGTTGATGGGAGGCAATATGTACTCTTTTGCGCTTCCGCCCAAAAGGGCCTAACGCCTGAAACGGAAGTCCCTATAGAAGGCCGTTACGTGGCGTTCGCATTGCCAGATTGAGAATTGGCCTGGTAAATTTATCAACCGCTGTTTACAGGTACGTCACCGAAGCCATGAACTTTGTCGCAAATGAGTTTCAAGGACTCTTCCAGATTGCCACTGGCGGTTTTGAAGGCGTCGGCATCGATGGTCAGCGGAGCGCCGAGAACGACTAAGGGCGCTCCGTAATCGGGTGTTTTCACGGCTTGCTCGATGGTAAGTCCACCTACCGCTTGAACGGGCACGGGCACGGCTTCCACAATCGCTTTGAGTTCGTCCAAGGGATTCGGCATGCGTTCGCCACGGGCTGCGATTCCCCTACGTTCATCGTAGCCGATGTGATGAATTACGTAATCGCAGCCTAAGTCGGCTAGACGCTTGGCTCCATCCACCATATTCTCGCTAGCTAGATTATCGCCCATGATTTCGATGCCCAAATCCTTTCCCGCTTGGACAACGCAATGAATGGTCTCTTCATGGCCTTGTGACATGACGACGACTTGGGTAGCGCCCGCTTTGGCCATGAGTTCGGCCTCAAGCCAGCCGCCATCCATGGTTTTCAAATCGGCGACAATTGGGGTATCGGGAAATCGGTTACGAAGCTCTCGAACTCCGTTCATACCTTCGGCAATGATCAATGGCGTGCCCGCCTCCAGCCAATCGACTCCGGCACGAAGCGCCATCTCGGCGGTCTCGAGAGCCTCAGGGATTTCTACGATGTCGAGTGATATTTGAACGATGGGTTTCATGTATTGTTTTGCTGACGCTCCTTTAGGCAGTAATCAGACGGTGATCAATCTCCATTCTCATTGGGGATTATTCAAGTCCCGCAATCATGATGAAAGCTTTCACGATGGGGATTAGCGACGCTCGTAAAAGCGGTTGAGCGATTTGAGTACGCCGTCGATAAGGTCCTCCTCGACTTGGGGCGTGAATGGGCTGGCTTTATCGGGCTCGTAACCACCTTCGGCGAAGGCTTGGCGGGTGGGCAAATAACCGAAAGAGCCATTGGTGTAACCGTAGTAGAATGTGTAGGGGAAGGGTGACTCTTCACGTATTTTCATGGAGATTTCCGAGAATAGCTCGCACGGGGCGGCCCAAAGCAGAATATCCTCATTGATACGAAGAAAGGATACTGGAAAGAGAATCTCTCGCCTCCCTGTGCTGGCGATGCGACCGTAGGCAGCCATGTGTTCGGGCCAAGGCATCCCTTTTTTTAAAGGAGTTTCAACCACAAGCGTCTCCTCGATTGTCAATTCGATGTCTGAACTAGTGGAATGAATTCGCTCGTTGGCTTGCAGGATCTTCTCTCCAATGAGTACATTGAATTCGGTTAAACGCCCGCGACGGTCGTCGATGGCTTGGGTATAGATTGGCGCGATATTGCCTGCGGCACCATTGATGAACAGCAACGGCGCTCCTGTCCGGTCCTCCACGAATTCCGCCACCACGCCGTGTAAATCTCCACTTATTTTAGAGTTTCCCACTCCGTAGTTCGCATAGTATCCTAGAACAGTTCCATGTATCGGATAATTGGCTACGATTGCGATTGGAGTTCCGTCGGGCCGCTGCAAGCGGATGAGGTTGATCGACCGCTCCACGGGCCCCAGTGGATTCTTTCCCAGATTGACGCTCCCGTCTACATCGAGCGACCGCCGGTTGGTGTTGGCCCACGATTTACCGAAACCGATCCCGAGCTCAGCCGGCTCAAGAGCATCTCGGGCCTGTTTAATCGCCTCTAAGAGGCGGGTCTGGACCATTTCGGAAAACTCTGGATTTTCTCCACTGAAGTCTCGATCAGGTTTCAAGCTTCGGCTTAACGTGGTGGAGAGCCCCAGCGAGGGAGACGAGTGAGTGTGGGTAACGGTCCACCAGAATTGTTCCTTGCGGATCCCTGTCTCCGCTTCCAGGCGTTTACAGAAAGCGTCATAGAACGGCGCGGAAAATCCAATCAAGTCGGACGAGACCAGGTAGAATTCGGTGTCCCCATCAGCCAATGCCGCCACCTTATGATAGATTGGATGCAGGACTCCCGTCGATTTGCGTTTTCCAAAGGTGTGAATCCAAGTGGGTTCTTCTGGGGTAATTTCCACTTTGACACACGCGGCCTTGAATTCGGCGCGAGCAGATGGGGAAATAAACGTTCCGATTGCCGAGAAAGAGAATACTGTGGCAAAGAGAACGCGTCGGGGGAGGCTGTGGCTAAGGTTGTTCGTAGTGTTTGAAGGGAATGAGATTGATGTGGTTGTCTTCGCGAAACCTCCGGTATCGCTCGATTTCGTCCCAGTCTTTCTTTCCCGAGTATTTAGTGTCCTGGATCTCGGAGCGGTTGGCGCTGATTTCCTTGCGCGGTAGGGGCACGGTCGGGTTGCGGTCGAGGAAGCCGATATCAACTAGAAATTCGTTCACGTTGCCAGTGGTGTATTCCAAATGGGGGGAGTTGTTGTACCAGCTATGTACTTCACCCTTGTAAACATAGTCCATGCAGTTCAATCCGAGTTCTCGACAGCGGACGATCCACTTGAGATCGCTTACGTAAAAGGCATCACGAGTCCCGAAAAGGATGATGCTGGGCGGACTGTTTTTCGTTAGGTTCTCAACTCCCGAAATCGCGTGGAGAGCTTCTCGGAAGTCCTCGGGATCTTTCCCGAGAAAGAGGCATTCCTCTTCCACTTGTCTAGGGTGGGTCGGTTCGAAGAAATCGACGAAAGGATTGTAGAGGATCATCGCTTTTAACGTAGTATCGATGGATTGATTGTCCCCTTGCCCCACGAATCCTTGGCTCGCCAGTTTAGCGGCATCGACGGTGGCGACTGCTGAGGCCATACAACCTCCGGCCGAACCTCCACCCACAGCGATTTGGTCCGGAACGATACCGAACTCCTTTGCCCGTTCCTTGATCCAGCGCAGGGCGCTGATGCCGTCTTCCACAGAATGAACGGGTAGCGTATGATCGATATCCCGTATCCGGTACTCCGGGCGAAAGCAGACGGCGCCTCGTTGGGTAAAGTAGTTCGCTTGATAGTAGAATTGGCCGGCATTTCCCTGAGTGAATCCCCCGCCATGCCAGAAAATAATGGCCGGCCGCCGGTCGCTTGGCTTCCAGTCGGCGGGGTAGTCGACGAAAAGCTTTAGATCCCGAAGCGGGGTTTTTTTGAATACGAATTCACGTGTGTCCTCGTCTTGGACGCCAGGAGCTTTGTATTCCTTTTGGTTTCGGGTTTTTTCTAGATAGGGTTTACCGTATTTTTCGTAGAATGCCCGGATCGCTTCCGGGCGTTGCTCGTCAGGAAGCTGATTGATCCAAGTTCTTATTTCAGAACGTTTCGGCTGCTTGCTAAAGGGTAGGTCCACCGTGGCAGAGGCGGCCATCGATAAAAAGGAAGCGGCGAAGAGGGGCAATAGAAGACGTCGGGATTTCATAGTTGAATGTCTATTAGTGGCGAACCATCTCAGAAGATCTCAAGGCGCTATCGCATTTATCTCCCTTGGAACCCAGAACCGAAAGGGCCGATGTCGGCGTAGCCGAGATCGTCTATAAAGATGATTATTAAATTAGGGAGACTTCGGGATTGTCGGCTGCAGCCGGAAAAGAGAAGTAAGGCAATAGATAGGAAAGCTAGGGTTATCCAGAGGAGAAATATAGATTTCATATGGGGCAGGATAGCAGAGCTTGAGGAAAGCAGTAGCAATCGATGGAGGCAACGCTTTTTCGCGCATCGGGCCTTTAGTGAGGTTTAGTTATTGGCGGAGGACTGAGTCAATCCTGTCCCCCGCAACATTATGCGCGAAGACGGGAGAACTATAGGGTGGACGAAACAGTCTCGGCTGTCTAGGTATAGGCTTTCTGCCCCTCAATGAGCTCCTATCGTCATCTTCTTTGCTTTCTGATAGGCAGTTTTACGGAGTCTTTCCTGGCTGCTGAAGTGGATTTCGATCGGGATATTCGGCCCTTGCTTTCGGATACCTGTTTTCAGTGTCACGGTCCGGATGCTGTCCAGCGGGAAGCCGATTTGCGTCTGGATACCAAAGAAGGCCTTTTTGGCGACTTGGATGGATTCAAGGTAGTAGCTCCAGGAGATGCGGAAGCGAGCGAGCTGTTCTTTCGCATCGCTCATGAGGATTCAGAAGAACGCATGCCGCCTCCGGATGCCAAGCGTAAGCTCAAGCCGCAAGAGATTAAGCTGATCGAACAATGGATAGAAGGCGGGGCGGAATGGGAACAACATTGGTCGCTGGTTCCGCCAAAACGGCCCGACATCCCCGCAGTGTCGAATAGCGATTGGGTCAGGAATCCAATCGATTCCTTCATCCTGGCTCGATTGGATGCGGAGAATTTGCAGCCATCTCCTCCCGCCAACGAACGGATTTTGGGCCGCCGTATCCATTTTGATATTACTGGTCTTCCTCCGACGGCGGAGCAGATGGAGCGATTTTTGGACTTGGGAGTGGAGGGGTTACTGGATCAGCTTTTCCAATCTGAATCCTACGGCGAGAAGATGGCGATGCGCTGGCTGGATGCGTCCCGATACGCGGATACAAGTGGCTACCAGAATGATGGTTGGCGAGAAATGTGGCGCTGGCGGGATTGGGTGATTGACGCTTATAACGCCAATATGCCGTTCGATCAATTCACGGTGGAACAGCTTGCTGGTGATCTACTGCCCATTCCCTCTTTGGAGCAGATGTTCGCAACGGGATTTAATCGGAATCATCGGGGGAATGCTGAGGGAGGAATCGTTCCCGAAGAGTTTCAGGTCGAATATGTCGTAGATCGAGTGGATACGACTTTCACAATTTGGCAGGGCCTAACTATGGGATGCGCCCGTTGCCATAACCATAAATACGATTCCATCACTCAAAAGGACTACTATCAAGTCTACGCTATGTTCAACAACTTGGCGGAGAATGGAAGGGCATGGAAAGAGGGGAACTCGGAACCCTTAATTAAGGCTCCAACCGTTTCGCAGAGGACTGAATTGGCTTTGTTGCAGGACCGCGAATCGCGAGCGTTAGCTAGACGGAAAGTTCAAGAGAAGGGTGTCGAAGTGGGGATGAAAGCCTGGGAAGGTGGTAACCCGATACTGCCAAGCAAATGGACTGTCACTGATGGGTTATCCTTCCAATTGGAAGGTGATGATCTTGCTTTGACTGAGGTGGAGGAAGCGGATGCGGGAAAATTTGGATACTTTGATGCATTCTCGTTTGGCATTAGGGTGAAAGTCGACGACTACTTGGAAGGCACGATACTTTCGCGAATGGTTCCCGAGTTAGAAGGCAAGGGCTACAACTTGCATCTCACGGAAAAGGGTACGGTACAGGCAAACTTTGTTCAGCGATGGCTTGATGATGCCTGTCGAGTTGAAACTGAGGTATCCTTACCAAGAGGCGAGTGGGTCCATGTTTGGGTCAATTATGGAGGAACGAGACGGGCGGAGGATATCGAAATCTATTTTGATGGCGAACGCGTGTCGCACCGTTCCAACTACGACTTCCTTAATCAGGATTTCCGTCTAGAGGAACCATTGCGTTTGGGAATGGGGATGGCGGACTTTTCGGGACGGTTGAACGATGTTCGTTTTTACGATAGAATTCTGGAACGCGACGAAGTGCGTGTCGTTTATGAGGAATCGTCCTTAGGAGAGATCCTCGATACTCCGTTAGATAGTCGAACGGCATCGCAGCGAGCTAAAGTACTTCACCACTTCCTGAATGAAGGAGGGCCTGCGGAAACGCTATCGGCTTATCGGGACTGGCTAGAAGCGTGCCGCGAGCGCGAGGCTTTCGAAGACGCGCTACCCTCCGTAATGGTGATGAAAGATGAAATGCGACGAGAAACCCGTATACTCGACCGTGGCATCTACGATCAGCCGGGGGATCGTGTCGAGGCGGGTGTACCTGCCGCGTTGCCTCCCATCGACGATGATCTGCCCACCAATCGTTATGGCTTGGCGAAGTGGCTGGTGATGGGAGAGAATCCTCTTACTGCTCGTGTAACCGTAAATCGATTATGGCGGGATGTTTTCGGTACTGGTCTGGTCAAGACGACTGAGGACTTTGGCGTGCAAGGAGAACGGCCCAGCCATCCGGAATTGCTTGATTGGCTGGCCGTGGAATTTGTGGACTCCGGATGGGATATCCAGCATATGCTGAGACTGTTTATTGAGAGCGCTGCCTATCAGCAAAGTTCGCGAGTGAGCGCCAAGTTGTTAGAGAGTGATCCAGAGAATCGGCTCTTGGCTCGTGGTCCGCGTTTCCGACTGCCGGGAGAAATGATACGCGATCAAGCCCTGGCGGTTAGCGGATTACTTCATCAGCAAATTGGTGGTCCGAGCGTGAAACCTTACCAGCCGGAAGGACTATGGGCCGATTTTGCCTCGGATTCCAATTATGCCTTGGCAGTAGGGAATAATTTGTATCGAAGAAGCCTCTACACGTATTGGAAACGGACAGTGCCACCTCCTATGATGATCAATTTCGATGCTGCCGGGAGAGAAGCGTGCGACGAAGCGGTGCGTCGGACGAATACGCCGTTACAGGCTCTCAACCTGATGAATGACGTTACTTTTGTGGAAGCCGCTCGCGTATTCGCACAAGAGCTGATCGAAGTGTTTACGAACGACGAAGCCATTGTGGAGAACGCCTATGAGCGATTGTTAAGCCGCTTGCCTGTAAACAAGGAAATGGATCTGCTCTTAGCGGCTAAAAATCGTTACCTAGCTCGATATGCCAACGATATCGAGGAAGCTAAGGCGCTTATACATCTGGGTGAGTATCCAGCCCCCAAACATATCCCGCCCGATATATTGGCTAGCTGGACGATGGTATGCAGCACGCTAATGAATTTGGACGAAACGATTACCAAGGAATGAATACAGTACCTCGTAGAGATTTTATCAAGAGGATGTCCGGCGGT
>CAZFUD010000211.1:0-7421 GCA_964521705.1 uncultured Opitutaceae bacterium | reverse complement strand
GGATTCCGGTACGCAGATAGTATCGCCCCGTCATCAAGCTAGCTCGAGTGGGCGCGCAGAGCGGATTGACATAGAAGCGCTCCATTCCTAGCGACTCGCTCGCAAAACGGTCCAAATTAGGTGTGTCTATTTGGTCGTTTCCGTGAACGCCAAGATCGCCGTACCCTTGGTCATCCGTCATGACCAAAATCATGTTAGGATTATCCCCAGTGGCCGTAATTGCTAAGCTAGAAGCCAGAGCAAATAAAGATATTATCCGTAGACTGCCCATGGCTCCATATTTGTTCATCCCACCTCGGAAGCAATGTATTAAATTTCGGAATGCTGAAAGATGGATACCATTGGGAAACCACACTCCTGGGACTGATTAAGCTCTACAGTCATCCTGCAATTTACTTTGGGACGAATATTGAAATTCAGTCGTTGCTAAAGCATTCGAATTAACAACCTACTAGGCTCACTGCCGAAATGATTGTCACCTTCTTCATCGCTGTCCAATTATCCATCGGCTACTACCTATACGCTTCGGTAGTCGGTGGAATCGGGCGGCACTCCTGGCTATTGGCCACCTTCATAGCCTTATGCGTCGGTTGCCTAATAGCAGCCCTCTTGATGGAGCGAACTCGCTGGTTTAAACACTCCCTCTTGGCCTCGAAGATTGGCTACAGCTGGATGGGGGTAAGCTTCATCTTTCTTTTCGTCGCCTTGCTTCTCGACGCCATACAGTGGTTCATGCCAACTCTGGATGACGGACTAACCCTGTATTTTCTAACTGGGCTAGGGTTTCCGTTATCGATCTACGGATACGTTTCCGCCAAAAGCGTTAATGCCCGCAAGGTCCAATTGTCTTCCTCTAAAATCGCATCCCCGATTCGAATCGTTCAAATTTCCGATCTGCACCTAGGGGACTCGAGCTCGCTGACAAACATTCGTCAAGTTGTAGCGACTATCAATGAGCTCGACGCCGATCTCATCGTTTCAACCGGCGATCTATTCGATGGCTATTTGCCCCTCATGCAGCCCTACGTCGAGCTATTGAAAAACCTCCAGAATGCTCCTCTCGGCAAATTCGCGGTTTGCGGAAATCACGAGTTCTACGCCGATATCGATGCCTGCCTCGATTTAACTAGAGAGGCCGGATTTCAGGTCCTCCACAACGAATCGATTTCGTTGAACGAGGAATTGACCCTCATCGGGATGGACGATCCTACCACCCGTAGAAACACGTCGCGGGAAAAAGTCACCGAGGCTACCTTCAAGAATGTGGATCCGTCCACATTTCGACTCTTTCTCTATCACCGGCCTAGCATTCGGCCAGATCGATTCGATAAGTTCGATCTGCAACTATCCGGCCATACCCACGGCGGACAGATTTTCCCTTTCCACTATCTCAATAAGATCTTCTACCGGGCTAAGCCAGGGCTAACCCAACTCGATCAGGAAACCTACCTCTATTTGAGTCGCGGAACGGGTTCTTGGGGACCACAATTTCGGGTTTTCGCACCTCCGGAAATCACGTATATAACCATCGCCCCAGAGAAATGAAGCGATCTATTTCCGAGGCCCAAAGTCTACAACGGCTCGCCCTTTCCACGGCCGCATCCGTCCTCTTGATGCTGGGCTGCGCCAGAGAACCCGCCCTAACTGAAGAAGAGTTCGCCAAAGCGGAAAGCCTATTCGCCGAATCTTGTCTAATTTGCCATAGCAATCAGGAAATGCAGCGAGGCCCTATCATCGATGGGCTTCCCGCCTGGTACGGCAAAGCCCAACTGGAAAAATTCAGAGACGGCATTCGTGGTCAGAACCCCGAGAACCGATCCGAATTACTGATGGGTTCCGCTCGAGAGCGCTTTGGCGACGACGAAACCATTCGCCTCCTTTCCACCTACATTGCCGATCTCCCGCCAAAGCCTCACGTTAAGGTAGTGCGGGGAAACGCAGAACGAGGACAACTTATCTACGGAACCTGCCTTCTTTGTCACGGGGCTTATGGTCAAGGCAACGATCGCTTGCGGTCCCCACCCTTGAATATCCTCGAAGATTGGTACCTGTTAGATCAGCTTCGAAAATTCGCTTCCGGCAAACGCGGCTACCATCCAGAAGATCCCTACGGGATTCAAATGGCGTATTCACTAAAGGGATTCAATGACCAAGACTTGAAGGATGTCGTCGCCTACATTCAGGGATTCTCTGAAACGCAGGAGAGCCAGTAGTGACTCGGAGGAAAAGTAGAGGCTTTTTCAGGCAACTAAGGGTATAAAATCGTTTAGAGCGGATCCTCCCGAACGGGCCTCTTAAGGTAGCGGGCGATCTCCGAGCGCCCGTTATTGGATGTAGCACAGGCATCTTGCCTGTACTTTGGTCTACAGTCTACAGACTGGAAGCCTGTACTACTATTTGTGGGCGCTCGGAGATCGCCTACTACCAGATTCAAACAACCGTGTACAACCTTAGTCGCTACTGGGCGACAAACTCCTGAAGGGCCGACTTCAGCTGCGGATAGGCGAAAGCGAACACCGCAATTAGCGGAAGCATTCCCAGCGCCGATCCAGCCATCAATACCGCCTGCGGTGAATTAAGGCTACTGCCATACAAAGCAGCTAAACTTATCGGCAGCGTGCGCGTCTCTTCGCTATTCAATACCAGCATGGGTATGATGTGGGCGTGCCAGGAAAGCACGAAATGGGCAAATCCGAAGGCTATGAGAAAGGGCTTAACCAAAGGAAGCGTTAGCAGGAAAATCCGAAATTCCGAAGCGCCCTCCATCCGAGCCACGTCCAGTAAGTCGCTAGGCACCTGACTGTACACACGGGCGAAGAACAAAAGCCCTAAACCACTAACCAGGCCGGGTAGGATAACTCCAAGAAGATTGTCGAATAGACCCAGAGTGTTTACCCACAAGAATAAGGGCAGCGCTACCATTTGAGCCGGGATAAGAACGACGAGGATTCCTAAAGCAAGCAGCCCGATACGACCTCGGAATCGGTAAGAGCCGATCACGAAACCACCCATCGCCGCCAGCAAAGTCGCCCCTACTCCCTGGCTCAATGAGACGACAATGGAATTCGCCAAACTGCGAAGGTAGGGAAAGAATTCGTTTGAAAGGAGGATTTCGTAATACTGCCCCGTCCATTCTCGTGGCCAAAAAATACGGGTGTTGAAGATCTCGGCATTCGATTTGAAAGAACCGAGAATCATCCAGAAAAGTGGATACAAAAAAATGAGGGTCGCGATAGCAAGAAGGCAGCCCACACCAATGGATACAATTTTTCGATTCATTGGTTAGAGCCGTCCTTCCAAATGTATCGCGGAACCATGGCCACTAGGATGAGCATGCCAGCCAGCCAGGGAACGATCGATAGACTCACTGCGGTTCCACTACCGAAACCGCCCCCAATAAATGCTTTCTGGTAAGCGTAGGTCACCATAAGCAAACCCGCGTCATTCGTTCCGCCAGATCCGCCGAATAGCACATACGATCCAGCGAATTGAGCGAAGCAATCGATTATTAAGTAGATCAGGCAAAAAGTTAGGGTCGGGGCTATGAGCGGCAAGGTCACATTGACGAACCGGCGCCAAACGTCCGCTCCATCTATCTTTGCGGCATCGAGAATCTCTTTAGGGCGGGCGTTCAACGCGCAAAGGAGAAAAAATGCCATGAATCCAGTCCAGCGCCAAACCGCTTGGATCACTACAGCCGATAGGATGAAATCGGGATCCGAAAGCCAATTGATCGTCTCGAAACCGAGAGGCTGAACAATCCATCGATTAAGAAGCCCTTCCTTGCCATGGAACACCAACAGGAACAATAAGGCCAAAACCGTAGGCGGACAAAGCCCGGGAATCATCAGCCCGAATGCCAATGGCCCTTGGATACGCCTATTGCACAAGCGTAAGGAATGAGCAAATACAAGAGCCAATGTGATGGTTATCGTGATCGTCGATACCGAAAAAACTGCCGTATTCAGGACAGCCCGCCAATACCGGGAATCGGCCAGGAGATCGCGATAGTGCTCCCAACCGACGAAAGTGGATTCCGCGAATAGAGTATCCGATTCGATGCTCAGTAAAAGCCCCTTGCCTAGCGGAGTTACCCAGAACAGCGAAAGGAAGACGAAAAACGGGGCCAGGAGCCAAACATGCCCCCAGTTTGGCCATATCCTATCGCTGAACGAGCGCCGCATCAATGAGCGTTTCTAGTTAGTCTCTGGTGGAGGCCCGCCACCGCTCTCAAGCTGGTCTTTGAACCGCGTCAAGGCGGTTCGGGCATCCCCTTCCCCGTACATAACCGAACTCAGCATCCCTTCTCGGATCATGAAAACCGCCATCGGGCGCTTTGGATTCATCATCACTCTAGGCACTTCAGGAGCGAGATCCACGAGAATCTGACCCATCGAATCGTATCCAAAAAATGGTTGCGGTTGCAACAAGCGAATATCTTCGAAAGCCGGCTTATAGGCAGGAAAACTGTTTCCTTGCAAAAAGCGTTGAGCATTGGCTTCTCGGTTGGTCATGACGAATTTCATGAACTCCCAGGACTCGTCTATCAAATCGCTACCTTTGTAGATGACTAGTCCTTGACCAGCAAAGGTCGAGGTCCTAACTGAATTCGTATTACCTTGCTCATCCGTCCAAACGGGAAGCGGCATGATCCCCCACTCGCCTTCCAGTTCGGATGAAAACTGCTGGATCATATCTAGGCCATACCAATCGGCGCCCATAATTGCGAGGATCTCGTTGTTGGCCACATCGCCTCCGAAAAAGACCGGATCGAAGATCGTGCTTCTATCCGGCATCAAACCGATGCGTTTTTGGGCTAACTCTCCCATAAAATCCAAGGTTTCCACCGCGAGCTCGAAATCTGGCAACACGTCTCCCGTCTCCGAAAATAGATGACCTCCGCGCTGCCGAAGAAGCATGCCGAAGTAACTGGGGTCCAAAGCGAGCAAGGGCTGATTTTGAGCCGCGAGTTCTTCACCAATAGCCATGAAATCGTCCCAGGTCTTGAATTCGCTGGGCGAAAGGCTGAACTGCTGGAAGAGGTCCCGCCGATAGTAAATGACTACCGCGCTCAGCGATTGCGGCAATCCCAACACCCGATCTCCCAAGCTAAATAACTCTAAGCGTTGAGGCATGATAGATTCATCTAGCCCAGCCGCTTTGACCCGGTCGGTCAGATCCACAAAAGGCGCTTCCCCCTGAAGATACATCCCGAAGAAGACTTCGTCGAGCTGCACGATGTCTGGCGTGTTGGTTTGCGTCTTGAAAGCGATGGCCAGCTTGTCAGGCATTTCCCGAAATCCGAACGCCTGTACCTCCGCTTGAAAGCCAGCATCCACCTCCTGTTGGTATAGCCTTACCATATTGTCGTAGTAAATCTTGTCCTGCTGTGAGCTTATCCAGATTTTGACGGGCTCGGCCCAAGATACGCTCATCAAAGCGCCTATCATAAAAATGAGGGCGTACCTGACTGACCTATTTGCGATTGATGGAAAATTGAGAAACGAATTCATACCGATATGATTTTCCCCTGATAGGGATTAATTGAGATTACGTCGAGGGTGAAGATAAAGGACAAAGGCAGCCTAAACGAAGTTCCTACGTGGTCGAAGCATCTGCGACGTAGCAGGCGATCACCGAGTGCCCACAAAACGAAATCTCGAATTGGAACTCGGAGATCGCCCGCTACCCACAAATCTCCAATCGATCGCTAAATCACCATCCGCTAAAACTAACCGCTCTTTTTGCTCCCATTCCCAAGAATCTAAGCTACCGTTGCCCATCTATGACGCAGATCGGTCAGAGAAATCGCCTCGAAATCATCAGGGAGTCTCCTCAGGGAGTCTATCTTGATGGCGAAAACCTCGGAGAAATCCTGCTACCCGCATTTCAAAGGCCCGAATGGGCGGAAATCGGCGACGTGCTGGACATCTTCCTGTATCGCGATTCTGAAGACCGCTTGATAGCGACGACTCGAACTCCTAAAGCGATGGTTGGGGAATTCGCCTGTCTCGAAGTCATGGACGTGAATCCAAAAGTCGGGGCTTTTCTAAATTGGGGTTTGGAAAAGGATATCCTTCTGCCCTTTCGAGAACAGAAAAAGCGCGTCCAGGTCGGGAGCAAAGCGATTGTCTATTTGAAACTCGATCCGGAGACCGATCGCCTGGTCGCCACCGCTCGACTCCATCGTTATCTCGATCAATGCGAGCATCACTATCGAAAAGGCGATCCCGTCAGTTTGCTCGTAATCGAAGAAACGCCTATCGGTTACAGAGCGATAATCGAAAACGCCCATACTGGTCTTCTGTACAAGTCGGAGCTGTCGGGACCCCTTGAATACGGCTATTCCTTTCCTGGATTCATCAAAGACGTTCGGGAGGACGGGAAAATCGATTTGCAACGCGATGCGTCCGGTTATCGCCGAACCTTGCCGCTCGCCGAGGACATCTATGATCGTCTACTGGAAGCCGGTGGCTATCTTCCCTTCAACGACAAGTCATCACCAGAATCGATTCGAGAAACATTTTCCGCTAGCAAAAAGGCCTTCAAGCAAGCCCTCGGGATGTTGTACAAGCAACGGCGTATCGAATTTAAAGGCGACGGTATTGCGGCGGCGCGCTCCGAAGCAACGTAGCTTCGCCGATTCACAGCCCCTTGAAATAGCTATCTAGCAACGAAGGTGATTTCTTATTGCGCTTCGGGGCTCGCGAGGGCGTTTCATCATCTTTCGACCCGGATTTGTCCCGGACGGAATCTTGCCGAGCTGACTGTCCCGACTGTGTCTTCGACAGCACTCGTTTAGGCTCGGTTAAAGGAATCGTATTAAAATCGATTTGCGGAATGAGGTCCTCGGCTACACCGTAGTCGTTCTTCCCCGTTCCCAGGTTGGCTAGCAACTGCTCGTCGATCGACTTCTCCGGCAACATCGGTTCATGGGCGGATTCAAGTTGCTTCATCTCCAGTTCCTCGGCCGGCAATTCCCCATCTCCGGCTAGGCCCTCAAGAGCCTCGTCCGTTCGCTCCTTTGGGTCCACCAAGCCCTTTTCCTCCGCCAATCGCTGCACCTCCCGGCTGCGACGGCACCGGCGGTCTACCGAATCAAAAATCGACTTATCCTGATCGTCAAAAGGCATTTGATATTCTCAAGTACCATAGATTTCCAATGCGATTTGTAAATAGCTCTATGGGAAAACCCATTCAAAGAAATGTTAAATGCCTTTGATACAATTTCATCCCGCTCGATAGCTGCAGCGAGCACTGGAAAGTGCCGAGTAGAAGTGTACGGGGAAAATGAATCGAAAAGGCGTATGGCTACGAAAATAAGTTTTTTCAATTTAAAGGGCGGCGTTGGCAAAACATCCTTGTTGGTGAATGTCGCCTCTTGCTTGGCCTATTTGGGCAAGAAGGTTCTCGTGGTCGAT
>CAZFUD010000210.1:0-7426 GCA_964521705.1 uncultured Opitutaceae bacterium | reverse complement strand
CCTGCTCGTAGCGTGCAACTTCTTCGAATTCACGCAATTGCGCCTGGGCCAAAGCCGCTTCGGCGACCACAAGCTCGGTTTGGTAATCGCTATCGTCAATTTCCAGGAGTACGTCGCCCTCTTCGAAAAAGGCCCCTTCACGGAAATTTTGACCGACGTTAATAATTCGACCCCTGATTTCAGGTATCAAGGTACTGGTCGTCCTCGCCTGTACAGTCCCCTGCGATTCCAGAACCACATCATAGGAAGTAGTCTGCAGATTTCGAACGATGACTTCAGGCGTATTGACAAAATTGGGACGCTGTCGCGGTTCAGGGGCCGTGTGGACCAACCAAAAATAAGCTCCCACGCCAATCCCCAGCAGAGCGAGCGGGAGAAGAATTTGCAAAAGACGTTTCATAATCGGAACGATATAATTAAGATCAGCGTTGCTTAATCAAGAATTCGAATCGGCATCAGTATCGACGTCGAAACCGCCACCAAGGGCTAAATAGAGGTCGATTCGTGATTGTACTCGTTGATTGGATACTTGTAAAAATGAGCGTTGAGCAGTGATGTTTCGACGGACAGCATCGAGAGCGGTCGTAATCGTGGTTAGGCCTCTACCATACTCTTCCCAGGCTAGCTCTTCTGCAGCTGCGGACTCTTCAGCGGCTATCTTTTGCGAGACGTAATCGCGCTCGAACGAGCTTTGGTTGTTCAAAGCGTTTTCCACTTCCCGAAATGCAGTGAGGACCGTACTTCCGTAATCATATATCGCTCGCTCGTAGTTTGCCTTACCCCGCTTGAAATTGTTTCGCAATCGCCCGCCTTGGAAAAACGGCATCGAGCCGGTAATCCCTTGCGACCAAACGCGTCGGTCAACCAAATCCAAGAGATCCTCCACGTTACGAACGTTCGTTCCTCGAGAGAGCGATATATTCAGACTGGGGATGCGGGCCTTGCTCGTTTCGAACTTCCGCTGCTCATTGGCTGCCAAAGTCCGCTCGGCAGCGATAATGTCAGGCCTGCGGAGCAGTAGTTCCGATGGCACTCCTGCCGGAATACCTCCACTAATATCAGGTAACTTGATCGCCATATCCCCATTGGGAATGGGCTTTTTTTGAGCCACCTTCAAACTGATACGCCGACGCATATCATTCCGATAGCCGCGCAATTTCTTGTCGCTCTTTTCGGCCCGCTCGAGATCGACTCCGGCTATCTCCTCGTACTTGCTGAGGAGGTATTTGTGCACTTCCGTACGGCGGCTTTCCGGAGTTTCGATCGCTTCAACCATGTCCGCCCGAATATCCTTTGGAACCTTGGAAAGCTGAGCTCTACGCAATTTGTCGATCGCTTCTGACTCACGGGCAGACAATTCGTTCCTTAAAACAGCGATTTCTTCGTCGACTCGATCATTGTAGGCCTGAACTTCCTCTTTGGTTATCAGCTGGCCTATCGCCATCAACTCATTGGCTGGATATCGGCCCAAGAGGGTTTCCAATAGCCTCGCCGAAGAGTTCTTCTGCCGCAACCTAGCCTCCAATGTGCTTTGATTGGAAGCCACGTTTGCTCGAACAAGTCGCACGTCCAAGGCTCGAGCGATCCCGCGCTTGAAGTTCTCTTCCACGATAAGCGCTGACGACTCTAGGGCTGCCTGGGTGCGAACGGCCAAGTCATATTGCAATTGAGCCTCCACTGCGTTGTACCAGGATTGGGCGACCCGACCCGCGATCGATAGACGCGTTGCGTCGTAGGTCGCTTTCGCCGATTGGATATCCGCCAAATCGCCTTTGTAACCGTTCCGGACTTTCCCCCAGATATCGATCTCCCAGTTGAAACGGAGATTTATGCCATGGGTCTCCGAAGTAGGCGTCTGCTGAATCCCGGAGGCCGGGCTACGCTTGTTGCGATTCTTGCTGGCCGTACCGTTTAAACTCGGGAGGACATTTGAACTCGCGAACCGAGACCCCGCGATCGAGGCTCTTAATCGGGCTTCAGCGGCCTTGAGGTTCTGATTATAGGCCAGTGCCTCTTCAATAATGGCCACCAGTATGGGATCATTGAAATCACTCAGCCAATTCTGAGATTGGAAATCTCCTTGCACCTCGGCGGATCGCCAGGCGGATGGGAAATTGACCTCCAGCTTGTCTGACTGATTTTTCGGAGCGGACATGCAACCAGAAAAGAAGACAGCCACCGCAATCAGGGCTAGGGTTCCTGAGCCAAATCGGACTGTTTTTCTATTACTTGAGTCAATTGAAATCGAATGATCAGCGTGCATAGGTTCTTTCTTGGCCTTAATAAAATTTAACAGGGAAAAGTTTTTTGAAACGAATCAACAATTGCCTACAGAAAAGCAACGATTACATAGAGGTTTCGGTTACAAATAGATTTTTGGACTTTCAGCATCAGGCAACCCAGTATTTCGTGAAGTTGGCTCCCGATCGCGCAAACAGAGGGCCAATTGACGGCTGGAAAGGCCGGATCTAATCCTTGGAGATTTCCGCGTAGGCCGCAGCGTCCATCAACGAATCTAGTTGGGACGGATCGGAAAGCTTGATTTTGGCGATCCAGCCCCCCTCGAAAGGCGACTTGTTGACGATCTCCGGAGCGTCTTCCAATGCCTGGTTGCCTTCAATTATCTCTGCATCGACCGGCATGTAAAGATCTGAGGCCGCCTTGACCGATTCGACAACCCCAAATGAGGCTCCCGTTTCGAATGTGTCGCCTTCGCTGGGAATCTCCACATAGGTGATGTCTCCAAGACTTTGCTGGGCAAAATCGGTTATTCCCACCAGGGCTTCATCATTTCCGAGCAATTTTAGCCACTCATGGTCTTTGGTATATTTGAGATCGTCTGGGAGATTCATGCGGTAAGGATTCTTTCGCAGCTATTGGTCTAGAAACTAAGCCGATAATCAAGGATTCAATTCAACAAAAGGCGGTTTCGTTGGGATTAAGAATAGATCGCTTCCCCGCATATCTACGGAAAGCTGAGCGTCTTCGTGAATAGATTCTACAAGCGCCGATCCAATAGCCTCATTCAGGATCGGAGAAAACGCTCCCGAAACCACAGTCCCCCCTTCTCGATTGCTAGCCAGTACCGGGGTTCCCGCGCGAACGATGCGGCGGCCACCCGTCTTGAAAAAGACGATTCGCCGCTTCGGTCCGGCCGCCTTTTCCTCTCGAATCGCTGTCTTTCCGATAAAGTCAGTCTCCTTTTTCAGCTTCACCGTCCACATCAATTTAGCCTGCAGCGGTGATATAGTTTCGCTGATTTCATGCCCGTACAATGCATACCCCGCTTCCAACCTCAAACTGTCCCGAGCTCCCAATCCGGCTAGTTTCACACCATAAGGTTCGCCAGCCGCTAAGATGGATCTGGCAAGAGACTCCGCGTCGCTAGGGGCCACGAACAACTCCACTCCTAGCTCTCCCGTATAACCCGTTCGGCATACCAAACAGGAAACTCCTGCCACATCCGATCCATGGAATCTATAATAGCCCAGATCCTCGAGATTCATAGTGGTCAAATTCTTGAGAATCTCCATGCTCTCCGGCCCCTGCAATGCCAACAAGGAAAAGGAATCGGATACATCGCTGATATCGACATCAAGAGAGCCCTTGTTCGCGTTCAGCCAAGCGACATCTTTTTCTGTATTGGAAGCGTTGAGACAAAGCAGGAACTCCTCTTCGGCGATTCGATACACCAGCAAATCGTCCACGACTCCACCATGCTCGTAGCACATTAGCGAGTACATGGCCTGTCCAATCGCCATGCTGGAAACGTCGTTAGTCAAAACGGAATCGAGAAAGGCTGCTGCCTCCGGCCCCTCGATCGACCCTTCGCCCATGTGACTAACATCGAATAAGCCAGCGGAAAATCGGGTCGCCTTATGCTCGTCGATGATACTTTGGTACTGTACGGGCATACTCCAACCTGCAAAGTCCACCATACGAGCTCCGTTGGCTACATTGAATTCGTGAAGGGGTGTCTTTCTTAATTCCGACATTCGGTCTATCTCCAAAGCCTAGCTCTCCTCAGTAACTGGATTGACGAGCGTTCCTATCTTTTCGATTTCAACTTCCACCGTGTCACCAGGCTTCAACCACAAGGGCGGATTGCGGGCCATTCCCACACCATGAGGCGTCCCAGTCAAGATTACGGTTCCTGGAAGCAAGGTCGCGCTACCGCTTAGGAAAGCGATAATCTCTCTGACATTGAATATCATATCATTGGTATTCCAATCCTGAACCGTTTTCCCATTTACCCGAGTCTGGATCGACAAGGCATTAGGATCGTCAAGTTCGTCCGAGGTAATTAAGCGAGGACCCAAGGGAGCGAAGGTGTCGAAACCCTTCCCTTTACAATACTGCCCCCCGCCCTTTTTCCGCTGCCAATCACGAGCGCTAACGTCGTTGCCACAGGTGTAGCCGAGAACATAATCCAATGCGTTCTCAGCTGTTGCGTTCTTACACTCTTTGCCAACGACAACTGCCAACTCGCATTCGTAGTCTACCTCCTCGCTCATCAGCTTCCGAGGCAGCTCGATCGGATCACCCGGATTTTGCAAAGCATTGCGCCCTTTAATGAAAAGCACTGGGTATTTCGGTACGGGAGAGCCGCTTTCCTCCGCATGGAATCGGTAGTTCAAGCCGATGCAAAGGATGATTTCCGGATCCACGGGAGCTAACAATTTGGCCAGATCAGCGACCTCATCGGTCGAGCGATATTCTCCAAAAATATCGCCCTCAATTCGGAAGGTTTCTCCATCTCGTTCCTCTCCGTAATGAACGTTTCCTGACGAATCTTGATATCTAACAATCTTCATTGATTTAATCTTTCTGCCAAGACGCTTCAACGCTTTCGAGCCAAGTAAACGCCGTCACCCACCGAGAGCAAGCTGGCATCCACCCGCCCATCGTCCCTAATCTTTTCATTAAGATTGCGGATGGCAATCGTATCCACGTCCTGAAAGGCAGGGTCCATCACCTGGCCTCCCCAAAGAGCGTTATCCACGACAATCAATCCGCCCGAACGGAGCAAACGAAGACAAGCTTCGTAGTAGGAATCGTAGTTTTCCTTATCCGCATCGATAAAGGCGAAGTCGAAGGCCCCTCTCTGGCCATCCGCTTCGAGCGAGGCTAAAGTTTCAAGGGCCGGAGCGATACGCAGATCGATCTTTTCGGCGACGCCTGCTTTCTTCCAAAATTCGCTAGCAATCGATGTCCATTCTACACTCACATCGCAGGCGATGAGGTTGCCGCCTTCATCAAGCGCTTCGGCAACGCAGCAGGCGCTGTAGCCAGTGTATACACCAATTTCCAAAGCCCGCTTGGCGCCGATCGATTTTGCCAGCAATGCCATGAATTGCCCTTGCTCAGGAGTAATCTGCATTCTGGCATCCGGAAGCTTAGCAGTAGCCTCACGCAGTTCTTTCTTCAACGCCGATTCCCGTGATGAGGCCGCTATAAGGTAGTCGTACAGCTCGGGTCCCCTATCGACAAATCGCTTCGGCATAAAGCGAATCTGATAGCTCTCCTATCCACGGCAATTTCATTCGAGAGAAATCGAAAAATTCGCCTTCACCAAGATTCGACAAACCTAGGTCCTGGTACGCCGGATCCAAGTAAAACCGCAAAGAGCAATGAGCGATGACAACAATACATTCGTCACCGCCCCTTAATTCAGGAAGCTCGGATGCCTCCGCATAAACAAAGGCAAATAGGCGTCTCTTCGAGACACAAGGCAAATCAAAATAGATAGCAGCCTTGGACAGGTCGATCTTCCATCACTCTTAAAACTCAAAACCTACATCCGGCCCCGGCCAAATCCTATTGGATCCGCTCTGCGGAGACTCCAAGTGAACTAGCGTCAGCGGGTGAACGTTGTTCAAATCCTCAGTCCCTAGTCCCCAAGGTCCCTGCTCAATCCTTACAATCCATCCAGACTTTTCGCGTTCTTCAAAGCCTGATACTCAAGAACGCCCTCTTCCCCTTTCGTCTCCGCCCACTTCTTCAGTGTATAGCGATCTTCCTTAAACTCATATTTTGGAACCGAGTACCCGCAGGAATCGATTATCCGCTCCAAATCGATTCTGATGATAGGACGAGCTCCCAGAGCATCGCCGAAAGCGCCAATGAACTCTGCGAACTCATCACTCCCTTTTTGCAAAACTTGCCCTCTCCCATAAAACCGGAATATCTTTGGAGGCCCTTCGAAAGCGCACATCATAATCGTTATACGCTCGTTCTCTTTTAGATGGGCGATTGTTTCCACACCGCTTCCAGTAAGATCAAGATAAGCAATCGACCGCTCATCCAAAACCCGGAAGGTGTCCAAGCCCTTGGGCGAGCAATTCACTAGACCTTAACTCGCTAAGGGAGCCGTGGAATCAAAGAAAACCTTCTGCTTTTCAATCCACCCGCGAATACTGTCGTCGATTATCGGATACGCTTTCCCCATAATCTAACGCATGCGTCATCGACTAGACATCGATAAGACAGGAGGCTGCACCAGCTGCTTTGCGAAAACAAACTATTTACCGAACCTTTTCCCAAAGTTTTCGGGTTTGGTAACCGCTGCGGACTCGGAAGGAGCCGATCATTTGGATAAGCTCCGTTTTCTTGGCCGCGTGATTCGGATCATCCCAAAGGTTGATCTCTTCCGCGGGATCATTGACTAAGTCAAAGAGCTGTCCATCGGAGCGATCCAAGAACTGAACGAGCTTCCAATCTTTCGTTCGGATCATAGTTACGAAATCGATCGTATAAAGAAAGACGTCCCGGCCATGCTCGGCAATGACGTAGGGCCGACCTTCAAAGGCTTCACCTTCCAAAGCAGGCATCAACGTTTCCGCTTCCATCCACTCCGGCTTTTCGACGCCGGCAAGATCAAGAATCGTGGGCCCCACATCCATCAATTGGCACAAACCATCGATTGTTCGACCTCCTTGGAAGCGCTTCGGCGACCAGGCGATCAATGGCACTTTCGTTACGCAGTCGTAGAAGGTCCACTTTTGAATGTGCCCATGCTCTCCCAGGGCCTCACCGTGATCGCTGGTGAAGAGTATTACGGTATTATCCAAATATCCATTACGATCAAGGGCTTCGATAATCTCGCCCACTTTCTCGTCGATCATCGACATATTGGCCAAATAGTATTCCCAAAGCCGCTGCAGTTGCTCTTCACTAGGGTCGTCCACGTGGACAACGGAGTCGTGGTCCACTTCGAAATTGTGCTCGCGCAATTTTTGGAAGGGTTCCGGCTGGCCCGCGATATCCTCCCGCTTAATATTGGGGAGTGGCAACTTCTTGCCTCGATACTTTTCGATAAAACGCTCCGACGGATCGAATGGCGGGTGGGGACCAGGAAAGCCGATTTCCATGAATAGCGGTCCATCCGGCTTCGGCTTTGCGTCCAGCCACCAGGTTGCGGTATTAC
>CAZFUD010000209.1:0-7490 GCA_964521705.1 uncultured Opitutaceae bacterium | reverse complement strand
CATCTGGGCGAGAAGGAGCATTTCTCGAAGTTTACTCTTTGGGAAGAATCCACACGCGTACCGCTGCTCATCTCGAGGCCCGAATCGAAACCTAAAAAAGTGGATACAGCGGTCAGCTTGATCGATGTCTATCCCACGCTGCTCGCTCTTGCGGGTCTACCGGAGAATAAGAACAACGACGGCCAGAACCTGCTCCCGATAATCGAGGTAGAGACGGATCTCAATCGCGCCATCGTAACCTCGAAGAGCGAGAATTATCACGCCGTGCGCGATGGACGCTATCGTTACCTCAAATCGGCAAACGCTGAAGCTTTGTTCGACCACTTTAACGATCCGCGCGAACTTCACAATATCGCCAACCGTCCCGGAAGTGCCGCTATCATCGAGCGCCTTTCGCAGGCCATTCCCGCAAACCCCATCCCAAGCATGCCCAAGCGCGTGAAACCGAATTCCCTATAGTGCAGCAAGGCCGAGGAAGGGAGCAGTATGATGTTTGAACCTGTTATGTTGGTGTCGTTATACTCGAAACTGCACTTCGTTTGTTGAGATCTCGCTTTGCTCGGTAGCACCCATTTGGATACCCCTATCAACAGAACCATAAATAATATGCTCCTTCATCTCTTCCGGTTTAGTGTTTTCTTTCTAGCTCCCGCTTTTGCCCTGGCGGCCGATCAGTCTCCGCCGAATGTCCTGTTTATCATTTCCGACGATCTCGATTGTCGGGTGGGTACTTACGGGGACTCCGTCGCCATCACGCCCAATATTGATCGCCTTGCGGCTCGCGGCGTACGATTCGATCGCGCCTATTGTCAATACCCGCTTTGCAATCCGACTCGGGCTTCCCTGATGACGGGGCGCTATCCGACCACGACAGGCGTCATGGATAACAACACGCTTCTTATATTGCGCGACAGTTGGGAGTTGCTGCCGAATTGGTTCGAACAACAGGGTTACCAAATGGATCAGTTCGGGAAGATATACCACGGCCCCAACTCCGGCCTTCGCGAAGGCAAGCCGTTGACGAAAGCTCTGAAGAACCGGCCCTGGTTCACGCCGGAAGAGCGGGCCCAGCAGGCCGTCGAGGACCCGAGTTACTGGGAGTCCAATTTTTCGCCTTACCGGCATGCCGAGTTTGACGATCCAGAGCGATTCCAATGGGCAAATGAATTTGGCCCTGTTGAAGAAACCAATAGCGGCACTGATGCGCAGTTCGCCACCGAGGCGATCGCCCGCATGCAGGAGATGGCTGCCGATGACCGCCCTTTCTTCCTGGCAGTTGGTTTTAAAAAGCCACACGTCCCGCTGAAAGCGCCACAGGAATATTTCGATCTCTTTAAAGCAGAACAGATGCCATTGCCGCCGGATTTCGAAACGCGCCCAACAATTGGATACAATGTTCCCGTAGACGAATCGCGTGAAAATATCGATCTCTATTCGGCCCGTGAGTTTTCAGCCAGCGAAGCGCGTGAGGCGATTCGCGCCTACTACGCTTGCGTTACCTACATGGACGCGCAGGTGGGACGCTTGCTTGACGAACTCGACCGTCTAAAAATCGCCGACAACACAATCATCGTCTTCTGGGGCGACCATGGCTGGCACTTAAGCGAGAAGGGCATGTGGGCCAAGGGCACGCTGTTTGAAATTTCCGCGCGCGTGCCGATGATCATTGTCGATCCACGCGGGAAGGAAGGGGCCGGGAAAGGGTCCCCGCGTTGCGTTGAGTTCGTTGATATTTACCCCACACTCACGGATATCTGTGGCATCAAGAGTCCGCCTGGGCTGGAGGGTCGCAGTCTTCGTCCATTGCTGGAAGACCCATCCGCTCCTTGGGACCATGCTGCCTATACGGTGCAAGTACGCAAGTGGTCTGTCGAACGTTGGCGCTACACCGAATGGGAAGAAGGCAGGCGCGGTTCCGAACTCTACGACCACGATGCCGACCCTCATGAAATGCGAAACCTTATCGACGACCCGAGATACGCCACGACCATAAAACGTCTGCAAAAGCGTCTGCGTTCCAGTCCTGTGGCGAGTTCGCCAACGGTGACATTTGGTAAGTAGCGCCACGGTCTAACACGAACCACCCGGGAACAGCGATCTGCCCCAAAAGGCTTGAGCAAAGGATTGCAGTGAAATAATTTTATCAGGGTCGCCCGTCGATTACTTCACACAGACGTTCACCGAACGCAGCCATGAAACTCTTCTTTGCTCTCAGGAATCTCTTGCTTCCAGTCGTCAGTGTGGGAATGGCGCCCTTTCTTACCGGCAACGAAACCTTTGATCCGAATCGATTTGAAACCGAGGTGTTGGTAACGGCTAGCAACGATGCCATGCAGTTCGACCTATTGCCCAACGGAGACATAGTTTTTGCTGAATTTTGGGGCCCGTTAAAACGCTGGCACGCGGAGTCAGGCTCTATTTCAGTTTTGGGGCAGATCCCTACCTACGCCAAAGGGGAGGTGGGTCTGCTCGGTATGGCTGTAGACAAAGACTTTTTATACAACGGATATATTTATGCCCAGTTTTGTCCGGCAGAGGCTCCAGACACGATGCGGGTAAGCCGTTTCACCGCCAATGATTCCAGAAGATTGGAAGATACCGAAGTAGAGTTACTCAGTTGGCCTTACGATACCGAACATATATTTCACATGGGGGGCGGCTTGTGGATGGATGGTCGGGGTGATTTGTACATCTGCACCGGAGACAACTGCCATCATAGCCCGGGACTGCCGGTTGATACCCGCGAAGACCGGAAGAATTGGGATGCTTTTAGGTCAGCAGGAAATTCAAAGGATCACCGCGGAAAAATTCTTCGCATACACCCTGAATCCGACGGGACTTATTCCATCCCTGACAATAATCTGTTTCAGAACCGCGCGGAAGGTCTGCCTGAAATTTACGTCATGGGCGTTCGCAACCCATTTCGAATCTCAGTCGATGATCGGACAGGCACACTATTCATTGGAGATGTCGGTCCCAATATTTCGCCGGAGATTAATGTTCAACCTGAAGGTTATGATGAGCTAAACGCCACCAGCGAAGCCTGCAATTTCGGTTGGCCTTCCTTTGTCGGCCCGAATGAGCCGCTGCCTCATTTCAACTTTGAGACGAATGAAGCCATTCGGTATTTTGATCCACAATCTCCCCGGAACCCTTCGCCGAGAAACACGGGAATCAAAAATCTACCCCCCGCCAAACCCGCCCTGATCTGGTATGATAACCTGAAGTCGAAACGATTCCCGAGCTTGGGAATGGGAGGGCGCTCTATCATGGCCGGCCCGACCTACCGTTACGATGAAAACAATCCTTCCACTGTAAAATTCCCACGCCAGTTTGACGGGCGTTTGTTCATCTTTGAGTGGATGCGGAATTGGATTCAAACCGTCGATCTCGAAACAGAGGGACCCGAGATCACTCCCTTCCTTCCGAACATTACCTGGCGGCGTCCCATGGATATGAAGTTTGGGCAGGACGGAGCGCTCTACATGATTGAATACGGAGATCAATGGTGGAAAAATCAGGATAGCCGTATCCTTCGTGTGGTTTATCGCCGAGGAAACCGGAGTCCAATTGCCCGCATGGAAGCCAGCGAAACAGCAGGCAGGCATCCATTGTTGCTTCACTTTGACGCAAACGAGGCAAGTGACCCAGATGGAGATGAATTATCATTGATCTGGTCGGTCGACGGAAAAGCCGAATCCCAAGGAGCAACGTTTAGCCATACCTTTGAGGAGCCTGGAACCTACGAGGTAAGTCTTACCGCCGAGGATCCTGGGCTAAATTCGCACAGGGTAACTCAAACCATTCATGTCGGAAACGCTCGCCCTAGATTGAATTTCACACAACCGGCGCATGGATCCTTCTTTGACTGGAATTCAGAAATCAACTACCGGGTAAACCTTGAAGACTCAGATGAAGGAGAAATTGATCCGGCCCTTGTTTCCGTGCAGGGCCAGTATTTTGGCCGCAGGTCTGTAGGATCTGAGGAAGATAGCTTCGTTCATCCAGGGCTCGCCTTGATGAGACAGAGCACCTGTTTCGCCTGTCATTTGTCAGATGCGCCCTCGGCAGGCCCTCCCTATCAAGCAGTAGCCGAAAAATACCACCTGGACCAATCGAGCCATGATAAGCTCGCCAAAAAAATCCTGTCAGGAGGTACCGGAGTCTGGGGCGAACTTCCTATGCCACCCCACTCTCAACACAATATCGACCAGACGAGGCAAATGGTATCGTGGATCATGTCGTTGATCAGAAAAACGGAAAATGCTCCCAAACTGGGACCCAATGGAAAATTGAGAACTCCCGACATTGCCTATGACATCTGGACGACTCCGACCGAGCAAAACGAAGGGATTCGAACCGATGGAGGCGTGTATGTACTGACAGCGGAATACACCGATTCGGGCAGTCAATTTGGTCCACCTCTGAAAGGCGAATCAAGAATCATACTTCACGCCAGGAAGAAGAAAGCTGCTCTGTTCGATGAAAACCATGGCATGGATTACGTGGACCAGGCCTATGGCGAAATAGGCATCGTAGGCCACTTCCAAGATAGAGACTACATCATCTGGCGTGAATTGAATCTGGACGGAATTAACCAAGTCAAGGTGCGAGCAGGAAGCATGGGCAGCCAGCCAGGCTGGATAGAGATTCGCGAAGGAACACCGGAAGGAAAACTCTTATCACGTATTCAGGTTTCTGTTACTGGGGGAGATATCGAGTTCATAGAAACCCCGGGCGAGTTAACAGGAGCGATCGGACTGACGGATGTATGCGTCGTAGGCCGTTTTGAAAATCCGGAAGATCAGATACTCGGCCTTAACTGGATAGAATTTCTATAAGGGACGGAAAAACTTCAAAAGCTTGATTGACCCGGGAGTGAATTGGCTTTCCCCGTGACAACACCGAACCTCACTGTGTCCATCATCATGTCCACCATAGCCCTATAGCGGCGACAGAAGCTCAAAAAAACAACTTTGGAAGGGCTGACCCTTAGAATCTCCCTTATGATTATCCTGCAGGTAGACGTACAATGAACGCCGAGCCTTCTTCTACCTGACTCGAGACTTCGATGGAGCCTCCGTGCGCTTCGACAATGACTTTGCAAATAGCTAGGCCGAGCCCGGGGTGACCATCGGCGGAAGACCGCGATTTATCGGCACGGTAAAAGCGATCGAAGATGCGAGGACGGTTGTCGGGGTGAATCCCAGGGCCGTTGTCGCTGGCCGTCAATACGGCATGCTGGTTTTCTTTGGCCACGGTCACATGGACCTCGTCGCCTTGGCGGTTGTGTTCGATTGCGTTGCCCACCAGGTTGATCACGGCCTGCCGCAATTGCCGCGCGCCACCTACCACAGATCTGGGCGCGGCCTCGACACAAGTGTCATACCCGGCAGGGAGGTAAATGGCATATTTCTTATCGGTATTTAGGATATCACTACGTATCGTAAGATTTTCATAAAAGGATCCAGTTTGCCCAAGCAATAGGGACGGCATAATAAAAAGGGCGAAATGGAGGAACGATCTTTTCATGGGGCAAGTGCTGGGCAGTGGGTTGAATAAACCCAAATAAAAATCGCGGCGATCAAACAGGGCCCATCCTCTACTCTCTTATCAAAATACTTGAGCAATCAATAGCCGTGAAATATATTTAACACGATCGCCTTGCCCGATGCTCTTCAGTAGCCCTCATAGTTTCAGTCGCCTTCGTGTCCTCTTTACTACCGCCCCGGGTGATTTGCCCAAACCCAAATCGGGTAGATAATGACTGGAATTGACTGGATCATCATTGGATTGTACTGCCTCGGATTGTTGGCCGTCGGCGCCATTTTCGCGCGGTCCAATAAAAATGCATCTGACATGTTTGTGGCGGGACGTTCATCTCCGTGGTGGCTGTCTGGAATTTCGGCCTACATGACGATGTTCACGGCCGGCACCTTTGTCGTGTGGGGCGGCCTCACCTATGAATACGGACTGGTTGGCGCAGTCATCTGCTCGATGTACGGAATCGCCGCATTTCTCGCTGGCCGCTTCTTTGCCGGTAAATGGCGCGAAACCAATCTGTCGACCCCCGCTGAGTTTGTTACGGTACGCTTCAGCAAAAAAGCATTTAATTTCCACACGGCCTATCGCGGCGCCTACCTCGCCATGTCCGGCTTGGCGCTCTATGCGGTGGCAGTGATGCTCTGCCCGCTAATGCCGCTGGGGGACGGGCACTTCCTGCAGGACCCGGCCACGGGCGCGTTGTCGGTCGACTGGGCCTGCGTGATTCTCGCCGCCATCGTCGTCGGCTACACCATGATCGGGGGGCTTTGGGCTGTTCTGATGACCGATATGCTCCAGTTTGTCGTGCTCAGCCTGTGCGTCGTGCTTGTGGTGCCGATGATTATCACTCAGGCGGGAGGGTTTGATACAATTACCGCAAATTTGCCCAAAGGATTTCTTCGCCCGACCGTGCCGGGTTATACTTGGATTGTTTTAGGAGGCTGGATGTTGGTCAACTCCTTTCAGCTCGGTGCGGAGTGGCAATTTGTTCAGCGCCATCTGTGTGTCCACACGGGAAAGGATGCGAAAAAAGGGATGTACCTGTTTGGCTGGCTCTATCTTGTCACCCCTATCTTTTGGATGGCTCCACCATTTATTTATCGCTCCATGAATCCGAATGCGGATCCTCAGGAAGCTTATATTCTCGCCTGCAAAAGTGTTCTTCCCGCCGGGATGATCGGTATGATGATCGCCGCTATGTTCTCAGCCACTGCCAGCTCTCTGTCCAGCGCTCTCAATGTGTTTGCCGGCGTACTGACCGACGATATCTACCGTCGCTTAAAACCCAATGCGACAGATGCTCAGACCCTGCGCGCCGGACGCGTTTTTACGGCGCTGATCGGCCTTTATATGGTGGCTGGGGCGTTGATTCTTCCAAGGCTTGGAAGTTATCGTGACGTTATTATTCTGGTCGGCAGCCTGATTAATCCCGCCATTCTTCTGCCGATCATCTGGGGGCTCTTTTCCAGACGGGTCGGTGCCGGGGCTGTCTGGTCAACCCTAATGGCCGGTGTGGGGGCAGGCCTGCTGCTCAAATTCGGTTTCTCGGAAACCGGCTGGTTCAGCGGCTTGGATGCTTTTGCCGGATTCGTTGAGTTCGTCAAAAATCGTCCAAGAGAGAGTGACTTGATTATCGGTGTAATTGTGCCTGTCACAGTTCTTACCATCGCTGAGTTTCGCGGCACGAATCATTGTCCTGGATGGAAGAGGCTTCAGAGTGCCACCGCTGCTGCCGTAGTTGAGGAAGCGCCGCCGCTGGCGAGCTCCTCGCGCCTGCCTTCGAAGATTATGGCCGGAAGCCTCGGCATTCTGGGCCTTGCCATGCTGGCCCTGATCCCGCTTAGCGGCGATCAGTGGAAACCCATAGCCGCCATGGCGACGCTGCTGTCGATCATCTGTTCCCTGTTTGTTTTTAATCTGGTTAAAAAGTAGATCGCCGGACCTCG
>CAZFUD010000208.1:0-7492 GCA_964521705.1 uncultured Opitutaceae bacterium | reverse complement strand
TAATGCCGCTCCTACAGATAATTCCTACACGCCAAACTTCACTAATCATAATTCGGTTTCGCCAAGCTATTCCAGGTATCAGAGTCCAAGTAGCTGGCTTGGGTTTCCCGCAGCTGCTCGGTCATTCGGTCGATTATATCTTTGTATTCTGAATCTCCGTACCGATTATTAAGCTCGTTAGGATCCGTTTCTAGGTCGAAGAACTCCCAATATTCCTGGTCGCTATAGTATTCGATCAGCTTATACCGATCGCCACGGATTCCGCGATGCGGGCCAATCCGGTGAGCGGTGAAAAAGTTAAAGGACGGATCACTGAGATCTTCCTGAGTAAAATTCTTCAAAGTCCAGGAGTTCTCGTAGTAGGAATAGTAGATGTAATCCCGCCACTCAGCTGCCTCTCCACTAAGCAAGGGCTTTAGGCTCTCTCCTTGCATCACCTCAGGTATCTCGATGCCAGAATAGTCAAGCAGTGTCGGGGCCACATCGATATTCATGATCATCCGTTCATCCACTTGACCGGCTGAAACTTCATTCGGATAGCGCAACAAAAACGGAATACGCAATGATGGCTCGTACATGAAACGCTTGTCATACCAGCCGTATTCGCCAAGATAGAAACCGTTATCGGTGGTATAGATGACCAGGGTATTATCGCTCAGGCCTTCCTCATCCAAATAGTCGAGCACGCGACCGAGCCCTTCGTCGATGCTTTGCACGGCCCGATAGTGATCCTTCACGAAGCGCTGGTAGAGCCAAAGCTTCTTTTCCCGCTCAGTCATGCCATCGAGAGCATCGCCATAGTCCCGAGCTATGCTCTGCTCGAACTTCATATCGGCCGCCTTTCCCGCAATAAGCCGCGTCGAATAATCATCGTCAAAAGTTTCCGGATACGGAAAGTCTTTATCGGAGTACAAATCCTTGTGCCGGGGTGCAGGCGTAAAAGGCCGGTGAGGCCCTTTGTGTTGGTAAACTAGGCAAAACGGCTTACTCTTATCCAAGCCGCCCAAGTAGTCCAAAGCCAAGTCGGTAATGATGTCGGTCACGTATCCCTTGAACTGCTTGCGCTCTCCATTTTCGATCATATCCGGATCGAAATAGAGCCCTTGCCCAGGCAAAATGCAGGAATAGTCGAAGCCCCTGGGATCGTGGGGTAAATGCCACTTGCCCACTATGCCGGTTTGATAGCCCGCTTGCTGCAGAAGCTGCGGGAAGGTCGGCAACTCAGGATCCAATCGCTCGATACGGTCTTTGGACTCCGAGTTGCCCAGAATGCCGTTCACATTGGAAAGCGTTCCCGTGAGAATGGTCGCGCGAGCTGGGGCGCAAAGTGAATTGGTACAGAAGGCGTTTTTGAACCAGACTCCTTCCTTTCCAAGCCGATCCAAATTCGGTGTGTTAATCAGAGGATTGCCAGTGATACTCATCTGACCATGAGTGTGGTCATCGGTCATCACGAATATGATGTTGGGCGGCTGACCGTCGGACTTCCGCGCATCTTCGGGACCTGAGCTACAAGACGCTAAGGTCAAAAGCAGCCCTAGAAGGCCAATAGCTGTCAATGATTTGAGAGAAGGGTTCGATCGTAGTTGGGGAATCATAATCGGAAAACAAGTAAGACCCTATTGCTTTGGCTGCGAGGATTAATTCGGGAAGCTTGAGTTTTCCCGTAAGGCCACTATCCCTAGCGCTTTTATCGCCCCCATGCCTTGCACACAGCTCCGATTCGCACTGCTCGCCGCTTACACTCTCGGCTGGGACCTGCATGGAAACATTCCACTCGACTATTCGCGATCCGAGGTGCTCTACGAGGACGTCTTGCAGGACGGCTATCATTGGGTTGTCGAGCAAATGCCCGGCGGCAACACAGGTGTAGAGAACGGCACGCTCGAGATCGACGACGCCAAGGGATGCACAGTCTGGTTCAAGCACAAGCTGTCAGGCCCAATCATGATCGAATACGAAGCGACCATGATCCAAGCAGGAGGACCTAACGACCATGCTCGCGACCTGAATTGCTTTTGGATGGCAGTCGATCCCAAGTACCCAAGAGACATTTTCCGCGACGACAGTCGGAGCGGGCAGTTTCGGGATTATGATTCTCTGAGACTTTACTATGTCGGCTATGGAGGGCACCGCAATACCCAGACTCGATTCCGCCGCTACAATGGCCTTGGCGAGCGCCCGCTACTCCCCCAGCACGATCTCAATCGTCCCGAGTTCATGATCACCCCAAACGAACCCAAGCATATCCAAATTATAGCTATCGGGAATCGGACCCAATATCTGCGCAACGGGGAAGTCATTTTCGATTTCCATGACGACCAGCCTTATCAGGAAGGCTGGTTCGCATTTCGTACGGTGGACAACCATATGAACGTCCGAAACTTCAAGGTCACTCGCCTTAACCCCAAATCCGGAGCGGACCCTGATCCCGAACTCTTGAAGTTGGGTTCGTATCCCGAAGGCTACTCTGTTCACCAAATTTCAACAAGTCGGGCCGCGGCCATGCATGGCTACATTGATATCTGTCCTGAGAGCCCGAATGCCAAGAAAATCGCGTATTTCGAATTCGAAGACAAGGTCCCTGGCTGGGGTCGCGTTGTCACTGCCAACCGCGATGGATCAAATCCGCAATACATCAGCGAACGGATCGAGGGACACGATCATGATGGAGCTAGACAGCAATGGATCGACGATGAGCAAATCATCTATCGCGACGAAACTCACCAGCAGTCCATCATCTATAATTTGACGACGAAGAAAAGTCGTCCTGTGAAAGGTGAAATTGGCATGGCGTCCGAGATTCACGGATACGGATTGGCTCATAACAATTATCCCGCCAGCCAGTACAAAGGAGATAATCGCCCTCCGCCCGAAGTCACGATTATGGATCTCAATTCCGGCTCGAACACTCGACTGTTCAACCGCGAAGAAGCGATTTCAATCCATCCCTTGCGCACGACTATCGAGAATCCCGACCACGGACACCTGGGCGTATTCAAACACCCGAAATGGTCACCCGACGGAACCCGTTTCTTTTGGGTCTATATGCTGGAGAAAAAGGGAACCAACCAAAAGGTTGTCAAATCGGCCATGCTGTCGGATCGGAAGGGTGAGAACATGAGTTATGTATCCGAAGTCGGCCAACACCCCATGTGGTTTTTCGACGATGCCTTGCTGTCCTACGTGCGACAGCCCGGCTTCAATCACTACGAAAACCCCTCTGCCCAAGACGTGATGATTCATCCCGCCGACGGCAGTCCAGGATATCCGCTGGTGGAAAACGCGATCGGGATCCACGGCTCTATCAGCCCGGACGGCAAGTATTTCGCGACCGATGTGTTTGATTGGCCGGAACCGGGCACGCACGCCGTATTGCTCTACGAAGTCGAGAGCGACGACTATCGTGTTCTCGTACGCACTAAAGGTGAGCCAGGGGATACCAAGAATAATATGCATCCCCACCCTTCCTGGTCCCGAGACGGACACCGTGTCTACTTCAACGGCGTCATCGACGGAACTCGCCGCCTCTGCTATATCGACCTGACCCACTACCAATGGCGTCCCATCGTCCGAAGGTAAAAAGGTAGCACAGGCTTCCAGCCTGTATCGGAGACTTTTTCGAACCAGTGGTGGCCAATGTAGGCGCGATCGTTGATCGTGCAACGCAGCGAGCGACCACGCCTAAAATAAACTACCGCGGGCTTAAGAACGCGAATACTTTGCTACTCCAGCTCCAATAACTACTTGGCCAAATCTTGAGCGGCTAGCTCGGCCAGGACATCTACATCCTGGTGGAGTCGATTACGTCTATCCACCACCTGGTAGGTTTCCTTGAGCTTAACTACCCCGACAAAATCTCCACTGTGGTAGTCTTCCAAGCGGACGACCGCTGACAAGGATGCGTTGCCGATATTGTGGCCGTACCACATGCGCATGGCAGGATTCCCTCGGTCGAAGTCGGTAATTTCTCCCAAGACCCTCAATGCAGGTCCATCAGGCTCGGTCCTCACTACGCTGCTGAATAGGCCTGATGTCGACAGCGCTCTAGTGACGCGGGCGGCGAATTCATATCCTGCTTTGCCTGGGCCTTCAAAGTCTTCGACCACCACAACCTCGTATGCGTCTATATCGACAAATGGAATATATTCAGTCGTAGACAGACATCCCGATAGGCTCATCACCATCGCTACTAACACCGTCCTAAACATCGGATTCAAATTCTCCCATACCCCATATCGCCTCAATCCATAGAATACGAGTCGAGGTTAGGCATGGATGCCATAAATGATGTTACCACGCTCCGAACGCCCTAGTCCCCGTAACAAGACCGCAGGTAATGTACTAACAGATTCAGGGATTGAACCTATCTGCCGCGCGCGCTGGACTTGCCCTTCCATGATCCGTACACAAACCCGTCTTCAATACGCCAATGGCTATCTGGACCTGGGCATGACCAGAGAGGCGGCTCAGGAACTAGACTCCATCAGCCCGGAAGACCGGGGGAGTACGGGAACTTTGACGATGCGCGTGCGTTTGTATTTGGAATCCAAGAAGTGGTTCCGCATGGAGCTCACCGCAAAAGAGCTGGCCGAACGAGAGCCCGAAAATCCATTTGGCTGGGTAAACTGGGCCTACGCTCTGCGGGAACGCAATCGCATTACAGATGCCCGCTCCGTCGCCGAAGCCGGACTGGAATTCGTGCCCAAGGATGCTATTCTATGGTTCAATTATGCCTGCTATTGCTCGCTGCTCGGCGACGTTGAAGAGGCATCGGAATACTTGGACAAGGCCATCAGTCTTGATAAACGATTCGAAGCCGAATCTGTCAGCGACACCGATCTCGACAACCTATGGAAATGGATACACAGCCAGGATTCCAAGGCGGAGGCCTGATGCTCAGATTTCCAGTGAGTCTGTATTCTATCGGTCCTCGATATCGGACTCTGATAGCCGAACAGTAAGGTTTGAAACCAAGGCGACCCTTATCGTTTGGCCAGGCCTCGGGGCATCTAGGAAATACTCAAACTCTTCAAGTATTCGCTCTGCAGACTTCGGTTCAATCGTGTATTCCCGTTCCACGGATCCTAGAAAACTGTGGTTTGAACCGAACACCTCTCGCGCGCTATGCTCGACCGAGAGTCGGAGCTTAATCAACCGTCGCTCGTTTGTGTTATTCGTTACTTCAAAGGTCGCCTGGGCTAGTCCGTTCTCAAAACTCGCGACAATATCGGATATCTCTATTTCACTCTCGGAGAATAGTGAGTACAGTAACATGACTGCGAATACAGCTGCCAGAGCATACCAGGTTTTGGCTGAAGCCTTTTTCTTTCGCCGCTTTCTCATCACAACCGCCGCGCGACTGGTTTTTGGTGCTGGATCTTCCATCTCAACCTGCGGGACAGGATCCGGGGCAACATATGGGTTCACAGCGCCATCCATTCTCAGTTCTTCCAAAATCGCGTCTATATTCGACTGAAGCTTTGGGCTAACTTTCCCCGAGCACTTATCGATAAAGTACAACGACTTGGCAAAATAGTCCTTCTTTTCATCGAGAGATTGAGAATGCACTCCCTTGAGTCTGTATAACTCACCCATCAAGTATCCCTTCTCCACTACCATTCGATCTGAGTTTTCGATAAGCGAAAACGCCTCTTCTGGAAGAAGCGCCAGTAGCATGCCGGAGGGCAAACCAATCCATTTTTCAGCCAAGCCATCCAGTTCCTCATCCAACGAATCCTGGGATATTTTCTGGTTCAGAATGCGAGCGACCAAAGCGGCAATCTGCTCGATCATTCGCATAATGTAGTCCTCGCGTATCATGACTGTATCACCCTAAACCAACACCATTGACGAAACCCGCTTGGATCGGAGTCTTCTAGTTGTCGATTCCATGGCGTAATTGTTAATCGGCAAGGCTACAACCGACATGTAAGCAGCCCAAACTTCTAAAATTCAAAATGCAGGAGCCTGCCAGTGGTCATATTCCTCGGTCCCGTGCCACGATCCTCGATTATTAGGAGATGGCTTGTCGCTAGCTGGCTTGAGGGTCTTTAGAGGGGCCTTATCAACCTCCTCCGCTGCGTAGTACCAAAGTCGTTCTAAGGAATCCACTTTCTCCGGTAGCTTGCTGGCAAGATCGTTCTGCTCTACGCGATCATCGACTAAATTATAAAGCTCCCACTTGTGGCCATAAAAGCTTACCGCTTTCCAATCGTCTTGAATAATAGCGCGACAATTGCCGAATTCGAAGTAGAGCCAGTCGTGCTCCTCACGCTTATTGCCCGCAAATAGAGGCGCTAAGGTCTTGCCTTGAAGCGGCGCGATCTTTTCGCCGCGATACCTTTTTGGATACTTAGCTCCAGTCACATCGACAAAAGTGGCCATGACATCAATCAAGTGTCCCGGGCTCGTTTCCCAGGACCCAGGCTTAGCTATGTTACCCGGCCAATTGACGACTAAAGGCGACGAAATACCCCCTTCATGCTGCGTCTGCTTGTAATGCTTGAAAGGCGTATTGCCAACCGTTGCCCAACTAGCGTCGTACAAATAATAAGAGTCCGGTTTCCAGGGCGGAATCTGAGTCATACTGCTTCGCTCGAAGGGACAGGCTCCATTGTCTGAGCAAAGCAAGATCAATGTATTTTCCCGAGCGCCTTTCTCCTCGAGATAGTCCATCATGCGGCCTATGCTTTGATCAACCCGGTCCACCATGGCTGCGTATATAGCCATGCGAAAGCTCTCCAACTCTTGCTCTTTTTCCGTGAGCTCATCCCAAGGCTTCATATGCTCCGGCAGGGGCGGCAACTCCATATCTTGCGGGAACAGCCCTAGCCGCTTCTGCTTGGCGAAACGGCGCTCGCGAACCGTATCCCATCCAACATCATACTTGCCTAGGTATTTTTCGATATCCTCCTTCGGAGCTTGGAGCGGATAGTGAGGAGCATTGTAAGCAATGTAGTGAAAAAATGGTTTCCCGGTTTCCAATGACTTGTCGATAAAATCCATGGCGTAATCGACATTGGCATCGGTCAGATAGAAATCCGGATCGAAGTCGTTCCAGACTTCGCCGTTAAAGCGAAAGGAATCGTTCCCAATAAAAAAGTCGGTCGATCCAGAAAGGTGTCCAAAATACTGTCCGAATCCATGATCCGTAGGCTCGTCGTCCAGATGCCACTTTCCCGTCATCGATGTGGCGTATCCAGCTTCTCCCAACACTTCGGCAAGAGTGACTGAGCGGCTCAGGGCTCGGTTACCCGCTTGATGCGTGTACAATCCAGTTAGAAGGCAAATGCGGGATGAGTGGCATTTGGCTGTGTTGTAGAACTGCGTGAAGCGAATGCCTTCCTGAGCCAGGGTGTCTATGTTCGGCGTGTCGATCTCGCTCCCATAGCAGCCAAAATCGGCATAGCCGAGATCGTCTACCATCATCAGAAGGATGTTGGGGCGGTCCGCCTTCTGACCGATGGCCAACGGCAGGCTCAGCAAGGAT
>CAZFUD010000207.1:0-7510 GCA_964521705.1 uncultured Opitutaceae bacterium | reverse complement strand
TGTGGGCCGTCTCGTCGTCGAGTGGAACTTCCTCAATATCGCCAAGCAAGTAATGCAGATTCTCGAGCTGATTGTCGTCCGCAAGTTCCTTTCCGACCTCAACCATTTTTGGCGATCGATCGATGCAATAGACTTTCTCAGCCTGCCGGGCAATTAGTTGGGAAATCATCCCTTCTCCTGCCCCGAGATCCGCGACTACGATCTTCGGAACGAAATGCAAAAGCATGTGGCCGATCGCTTCCCAGGAGCGCCCGGGACAGTAGTTCTTGCCGAGCCTTCCAGCTATGAGATTGAAATAAGCTTCCGCGACTTCGCGTCGCCTATGTATTACGCGTTTTAGGTTGTCATTGTCCTCTCTCAGTTCAGGAGAGTCGGCAACGGCGCCGATTGCTGCTCTTATCAACGTATTGTCCGTGGCCTCTAGATTCGGCTGGATGGAGTAGAAACTCTTCTTCCCTTCTCGCCGATCGATTACCAAGTCTGCCTGCCTTAGCAGAGCTAATTGAGATGAGATTCGCGACTGAGACATGCCCAGGGCTTCTTGTAATTCGGCAACGGAAAGTTCCTCGCTCAGAAGCATCGCCAATATCCGCAGGCGGGTTGGCTCTGCGAGTAATTTGAGAGTGTCCCAGGCGGGCTTCATGACGAGAAGTAAGAAGGAAGAATGACGAATTAAGAAGTAAAAAAGCCGCGCTTGCGATGAGCAGACGCGGCTTGAGAAAGGGGACGCAAGATACGTCTAATTGGCAACGAGATCGACGTAGCGCCCGATGGAGATGATTTTCAGCAGACTATCCACTCCTTCGATATGGAGCTCGATTTCCTCGCCAGGAGTTTTGCCGATGAGAGCTTTGCCCAGGGGAGTTCGGTAAGAGATGACTTGCTTGTCCGGATTGCTGTCCCAGGCGCCCAGAATCGTATAGGTGATCTCCTTGTTCTTATTTTCGTCAAGCAGCGTTACCACGCTTCCAATACCAACGGCCTCTGTGCCGATCTCCGAAAAGTCGGAGATTTTCGCCCCTTGCAGATCCATTTCCAACTTGTTCCGTCTGGCCAAAAGCAGCGCTTGGTCCTGCTTGGCCATTTTGTATTCGGAGTTTTCCTTCAAGTCGCCGAGTTCGCGAGCCAAACCGATTGCCTTGCTGTTCTCTGGAATCTGCTTGGTTACGAGATCGTCATACTCGGCAACGGCTTTGTCGTAGCTTTCCTTGGATACGACTAGGCCACTGCCTTTTTCCTCTTCTTCGGTTTCCAGTAACGACTGGACGGCAGGGAAAATCTTGATGAAGCGAGCGAGCAAGGACTTTTTCGTCAGCTCCTCGAACCCCTGATTGAGAAGCAAGTTGTTGGCCAAGTCGCGAGCGGTTTCCGAGTCGGCCTCAGCCAGCAGATCGGGAATCAGTTCCGCATTCGCCGAGTCGTGGAGATCTTCAGCGCTTCGTAGTCGATAGCGTAGAAAATCGCATTCAGCAAGCGAGGCGTGATCATCGGCCTGACCAAGTTTCCGAATTTGCGGGAATTGCGATTCTTTACGATCCACAAAAGCACGGGCTCTTTGAGGTTTTGCTCTTTCTGCCACCGCACGAAGGTTTCCAGTAGCTCATCCTCAAAACCGTTATGGAGGAGAAAGTTTACGCAATCTGTAGTGAATTTACCGCTACTGTTCTTGAGTAGGTTGAATGAAATTTCTTTCCAGTCTGCCGGATGCGACTCTTTAATCAGTTCGAGCGCTCTTGATTGCAAGGTAGTCGGCAGTTCCTTGACGAGCGTATCCAGCTCGTCGGAATCGCTAACGAGTTCCGAGAGCGTTGGTTCGAAATCGGCGATATCGACTTCGAGTATTTCGGACAGATCGTTGCGTATCCAGGCTCCTCTGAGTTTTTCCGCGAGGGATAGTTGGTTGGACTCTTTTACGGCTGTGGCTAGGCCGTGGAGAACTACAGCGAGTTCTTCCTTGATTTCAGGCTTCTCGCGAACGGTATCCAGCAGTTTGTCGGCGATGAGAACGCGACGTTTGGCGGACTGGGTCTCGTTGTATTCCTCGATAAGCTCTTCTTCGATACTGACCGGTTCCTCTCTCAGCACGTACATTCCCGTTTTGCGAGGCGGAACGGCAATACGAGGATCCTTAGCCAAGACCTTCTTGGTGGCAGTCCACCATTTCTTGAATTTGTCGGCCCCGACGACCTGGGTGAGAATGCTTTCCACTTCTACCGCGCTAGCTGCCCCATTTGGGTATTGTTTGAGCAGTTCGACGAACAATTCGCCCTGATTTTTCGATATCAGCTCCGCAATTGCTTCGGGCTCGGTCTCCTTGCGGGCCATCAGATGTTCGGGAGGAAGGACCTGCATGGTGACGACACAGAAGCCGGGATCCATCCGGTGCCCTTCCTTTCCTTCGAAATCGATGATCAGCTTACCGCTTTCTTCATCGTACTCCTTGATTTGCCCGAATCCCCAGCTTTGGTGGATGCAATAGCTGCCAGGCTGCATGGACTCGAGCCTCTCTTTGGCTGGCTTGAGCTCGGGCTTCCGTGTAATGAGTTCTAGTACGGCTTCTTCGTTCATTAAAGTTTTGCGAGTAAACTATTAAGAGAGGGGTCTTTTTATGCGGTTGTCAACGAGCGACTCTTAGAGCAACAAGATCGAGATTTGAAAATGAGAGATACGTCTTGGAATTGGTCAACGAAGCTTGTAGAAAGGTTTTTACGCCATCCAGCCCGTCTGTCCCACCTCATGGAGCGCCTGCCCGATTCCGTGGATAGCGGAACGCGGCGGCGATGCCAGTTCTTGCTCTTCGGGGTCATCCGCCACCTTCGGTATCTGAATTCTCTGATAGATGGCTGCCTGCCCAAGCGACCGCGTTCGGGCGTGCGCTCATCGCTTTTAGTGGCTGGATTTGAGCTTCTTTCCAATCCAGAGAAAACAGCTCAGATTGTGGACCATGCGGTTGGGGCGGTAGGCAGACGGTTTAGCGCAGGAGAAAAAGCGATGGTTAACGCCGTGCTTCGCAAGATTGGTCGGCAGTTGGAAGATCAAGATCGCGGTTCGGCGGCCTCGGTAGCCGAACTGGCGGCAAAAAGCAGCCATCCAGATTGGCTGGTGAGCCGCTGGAAGGAATCCTTTGGGTGGCAGGCAACCAAGAAATTCACGAGCTGGAATCAACAAGAGCCGGAGCTCTACTTTCTTCCGCTATCCGATAAAGCTGCGGATTCCGGGCAAGATTGCCCGTGGAATCCCTATCGGAAAATCGATCGGTCTGACTGGCCGCAAGTAATGCGTCTGCTTGAAGAAGGAGCTGCTTACATTCAGGATCCCGGGACCCGAATCGGGCCAGAGGTGTTGCAGAGCGTATTTTCCGAGGGACGAATTCTTGACCTGTGCGCTGCTCCGGGTGGAAAGACGATTCTCTTCAATACCCTTTTTGGCGACGGACTAGATGAGATCGTATCCGTCGATTTACCAGGCCCTCGCTTCAGGCGACTCGAATCTAATTTGAAAAGTATGGGGATTTCAAGGGCGCGTCCCTTGGCCGGCGACCTATTCGAAATCGACAGCGCGAAAACAGGACAATTTGAATGGGTCTATTTGGATGCCCCTTGTAGCAACACCGGTGTTTTGCAGAAAAAGCCGGATGTTAAGTGGCGGTTGGATCCTGAAGAGAGACCGCAGCTCATGGCTCTCCAAGAACGCATGTTGGCCCGGGCCTCCCAATTTGTAATTTCCAACGGTTGGCTCGTCTACAGCACTTGCAGTGTCGAAATGGAAGAGAACGAAGCGGTGGTCGATCGCTTCCTTGGCTCGACTTCGGGCCGCAGTTTCGAACTCGTTGAGCAGATCAAGAGTTGTCCGTGGGAAACGGGACACGACGGAGCGGGTGTAGCGCTGATGCGGCGCATGTAGCCATTTATGCTGAGTCTAATTCCCTTGGTTGGCTAAAAAACTGTGCCGGGGCGATGAGGGTTCTCGGTTCTGTGTATAAGATAGAGCGCTGTCCTTCGACCGAGCGCCTCGACCAAGTCGTCGGCGAGCTGCTCCGCTAACACAGCAGCGATCCCCTCGTTCGGCAGATTTTTCTCATGAGCCAGTTAAATGTATAACCTTATACATTTAACCGGCTCAGAGTTTTCGCTTAAGGGGGGTGGATTAGCGTAAGTCTACTGGTCCGGAGATCGGGTTTCACCCTTTCTTCTTATAGGTTTAGATGGGAGATAGTTGGAATCCGGCTTTGGTTCGACCTCGCTTACCGCCCTGAGCTTTTCGAAGGACCGGCCGGGCTTAAGTTGAAGCATGTAAGTAACCTTCAGAATGGCCGTTTGTTGGAAATCGCTGATGTAGACCGCCCATTCAGGCGTTTACCCGCTAGTCTAGTCCTTCGTGGGGGCGGGGACTCGGCTACAGAGCCAAACGGAAAAGGCGGTAATTGCGGCTCCTAAAAGGTAGAGCTGGAGGGATCCGAACCACCAGAATATGAAACTTGCCAGTAGGGGGCCGACCGCTCGGGCGAGAGAGCCGATAGCTCTAAACGTGCCCAAAACGCTGCCTTGTCTCGACTCGTGAGCGAAGAGAGAGACCATCGAACTTAGGGTGGGGCTGCAAAGTCCAACGCCGACGGCCAGCAGGGCGAGTCCCGAGTAGAGTCCTATCACCGATTTAGCCAGCCCCAATACTACAAGCCCGACGCTGACAAAGCTAAGTCCTGACATCGCGACCGGCTTTTCTCCAAATTTGGGTGCCAACCGGCGAACAAGCCCTCCCTGAACGAGGGCTAGTATGAAGCCCACGAACACCATCATCCACGCGTTTTGCTGAGGCGTGAAACCGAACCGATCCGCTCCGAGAAAAGTCAGGGTGAACTCCATTCCCGCAAAGGCGAACATGAACACGAAGTAGGTGAGATTGGTTTTGGCGATTTCTGGAGGAAATTTCTCCGATAGGCGAGAGATCGGATTGCGGGACTCGCCTTTCCCGCGGTTTTCCTTCGGCAAGGATTCCGAGAAGCGAGCTCGCACCCAAAGGAAATTCAGCAATGCGAGTACAGAGGCGGCGAACGCGACTACGGAGAAGGGATTGATTCCGAAGCGAGCGAGCTCAGGGTTGTGCTCGAGTAGATTGAATTGACTAAAAATGCCGCCGAGAGCGGGTCCTAAAATGAATCCCAGTCCAAAAGCCGCTCCCACGATTCCCATTCCCTTGGAACGGTTCTCTTTGGTGGTAATGTCCGCCACTGCGGCGGTGGCGACCGATATATTGCCGCTCATGCAGCCGCCTACAAACCGAGCTAAGACCAGGAGGAAAAATTTTCCCGCGAATCCCCAAAGTAGGTAGCTGCCGAATACTCCGAGGGTAGTTACCAGAAGTACGGAACGGCGACCCCATTGGTCGGATAGGCTTCCCCAGATTGGAGCGAAGAAGAACTGTAGAGCCGCGTAAAGGGACCCAAGTATGCCTCCGAACAGTACTGGAGTGAATCGATCGCCCGCTCCCGTAGCTTCCGAAAACGCGTCTAGCGAATTGGTCAGGTTTTGCAGTAAACCGCTCTGGCCATAGTGTTCCAGGATGGCCGGAAAGAGAGGGAAAATGATGCTGAACCCGACTAGATCGATGAAAATCGTCAGAAAGACGATGCCGAGCGAGAGCTTTTTGGCATCCGCGGACGGTTGTTCGGGTTCGTTGCTCAAGAGCCAGTTTTATTGGGGGCCCGGTAGGCGAGGGCAAGCGTTTTAGACGTCGAGCTAGGAAACGAGAATTCCTTTTGCCAAGGCATGAATATAAGCCAATTCTTCGTCGGACAAACCCACTCCGAACGATAGATTGGAATCGTCTGACACCGCTTGAATTTCTTTTCCAGCCCCGATGGTGACAATGGCCTTTCGATTGCCTTGGCTTTTTGACCGTGCCGAGACCACGAATTCTTCAATATGGTCGCTGGCTAACGTCGTCGATTTCTTCCAAGGCCAGCCTTTGGTCACGGAAAGAGTCTGATTGCTTACGGAAACGGATTGGGTTGCCAGAAAGGTGTTCCCCAGAAGTCCAAGCAGTATGAGATTGGGGATGCCCAGAAAAAAGAAACTAAAGATGATAACGAATATAAGGGCGGGAGAATCGCTATCGAAGTTGCTGAAAAACGGGATAGCGAAACTGAATATGAAGATCAGTTCGAAGAAAGCGATTGCGATGAACGCTATGAGGAAGCCCGCGTTGAAGCCCGGAGGCGGGATCTGCACTTGCAGGCTGTTTCCATCATAGTCGACCCGGGATTTCATGCGGGCTGGTGGATCAGGGATTAGGTTAGTTTCTGTCCCGCTCTTGAATTTCTCTCGGATCGATTGGTCGAGCGTATCAGCATCCCTAACGCGAACGGAACCAGATAGCTCGTCGTGAATCGGAAGCGACAGAAAAGTGGCTAGGCTTTCTGCTTGAGCCCGAGCTTTATTCTTCGCTCTCCCTTCGGAAATCGAAAAAGCCTCCGCGCTACCCCCTTCTAAACGAATAGGATAGACGGTGTAGCTGGAATTCTTGCTCCGACGTATCTCAGAATTGAGACGAATTCGATCGAACTCCTTTAGCTCGCGGCGTTGCTCATAGACGGTCTTGGAAAGGAGCTTCCAGTCCTTGGCAATAGTTCCTTCAGAGCGATCGATTATCAGTTCCATTCGCCCGAATAGAATGGCTCCGCCAACCGTTGCGAATATGGCTCCGAAAGGAAGGCCAAAATATAAGGGGAGGTGATCACCCCCTCTAACCTCTTGAGGGATGAACGAGAGCACAATGACGCCTACTCCTACCAAAAAGAATGGAAGACCGAACAGCGAAGCCGCTCCACCGCCGGTCTTGTGGCGCCAAACGTCGGGACTGGATGCAGGAAGAGGCATGGGGTATTAAATTCGGATGTTAGGAATCGGAGTTTACAACATCTAGAAAAAAAGCCGGACGCTAATGCATCCGGCTCGAAAATTTTATCTATGAAGCTCGTTTGCCTAAGAGTTCTTCAGTTCGTTGAAAAGCTCGAAGGCCTCCTGGGGCTTCAGGTTGTCATGAACAACTCCGCCGATAGCCTTGATCATAGCCAATGGGGCATCAGACTGGAAAACGTTGCGGCCCATATCGACACCGGCCGCTCCGCATTGGATCGCGTTGTAGGCGAGCTCCAAGGCCTCCAGCTCTGGCAGCTTTTTGCCGCCAGCGATTACCACGGGCACGGGTGTGCAGGCCACCACGTTCTCAAATCCTTCAGTGTAGTAGGTTTTGACGATACTGGCCCCGTTTTCCGCGCAGACGCGTGAGGCTAGGCTGAAGTAACGAGCGTCGCGGGCCATGTCCTTGCCCACTGCGGTCACGCCCATTACGGGGATGCTGTACTTCTGCCCGATATCCACAAGCCGGCTGATGTTGGCTATTGTGACCGCCTCGGTAGCGGCGTCCCCGACGGCGATCATAGCGGCCATAGCTGAAGCATTCATGCTAATGGCCTCGGCTTCATCTAACAGAATATTGTGGTTCAGCTCAG
>CAZFUD010000206.1:0-7540 GCA_964521705.1 uncultured Opitutaceae bacterium | reverse complement strand
AATTTATTTCAGCCCCTAATTCGACTTCCTTTCGTTGGCGCGGCTTTCCGCGGCTATTTGGTTCGCTTTATCGCGGCTTAAAGCCGCTCCTACAAGTATTCCACAATCCGAATCAATTCAAAAAAGATAAGAGTATGTTCGTGAGATTTGTGGGCAAAAATCTAATACAGTCATGTCAGAAACGGTAAGAAGATTCATGCAAGCTGCCGATATCACCAAGGACAATGACCCTTGGGCAACGGTGGAATGGCTATCCAACGACGAATTGGTTGGGGCCAAGGAACTCCTGATGGTACGAGCAACCATCGATGCGGGCGGATCCCATCCTTTCCATAGGCATCCGACGCGCGAAGAGATCATCTACGTTATTTCCGGGCAAGCGGAACAGTGGGTGGAAAATGAATACCGGATACTCAAGGCCGGCGAAATGGCTCTAATTCCGCAAGACGCGGTACATGGCACTTACAATCCCTTCGATGAGGATGTTACCTTCCTTGCCATCCTATCTCCGTTGAGTGGAGGCGAACCGAACATTGTCGATGTTTCTGAAGAGGCTCCCTGGAAAGACCTCCGCGAAAAACATAATCGTCTAAAGACTAAATAGGAAAGCTTCCACAACAATTCACCACTCGCTCTTCACAATTCAAAATCAACTACCATCATGCCAAATCCCTGGACTGGAAAAGGAAACCCTTATACTCGACAAGAAGTTCGCGACCGCTTGCAGGCCGCCCTTGACCGTGGCGAGGCCATCATCGCCGCCGGAGCTGGAACAGGCATCAGCGCCAAGTTCATCGAGAAAGGCGGGGCCGACTTGCTTATCATCTATAATTCTGGCCGCTTCCGCATGTCGGGTCATGGATCGACTGCCGGCATGATGGCTTATGGCGATGCAAACGCTGTGGCGATGGAGATCGGGGAATTCGAGGTTCTTCCCGTAGTCGAGGAAATCCCTGTAATCTGCGGCGTTCATGGATCTGATCCGAGACGCCGCATGTGGCATTGGCTACTCAAGGTGAAGGAAATGGGATTCTCCGGTATCAATAATTTTCCTACACATTGTATCGTCGATGGACACTTTCGCGACGTGCTTGAGGAAACTGGCATGCCCTTCCAAAAGGAAGTGGAGACCGTGGCCATCGCCAGTAAGATGGATTTATTCAGCATTGTCTATGTAGCAAACCCTGAAGAAGCGGCAGCTATGGCGGAAGCTGGAGCGGATGCTGTGATCGCTCATGTTGGCACAACGGTGGGCGGATCCATCGGCGTTACGGGAGCGGTTTGCTCAATGGAAGACGCCGCCGAGCGCTGCCAGGCTATATTCGATGCGGCTCGAGCGATCAACCCCAACATTTTCCTTCTCTCTCACGGCGGCCCCATCAACACGCCAGAGGACGCCACGCAAATAAACCAGATGACGGACGCCCAAGGATTCGTGGGCGCCTCCAGCCTCGAACGCATGGGAGTCGAAGAATCCCTGACCAACCTAACCCGAACCTTCAAGCAGATCCCGGTCGAGCGCAAATAGCTCGCGCCGAAAATCTTTTCTTGCGACGATCCTGAAAATCTTAGCCACCATGAAAATCTACCTCAGCTTTATCGCGGCGCTTGTTCTTAGCGCCCTTTGCGTGCAAGCGGCCGATCCAATCCGCGTCTTCATTCGGGCTGGTGAAAAGACCCACGCTCCTGGAGCCCACGAACATCCCCAATTTCTAAAGAACTGGACTTCCTTGCTCGAGGCCCGAGGCGTCGAATGCGATGGGGCGCTCGAATTCCCAACCCAGAGCCAACTGGAAAATACGGACGTTCTCATTCTGAACGCCAAAGAAGCTGGCAACATTTACGGCGACGAGCGGGCGCGCCTGGAAGCCTTTCTACAGCGAGGTGGCGGCTTGGTCGTCATTCACGCGGGATCGGTGTCCCGCGATCCCGACTGGTACAAGAACATCGTAGGAGGATCCTGGAGACACGGAACGACCAAGTTTCTAGAAGCTCCCATGAGCCTCTACTTCACGAATATCCCAAACCCGATTACCAAGGACATTTCCAACTTCGATCTCGAAGACGAGATCTACTACGACATGGACATCCATCCGGATGCCACCATCCTAGCAACCGCTTATACGCCCAAGGCGATAGATACGAAGGGTCGGGGAAATCAGGAGGCCCAGCAACGGGCAGCCGAATACGTCGCCAAACACAAAGGCGTCAACATCTACGATATCCAGCCGCAGATCTGGACCTACGAGAACGAGCTTCCCGGCGGCGAACCCTACCGGGCCTTCGTTCACATCCCAGGTCATTGGAACAAGAACTTCATGCATACTGGCGTCAAGGCCATGATCCTGCGTGGTATCGCTTGGGCTGCCAAAAGAGAAAACGTGGACATGCTTTGCCAGGAGGATGAATTAGGCGACAATCTCATCTACGTTGAGGGCGGCGTGCCCCGTCCGGAAAAGCTTCCGGATTACTTGAACGTCCATCCCGATTTTGAAATCTCCCTCGTCGCCTCCGAGCCGCTCATCAACAATCCCATGAACATCAATTGGGACGAGAAAGGTCGCTTGTGGCTAGCCGAAACTCCTGAGTACCCGAACGGCCTAAGGGAGGTAAACGTCCCCGCTTGGATGGATTCCGGCTCACTCAAGCCCGGCGTTTACGACCGGGATCCACTAGATCGGATCAGCATCTTGCAAGACACTGACGGTGACGGCGTTATGGATGCCAAAAAGGTTTTCGCAGATAATATTGAGTTGGTTAATAGCTTCGTTTTCTACAAGAATGGCGTCATCGCCGCGGCCGCTCCCGACATTTGGTATTTCGAAGACACCGACGGGGATGACATCGCCGACAAGCGAACCAAGCTCTATACGAATCTCGGCATTCGGGACACCCATGCGGTCATCAACAATTTTCATTACGCCGCCGATGGCTGGATCTACGCCACTCATGGGTATTCCGGTTCTGAAAGCGTAACCTCTGGTGACGGTTCCAAGAGTTTCGGAAACATTACTAATGGCGTCGTACGTTTCAAGCCGGACGGGAGCGCCATGGAGCAATATGCATCTCGCCGAGGAAATAGTTGGGGACTGGATACAACCATGGATGGTGAAGTGCTCTACACTCAGCCAACAACCGGCAATCCTTTGGTTCATGTAATATTGCCGGAAAGCATCTTGGCCGAGGGCAAACTACCAGGCTTGAGCGGAACCCATGGCCTTCTTCCCGGAGAACGCACCTATCCCGCTATGGAGTGGAAACAGCAAGCCTACGTTCAAATCGACCAAGTTGGTCGATACACTGCCGGAGCGGGCACGGTCATTTATGAAGGGGGAACTTGGCCAGAAAAATGGAATCACAGCTATTTCACTACAGAACCCACCTTGAATATTGTCGGGCACTTCTTCATGGAGCGAGATGGGGTGACATTCAAAGCTTCAAAACAGGCTAACCGGGAGAATACCGAATTCATCGCCAGCACGAACCTATGGTTCCGCCCCATCGAGGCCATGGTTGGACCGGATGGAGCCATGTATCTGGTCGATTTCTGTAATCAGGCCATCATTCACAACGACACAAGGGGACCCGTGCATGGTCCGGCCAATGCAGCCGTTCGTCCCGACCGCGACCACTATTACGGTCGTATCTGGAAAGTTCAGCACAAGAATGCTAAGGCTATCCCTCCCGTCTCCTTGGATCGCAACAATGTCGTCGCCTTGAAAGAGGCTGCCGAGAGCCCCAATGAACAAATCCGCAGCACCGCCCAGCGGTTGCTACAAGAAAACCACGGCGTCGGGACCGACTTCGTTGGCAGCGGAGCTGTCAAAGCTTACGAGACCGCCAAATCGGAAACCGATCCAGCCGCCATTGTAGCCCAGGCTCGAGCGGCCACGGACGATTGGACCCTGTCTGCACTAGTGGCTGCATCCCAAGATAAGGCGATCGAAGTGATCGAGGCCGCGTTGAGAACAACACCTACCGATTCGCTACTCGTATTCGCCACGACTCTGACCCCAACCGCTCTTACGCAAGGAGACGCCGCTCAAAACGCTGCCCGACTGCTCACTGCGTGCGGCAACGCCGATCCATCGGCGGGGCCAATTGCCGGCGCCGTCCTTAGAGCATTCGCCGACAATGTCGACAATCCACCTGGTCTCAACGCCTCTTTGCGTTCTGCTCTCGCTTCGCTGCTGGAAAATGGAAATACCCGAATCCTGGCATTGCCCGTAGCGATCCTTTGGGACCGCAGCGGCATTCTCTCCTCGCAGACAGGAATCCTTACCCAAGCTTTGATCGAGAGTCTTTCCCAGTCAGGGCTCCCAGATGATCAGCGTATACAAATTGCCCGTAGTTTGGTCAGTATTCGAGAGAAGAATACATCGATTCTCCCAACGATCATCGGGATTCTTCAATCGGGCAGCAGCGATTCCTTAAAGGAAGGAATGCTAGCGGTTTTGGGCTCAGTCGGAGACGCGGATCTGGGTAAGATTCTGATCGATCAATTCGCGGGATTGGAGGGCTCCATTAAGCTCAAGGCCTTTGATCAGATCGTCAATAGAGCTCCTTGGGCCATCCAGTTGCTCGAAGAGATCGATAGTGGACGCTTCACTCCGGCCGATTTAGGGCCCGGAAATATCGCTCGTCTGCGCCACCACCCGGATCGCAACGTTGAGCGGGCCGCTCATCGACTCTTTGCCCGCATCGCTCCGGTAAGCTCGGAAAAGGACGATCTCATCGCTGAACTCTTGCCCGAGGTCGACAAGCCTGGCGACCCCGAGAAGGGTAAGCTGCTCTTCGCAGCCTGCTCAGTGTGTCATAAACTTGGTGACATCGGTGCGGATATCGGTCCCTCTCTCGATGGTATGGGATCTCATGGGGCAGCCGAACTTCTCGGTCAAATCCTGGATCCTAATCGAGAGGTCGAGGACACCTATTTCGCCCACAATATCACGACCAAGGGTGGCGAAACGCTAGTCGGCGTCATTGCTTCGGAAAACAATGCTTCCTTAACGCTAGCGACCCAATCCGGCGTTCGGGAAATCGCCAAGTCCGACATCGCTAAGCGCGAAAACACGCGCCGCAGCCTAATGCCGGAAGGATTCGAAGCTCTTGGGGCCGCAGGCTTACGGGACTTACTAGCTTTTATCGTGGCCCAAGCTGGACCTGAACCGTCGGCGTCGACGAAACCTGCCCCCATACTCCACAAGCCAAAGTGGCCACCACCTATTTCCGCCACACCCGTTAATTGGGAAAAAGGTAAGTCATCCGTGCTAATCATCGGCGGGGGCTCCTCTCACAAATTCCACGAGTTTTTTGGTAAAGCCGATTCGGCCACTCTCGAAACCGCTGGGCTAACCACACACTACACGGAAGACAATGAGCAAGCTATCGAAGAGCTTGCCAATGCCGACGTGGCTATAATCAGCGTCAATCGCAAGGAGTTCGACACCCCTGCTTACCGCAAAGCTCTCATGGACCGAGTCGAAGCGGGTAAAGGTGTCATCATGCTGCATCCAGGAACTTGGTACGGCTACAAGGAGTGGCCAGAATTGAACGCTAAAATAGTCGGTGGCGGCACTCGGGGCCACGACAAACTGGGCCCTATGGGCGTCCGCGTGGTCAATCGCCGTCATCCTATCATGAAAGGCGTATCCAAAGAATTCGAACTTGTGGATGAGCTCTATATGATGAATAGCGGCGGGCATCCCGATGGGGCTGCCAAAATTCGAGTGTTAGCGGAAAGCAGCGTTAGCGTCAAATCAGGCGAACGCCACCCAATCGTCTGGACAACGGAACATCCGAAAGCGCGAATCGTTGGCATCACTCTTGGGCATGACGAACGGGCTCACGGGCATCCAGACTATCAGAAGATCCTGGCCAACGCCGCCAAATGGGTGGCTCGTAAGTAGGCGCTAGTTTCATTTAAGCATTTTGCTTCGGCCTCGGATCAGGCGCAACTGCCTACCGAGGCCGTTTTGGTACTAAATTTGGGTAGCGGCCTCGAGGCTTGCTCGGACGTGGGTATTGAGTCACTCTAGGAATCCTATGGTCAGATTCCTCGTTTTAGCAGCTGCCTCGCTCGCATTCTTAACCCTGACAACCTACAGCTCCGATAAGCCCAACTTCATCCTCGTGATGGCCGACGATCAGGGCTGGGGCGACATGGGCTACAATGGGCATCCATTCGTCAAGACCCCTCACTTCGACGAGATGGCTCGATCCTCGTTAAGGTTCGATCGCTTTTATAGCGCAGCGCCCAATTGCTCCCCCACCCGGGCCAGCGTGCTCACCGGAAGAAACCCGAACCGAGTCAATGTCCTCAATCACGGACGCTCCATGCGGCCCCAAGAAACGACCATCGCCGAAGCCCTCAAAACGGTGGGCTACGCAACCGGGCATTTTGGCAAGTGGCATGTAGGCTCTTGCCAACCTACGAGTCCCGTCAACCCAACCAATAGCGGTTTTGATACCTGGCTTTCCACCCCCAACTTTTTTGATCTCGATCCCGTTATGAGCCGCAATGGCATAGCCGAGCAGATGACTGGCGAAAGCTCGATGATCATCATCGATGCCGCGCTCGATTTCATTCGCGAACAGACAGATAAGGCAACTCCATTTCTTAGCATAATCTGGTTCGGCTCTCCCCATAGCCCTTTCGACGCGATGGGTAATGACAAGCGACTATATGAGGAAAAGCAAATGGCCGGTTACTATCGGGAAATCACCGCGATGGACCGCGCTTTTGGAAAACTAAGAAACGAACTCAAGAACTTAGACATCAACGAGAATACCCTACTCTGGTACTGCAGCGATAATGGGGGATTGAATACGGAGACTTCCGGAGGGCGCGCAAAGAAGGGTTCCCTATATGAGGGAGGGCTGCGCGTACCCGCAATGCTTGAGTGGCCAGGGCGTATCAAAGATTCGCGTACGACTGAAACACCCTGTGTAACTTCAGATATCTACCCTACGCTTGTCGAAATCGCAGGCGCTAGCTTCGCTAACCAATTCCCGCTGGATGGGGTCAGTCTTCTTGAGCTCATAAACGGAAATACTCTTAATAGAAGCACCGGTATCGGATTCTGGCAATATCCCCATCCCGGGCGATTAACCTACGCGGATCGAATGATGATCGCTCTTCTGGAAGCTCAGAAGCAAGGACTGGAGTATGACCCTAACGGAAGGCTCGATCTCGATGCTGGAGAGATAAATACACAGTATCCGGAAAACGAGTTTCCAGGTCACGCCGCATGGCTTGAATTTCCATGGAAGCTCCATCGAATCGTCGATCAGGGCCAGGAAACTCTAGAACTCTACAATCTCATTTCAGACAGCCAAGAAACGACCAATCTACATAGCCAAGAGTCCTCTCGGGTTGAGCGCATGCTTGCCCATCTCGAAGAATGGCAAATCGCTGTAATGCGTAGCTTGAATGGGAAGGATTACTGAATTTTCGAAGTGATCACGCATCCGGGCAGTCTTTGGGCAACACCTCATCATGGAATGAATCCGCGCGGCGGCGGGCAAGTGCAGCACTTCG
>CAZFUD010000205.1:0-7551 GCA_964521705.1 uncultured Opitutaceae bacterium | reverse complement strand
TCAGGAATGAGCTGAAAACGGTGATCCGCAAAATAGAATTTATCCAAAAGGAGCACGGCGATCCGGAAACCTTTGTCGATAACAAGTGGATTCTGGTCGACCCGATGAAACTTGATAGTCTCGTCCGATTGACTGTCGGTGGACTGCCCGTCAAAGTCCAGGGAGAGATGCTGTATTCGCAAGTTCGCTACTTTGATGGAGAACGACGTCGGGCTGGACTGCCACCCGACGTGGCTGCATTGGTGACCCGTATTGAAAAGGATTTGATTGAACTCGAGGTCCTCAACCTGAATGCCGTGGAAGCCAGACAGCTAGTTATCCAGGCGGGAGCCTATGGCGAGCATAGTTTTGATTCCGTCGCCTTTACGCAAGTGGCGGAGATCCAGCCACCCGTTCGTGACGTAAGGAATCCGAGGAGCGGTATGATCGAACAGGCCCTAATGGAAAACAGCAAAGCATTGGATGCCCGGGCCTTTACGGTGAACCTCGCGCCTGGTTCGGGATCCAAACTAAAGATCAAGATCAATCGCTACACCAGCAAACCCAGCTTCGACTTTCCATGGGAAAACAACTAGCGCTACAATGAATAATTTCATGAAAAATTGTAGGAGCGGCTTGACGCCGCGATCGCATTGTAATTTTCCGGCGGAATCGCGGCGTAAAGCCGCTCCTACAAGCAATGGTTTGGGCCGTCGATTCATCTTGGCTAAACCAGGAGTCTTAGCGTTTGGCTTGATTTCCTTACTCAGCCAATATTCGGCTGCCCAAATGGGGTCCCCCGGGCATGGCGAGACCCAGGCGGTGGCTCTCCATCCTACGAATCCGGAGATCTTGTATGCGGGGGCAGCAAAGGGGTTTTGCAAGACCCTGAATGGCGGCAAGGACAACTGGCCGGTGTACGGACTCGATACCTATTCACCGCGAGTGATCGCGGTCAGCCAATCCAATCCGGATATCATTTATGCGGGAACCTACGAGATGGGCCTCCATAAGTCCGTAAACGGAGCCAGTAGTTGGAAGGCCATCAATAATGGCGTTTCCGATCTCAGAATTCGGGCGCTGGTTTTACATCCCAATAATGACCAGATCGTCTTCGCGGGCACCGAAGGAAACGGAGTATTCAAAACCGTCGATGGTGGCAATTCTTGGGAAGAAATGAATAGTGGCTTGATCGATAAAGTGATTCGATCGCTGATCATCGATCTGAATAATCCGGATACGCTATACACAGGCACATGGCACGGGGTTTACAAGACTGTGGATGGGGCATCGAATTGGTCGGCTGATCCGGATGGCTTGTATGACGTCGATGTTCGAGTCTTGGCTTTGGATCCTACGGATTCGAACACCATCTACGCTGGTACTCAACCGCGCGGCGTATTTAGGAGTGGGGACGGCGGCAAAACCTGGAAATCTGGGGTAGTGCCTTTGACCGAGCATATCGAATCCATGGCGATCGATCCTTCTAATCCGAACCATGTCTACGTTGGCACCAAGGCGGGCGTATTCATTAGCAAAGACCGTGGAGATACCTTTACATCCGCCGGATTACGGTGGTCCAATCACGCATGGACTTTGGTTTTTGATTCTAAAACTTCGCCTCCAACTCTTTACTATGGTGGAGTCGGCGGCGTTCTTAAAACTACCAACCAGGGCCGGTGGTGGGAAGTTACGGGGCCAAAAATTCGATGAGGAAACCGAACGAGAATCTAAGGTATTCTACATGAGCGGGTCTCAAAAAAATTTTATTAAGCATGTCTGTATTGTCGTCCTGATCGCCGTATCAGTCTTCCAGTATATCAAACTGGGATCGAGCATGGGGGATGACTATCCACGCAAGCCGATCCGAGTGGTAGTGCCCTTTCAACCAGGTGGCGGTTCCGATACCTTTGTTAGAATCGTACAGAAAGCTATCAATGATAACGAGTTGATGCCGCAACCGCTAGTTGTCGTGAACAAACCGGGCGGGGGAACCTCGATTGGCAGCAGTTATGTCAAGGACGCTAGACCGGATGGCTATACGGTATTGTGTCTCCACGAAGCCTTGATGGTGGCGAAATCCAATGGCCAATCTCCCAATGGGCCGGACGATTATGAAGTGGCGGCGGCCACCGGACAATTCGGGGTCGTGCTACTCGTTTCAGAACAATCGCCGTATCAAAATCTCGGTGACCTGATGGCTGCTGCCAAGGCCAATCCGGAGACGCTCAAGTTTGGCGTTAATTTGAACACGCCTACGCATTTTACCGCAATAATGCTCGAGAATACTTTGCCTGGAGCTCGCTTTCGTTTTGTAGCGACGGGTGGAGGAGCGCATCGGTTGGCGGGTGTAATGGGAGGCCATTTGGACGCGATTATATTGTCGGTCGGCGAATACGTGCGGTTCCAGCAGAATGGATTGAAGGCCATCGCCTACTTGGGGAAAGAACGCGTTGCGTCTATCCCGGATATTCCCACGAGCGAGGAGCTAGGGTTTCCCGTTTATAGCGCCAATCTTCACTACTGGTGGTTTCCCAAAGGTACTGACGCGTCGATCGTGAGTTACTTTGCCGAGGTGATGGGCAAGGTTATGAAAACCGATTATATGCTTAAGCGAACGGAGGAACTGCAAATTCTCCCACGGATAATCGTAGGCGATGAGCTAAGCGAGCGAATCGATCTTAGAATGGAGACTTTTGGAAGGATTAAGCCCGAGAGTCGTGTGGAGCTTCCGGACTTCGAATGGTGGACCGTATTCTTCGTCCTTCTATTTGTCGCGATCGTCGTCATCAACTATTTCAGATCAAGATAATCCGAGCCAGAATAGGTATCAACGAGCCACTTGAGCTATGACTATGCGATCGGAACGATAGCGATGACGGTGGTTTATGTGCTGCTAATGGGACTGGGCCTGCTGCCCTTCGTTTGGGCCACCATACTTTTTGTTATCGGCGTGGGTCTCTTTCTTACGCGTATGGATAGGAGCAAGTGGGTTCCGATCTTTGAAGTCGCCTTGCTGATGTCCTTTGGATTGCACTACGTATTCACTCAACTCTTCACCATCGATCTGCCCTAGTACTGTGGAAGCCCTACAAACAGCTTCAGCTTATATATTCAGTCCTCAAGGAGCTATGCTGGTAGCCATCGGCACGATCCTGGGAATTACGATGGGCGCCATTCCCGGGTTGACCGGAGCTATGCTCATAGCTCTTACGTTGCCGCTTACATTCAACATGGATCCCATCAACGCCTTCATTCTGCTGATTAGCATGTATGTAGGCGCCATCAGCGGTGGGTTGATCACGGCCACGCTTTTAAGAATGCCGGGAACCCCTGCTTCCATAATGACAACCATGGATGGCTATCCCATGGCTAAAGCGGGGAGGCCAGGGAGGGCTCTGGGCTTGGGCATAACCGCGTCCTTCGTAGGCGGGTGCATTTCTTGGCTCTTCCTCATAACTCTCTCGGGACCGATAGCTCTATACTCTACAAGGCTCGGGCCCTTTGACTTTTTCGCTTTGGTATTGCTGGCCCTCGTTCTCATCGCCTCCATTGGGGGCAAGTCGATGAGCAAGGCGTTTTTGTCGGCTTCGCTGGGCGTGCTGGCATCGTTGCCCGGCATCGATAAAGCGACTGGAACGCTACGCATGACCTTTGGGTTCGAAGAACTCAATGGTGGACTGAAACTACTCCCAGTGCTCATCGGCATGTTCGCTATCAGCCAGATTATTTCCGATCTGGCTAGGCTCGATGAAAAGATTACTATTATTCCGCTAAAGCGAGCCCGAGAGATGCTGTTTAGCTTGAAGGATTGGAACGATCAAGCAGCCAATCTACTTCGCTCTTCTGTAATTGGAACATGGATCGGCATTCTGCCGGGTATCGGCGCTAACATCGGTTCTGTATCCGCGTATAGCGCAGCTAAGTCGCTGGCTAAGCCGGCGGAGCAAAAGAAATTCGGTCAAGGTTCAGAGACGGCTATCGTGGCTTCCGAGTCGGCAAACAATGCCACCATCGGAGGGGCTCTGATTCCACTGGTGTCGCTGGGCATTCCCGGGAGCGTGGTCGATGCCATTCTGCTGGGCGGCTTGCTTATCCATGGATTGCAGCCAGGCCCTCTGCTGTTTCAGCAGAACCCGGAAATGGTGTACACTATCATGGGTACCATGTTCGTATCCAATATCTTCATGTTTCTCTTCATGCTTGTGGCCGTTCGCTATATCGCTCGCTTGGCCGCTTTGCCAAGGAGCTTGCTGATGCCGGTGATCCTAGTGTTTTGCATTATCGGCTCGTTCGCCTTGTCTACCCGCATGTTCGATGTGTGGACGATGCTGTTTTTCGGGTTGCTCGGTTTCGCCTTTGAGCGGATGAAGATTCCTTTAGCGCCATTCGTCATTGGCTTCATTCTAGCCCCAATCGCTGAGGAAAATATGCAAATGGGGTTAATGGCTTCAAATGGAAGTTTTCTTCCCATCGTTCAAAGCCCGTTTTCGCTGATATTCGTGCTCGCTTCCTTAGTATTGCTCACCATTCCTCTGTATAAAAGATTTAGATACGGAGCCCAAAAACACTCTTGATGCCTGAAATTCATCGCATAACTACTGAAGTAAAAGAGTTTCTGCTCGAAGAGGGCGACGGTACGGACTCCGTCCATACGGATCCGGTTTACTCTTACATCGTAACTTATCTTCATAGTTCGAACTCCGTTTGTGGCACGGGGATCGTATTCACCATTGGAGCGGGCAATCAGGAAATCCGATCCTTGGTGGAAGGTTTGGCGGCTCCTTTGGCTGGTTGTGACATCGAGGAGTTGATGTCGGATCTTGGAGCCCGGTTCAAGCAGATGGCCGATCATCCGCAGTATAGGTGGCTAGGTCCCCACAAGGGTATGGTTCATCTGGCCTTGGCGAGCATCACCAACGCCTGCTATGATTTGTGGGCTAAAGTCCGCGGAGTTCCGCTCTGGAAATTGCTGATCGATTTGAGCACGGAAGAGATCGTGAATACGCTGGATCTCAGCTACCTGGAGGATGAATTGACCCGCGAAGAGGCTATCAGGCTAATGGACAGTAATAAAACCGGACGGGCTGCTCGTGAGGGTATCATAGAAACTGGCTATCCTGGATACGACACCTCTATCGGCTGGTTCAATTACTCTGACGATCAGGTCAGAGATAACGTTAGGAAGGCCGTTGATGCCGGATTCGATGCCATGAAACTTAAGGTCGGGTCGCCAGAGACGGAACGAGACGTTCGCCGAGCCTATCTTGTGCGAGAAGCGGCCGGGGACGCTGCTAGAGTGATGCTGGATGTCAATCAAAGCTGGTCTTTGCCCAAGGCCATTGAAACGTCCAAAGCCCTGGCTTGCATGTCGCCATTCTGGATTGAGGAGCCCACCCAACCGGATGATGTTCTCGGCCACCAGACCTTAACCCGAGAAATTGCTCCAATCGATATCGCCCTGGGAGAACACGTTTCCAATCGGGTGCTTTTCAAGAATTTCATGCAGGCTGAAGCGGTTACTTACGTGCAAGTCGATTGTACTCGGGTTGGAGGTGTTAGCGAATTTATCACTGTGAGCCTACTCGCTCGGAAATTCGGGCTGACCGTTGTCCCGCACGTGGGCGATATGGGCCAGATTCATCAGCACTTGGTGCTATTCAACCATATCGCTTTGGGGCATGACGCTCTTTTCTTGGAGCATATACCGCACCTGCAGAAATACTTTTTGCATCCGGCCAAGGTAGAGGGTGGAATCTACGAAACGCCTCAGGAACCTGGATCCAGTTCGGATTTTGCTTGATGGCGAACGCGGGAATCAGGGGACTTTAATTAACAGAAACAAATTCTAATGAAAAACATGATTACATACCGAACGATATTTGTAGCTGCCGCAGTCTTCAGCTTGGTGTTTGCGGCTCAGCTTTCATGGGGCATGCCATTTGTCTTGGACAGGGAAGCGATGATCAAATTCACCCCTCAGTGGAAAGGAGAGCGCTTTCCGAATGGGCGCCCAAAAGTCTCCGATAGTATTATCGAACGTATGAAGCTTGTGGATATCGAAGCTGCCTGGGTGGTTTTGAAAAACGAAGGCTACGAGTATCAATTCGAGGATGGTTGGGAGCACGTGCATCCGGGCGAGACGCTTTGCGGCAGAGCAATGACGGCGATGTACATGCCTTTGCGGAAAGACGTCAATGAAGTGGTTGACGCCCAAGCCAAAGAGGACGGCCATTCCGGAGGCCAGGTCACTTGGCCAATTGACATGCTGCAACCGGGGGATGTGTTTGTGGCGGATGTATACAACAATCAAACCGATGGCGGCCCGATCATCGGAGCGACCCTGGGAACCACGATCTTTTCCAATTCAGGTAATGGAGTGCTTTTCAATGGAGTGGCCCGCGACCTGGAACAACTGGAAAAAATCGAGGGCTTCAATGGTTATGTGCGTGGCTGGAATCCAAGCTTCTACTGGGCATCCATGATAACCGGTATCAATGTTCCTGTAAATGTAGGAGGCGTAACGGTTATGCCGGGCGATGTCATTCTGGGCAAGCGCTCAGGCGTTATAGTGATTCCCGCACACCTAGCGGAGAAAGTGGTGAAAACCTCCGAGCTGATTCGCTTGCGTGACCAGTTCGGCTTCGAACGTATCAAGGCGGGCATTTACACTTCCGGTCAAATTGATACTCGCTGGTCGGACGAGATTGAAAAGGATTTCTCCAAATGGCTCGAAGATCACATGGACCGATTGCCTGTGCCCAAAGAGCAGATACAAGAACTATTAAAAGAACGCACCTGGTAACAAAAGAACGCGCCTGGTAACTAGAAAATCCCTCTCGACAGATTGCAGACACGTCTTAGCCGAGACGCAACCGACCACCTTTGCGCAATAATCTTGATCACGTGATCAAGATTATTGCGCAAAAAACGGGAGGAGTTTCTCACGGACAGTCGTTCTATTGGAGCTTTAATTGGGCATAGCTCGCTCGTCTAATTGCAAAAGCTTTTTTCCCTTGGTATTTGTTGGGGAGAAGTTCATCGGGAAGGAACGGGTCTATCTCAAAGGCATCTTTCCAGAGAGCGTTTTCTTGATGAATCCAATTGCCAAAGTTGTTGTCAAAATCGCGATTTTGGATTGCTTTGTGAAAGGTAATCAGGCGTTCGTATCGGTGATTGATCTCATCGAAGTTCCAAGATTTGGACACAAAATCTCGATCAGTGCTTTTGGCGAATGAAACACCTTCGATAAATGACACTCCAGAAGGATCGAACTTCGAACTAGCAAGATCACCTTTCCAGGAACTGTCGAAAAATGGAGTGACCCATAGGCTATCTTGCAGTCTTCCGAAGCGATGAATCTTTAACCAGTCGAGCAACTCTCGCCGTAGCGACTGCTTAGAGGCCGGAAGATCGAATGCTATGAATATCCATTTTCCATTCCATGATCGAGCCCATCGTTCGTCTGGATCGATATCCTCCGTGATTGCTCTTTTGCCCTTTTCAGTGACTGTTAGCACCCACTTACCAGTCTCTTTGGAGTCATCCCAAACGATCCAGCCATTTTTGCGC
>CAZFUD010000204.1:0-7609 GCA_964521705.1 uncultured Opitutaceae bacterium | reverse complement strand
CGGCCACGCACGGATATTGAAAAACTGGCCCAGTACTCCAAAGGGCTGATCGGCCTCAGCGGGTGCATCAACGGCGTCGCCGCTCAGTATCTAATCTATGGTGACGAAGCCAATGCTCGCCGCGTGACAGCCGACTTCATCGACATTTTCGGTCGGGAAAACTATTTCATCGAGCTGCAGGATCACGGAATGCCTGTGCAGAAGCGGATCAATCCGGGTCTGATCAAGTTGGCCAAGGAATTCGATCTGAAAATCATCTGCGCTAACGATTCCCATTACGTCTACAAGGAAGACGCCGAGCCCCACGACGCCCTTCTGTGTATCCAAACAGGCAAGATCATTTCCGACCCAGACCGGATGAAATACCCGTCAACGGAATTCTATCTCAAGAGCCGGGAGGAGATGCACGAGATCTTCAAGGAAGTTCCCGAGTCGCTCGACAACACCGTCCTCGTCGCGGAAATGTGTGATCTGGAAATCCCTTTCGACGAAAATCACTACCCCGTTTTCGAGGCGCCACCGGAGCTAAAATCCTTCAAAGAGGACCCCAACGCGTTTGACCACATCCTCGACATCTACGAAGTGGAAAAAACGAAGGTCAATAAGCAGAATGGTTCCGACGAAGTCTGCAAACTGAATCCCGATCAACGGGCCGAGATTAAGGCTAACGGAACTTTGCTCTTAGAGCTCTGCAAGCGCGGATTGCTAGACCGATATGGAGTCGATTACGATAACCGGGAGGCCTACGTTCCCCAAGAGGGGCAAAGGGAAGACTTCGCCGAGTTTCTCTGTCAACAGCTAGACTACCAGCTGGCCATAATTTCTGGGACAGGTTTTATCGACTATTTCCTAATCGTTTGGGACTTCATCAACTTCGCTCGTGGCAGGAAGATCCCCGTCGGGCCCGGACGCGGGTCCGGAGCGGGATGCATCGTCGCCTACGTATTGAAAATAACGGACATCGATCCGCTTCGATTCGGTTTACTATTCGAGCGCATGCTCAACCTGGAACGCGTGTCCCCGCCAGATTTCGATATCGATTTCTGTATGAGACGACGCGAAGAAGTGGTAAATTTCGTCCGCGAAAAGTACGGTGAAGAAAGCGTCGCCAACATCATCACTTACGGAACCTTTGGGGCGAAAATGATCATTCGCGACCTCGCTCGCGTCAATGACGTGGCCTTTGCTGACGCGGACCGGATCGCCAAGATGATCCCGGACGAGCTCAACATCTCGCTAGATGCCTCGGTGGAAAAGTCGAAAGAGCTGCGCGAGGAAATGAAAAGCAATCCCGTCGCCAAGAAGATCGTCGAGCAAGGGAATATCATCGAGGGCATGGTGCGCAACACCGGCAAGCACGCTTGCGGCATTATCATCGGCGATCAACCTATTCACAATCTCGTTCCGGTGACATTACAGGAAGGCGACCTGACCACTCAGTACGCCAAAGGCCCCGCCGAGGATCTGGGACTCCTAAAGATGGACTTCCTCGGTCTCAAGACGCTGACAGTGATTTCCGATGCCGAGGCCAGCGTTCGACGCCTGCCTGGCATGGAGAAATTCGATATCGAGAAGGTCTCCCTCGACGACCCGAAAACTTACGCGCTGCTTAACCAGGGGAAGACGATTGGCGTATTCCAGCTGGAATCCACGGGCATGCAGTCGCTCTGCAAGCAAATCGGCCTGTCCGCCTTCGAGGAAATCATCGCGTTGGTCGCTCTCTATCGCCCTGGTCCCATGCAATTCATTCCCCAGTTCATCAAGGGGAAAAAGGACTCCAACACCATCGAAGTGCCCCACCCGATGTTGAAAGATCTGGTCAGCGAGACCTATGGAGTCATGGTTTATCAAGAGCAGGTTATGGAAGCTGCTCGTATCATAGCTGGCTATACGCTTGGCGAAGCGGACATACTCCGGCGCGCCATGGGCAAGAAGATCGCTTCCGTGATGGAAGCCCAAAAAGAGGTTTTCGTTGAGGGGGCCGACAAGGCTCACGGAATGAGCCGAAAAATGGCCCTCGGGATTTTCGGTATTCTGGAGAAGTTCGCCGCCTATGGCTTTAATAAATCCCACTCGGCCGCCTACGCCATGCTCTCCTACCGGACTGCGTATTTAAAGGCCAACTACCCCGTAGAATTCATGGCGGCCATTCTTTCCAGCGAACAAGGCAATGCCGACAAGGTCGCCCACTTTATCGACGAAGCGGAAGCTATGGGGATCCGCGTGCTTTCCCCGGACATCAACACTTCTCGGCAATCCTTCACTCCAGTGGTAGACGATCCCGAGGACAAAGCCGCTGGCCGTCCGGGATCGATTCGATTCGGAATGGGAGCCATTAAAGGGGTTGGCGACTCAGCCGCTCTCAAAATCATCGAGGAGCGGGAAGCCAATGGACCCTTCGAGAATTTCGACGATTTCCTCGAGCGCATGGATTCCAAAGCAGTCAATCGGCGGGTGATCGAATGCCTGGTCAAGACGGGAGCTTTCGACTTTTCACTGGAGCCTCGCGGAGCCATCTACCATCGACTAGAAGAGGCTATCAACTTCGCGGCCGCTCAGCAACGGGATCGCGAGGCCGGCCAAAACTCTTTCTTCGATATGCTTGAGTCAGACAATGGCGACAGCAATGACAATGGGGCCAACGGGGCGAGCCACGAAATCGATATGAGCAAGCAATTTCCCCAGCACGAAATGCTCACCTACGAGAAAGAGCTTCTCGGCTTTTACGTTTCCGGACATCCACTCGATGAATACAAAGGTCTCGCGGAGGCTCTCACCAACTTCGACGTGGAAAAAGTCGATGATCTAGGCGACCGCATCGAGTTCCAAATTTGCGGGGTCGCTTCTGGTGTAACTAAAAAGCTATCGCGACGCGATAACCGCATGTGGGCCCTTTTCAATGTTGGCACCAAACAAGGGAGCGTCGCTTTGAATTGCTACGCGGATGCTTTCGAAGAGTACGGACAAAATCTTGCCAATGAGAAACTTGTCATCGTGAAAGGCAATGTGTTCAGGAATGAAGAAGGAGTTCGGCTCAGCGCCACTGAAGTCTATCCGCTTGAGAGCTATTTACCCGATCAGATCAAGCATATCACTTGGATTCTCGATCACAAGGCCGACACCGAGCCGTTCTTCTATCAGTATCGAGAAGCCTTAGACCAATCTCGCGGAAGCACAACCAGCGACATCGCTTTCAAAATGGATGACGAAACCATTACTACCGCTCCCACAGCCTCCTCCTTGAAATGGCGCGTCAACAGCGACGAATGGAAGGCCCTGAGAGATCAACCCTGCGTAATGGGCTGCCTAATACAAACAGCGCCCGTACAGCTCAAGAAAACCCAGCGACGCTGGAGTCGAAAGTAGCGATTTTCAGCATATTCGAAATTGTAGACGCGATCGACGATCGCGTTCCGAGCTTCAATTCGAACGAAGGAGCGGGCCACTCACAAAGGCAGCCTAGGCTTCTAGTTTTACCGGGCATAGCTCGTGAGCGACGACGGGCCTGTGTTCTCAATCTCCGCAAACGGGCAGGATGCCTGCGCTACTCTCCGAACCTAGTTCTCCTTTTTATCGAGCGTGTCCTTCAATCCTTTGAGCAAGGCGCCGACACCCTTTTGAGTCGCTTCCTGCACATTCTTGAGCTGATCGCCCACAACCTTGCCCGAACTGCTTACCGAAGAAACGATTCCCTGGTTGATCGCTTGGAAAACAATCTTCATGGATTCGCCGAAGGTGGTGCCGTCATCATCGGCTCCTATATCCGTCAATTCGATATCCGGCAAGGGAACCGTCAATGCCTGACCGCCTAACAGCTTATTAGAAACTTTTACGTTCCCTCCGTTTATGCGAAGCAAATCGATCTGCACATTTTTCGAAGAGCCGGATTCCCCCTCTACCGGCTCAGCATCGCTTGGGCCCGTAAACTCCTCAATGTTCGCCAGAATCGTTCCAATATTGCTTTTTCCCAGACCCACGCCCGTTTCCAATATGAACTCGGGTCCTTCGATAATGATTTCATTGATTACGATCTTGTCAGACAAAACCGACATGGGTTGCAGCTTCATGCTGAATCCTTCGAGCTTGATCGCGTGCGGGGTATTGAATCCCTCCGGATTGCCAACTACCAGCCCTGATATCGCTCCGCTGCCAGAGAATGCTGACAGATGGACGGATTCTAATGTGATTGGAGTCTGAGTTACCTCCGGTCCGAATATCTCAACGCCTGCTTTTATTCCAGAACCGATGGCTTTGGAGAATACCAGCAGCAAAACCACCCCCACAATAACGAGGCCGAAAACGATTACCAATAGCTTCTTCATAATTGAAATATGTCCTCCACTGACGGGAACTCTATGAACTTAGCCATTCAATGCGAAAAAATCTAGCAACAAATTTACAAAGGATGTTCACGCGAACTTTTATGGTCGCACAGGCTTCTAGCCCGTCTTCTCAATTTCTGTATACATGCAGGATGCCTGCCCTAATCTTGAAGAATCGCCGTTAGGTACACGCCGGGGGATTTGTAAAACCCTCGGGGCATTTTGGGTAGCGGACGATCTCCGAGCGGCCAGGTTTTTTCCACCTCAACTGCTCAAGCGCCAAAGGGCTTTATGAAACGACCAAAGTAATCACTGGAATGTAGCTCGCCGGATGCTCCTATTTAAGACATCATCTAATATTTACAATCTCCGCGCCCTCCGAGGCTTACTTCCTTGCTTCAAAATGGGTTTTGCCGTTTGAAGACTATCCAATAATGCCGACATCCGATATCCAAACACTTCGAAAGGTCGCCATCGCGAATACGCTCTTTCCACCCACAACTTTGAACAGAGCGATAGAGAAGCTCGGGTTTTTGCAGGCTGATCCTATTCGCAGTCCTGCCCGGGCGCAGGACTTGATTCTGAGGCATCGAGTCGAGAACTACGGATCTAGCGATTTGGAAACTCTGTATCCAAATCTTAATGTCGATGAAGACTTCCTTTTCGCCTACGGATTTCTCCCACGTTCGCTATCATCACTGCTTCACCCAAGAGAATCCTATCGCCTATCCAAACTCGAGGAAGAAGTGCTCGAGCATATGGATGAAAGTGGATCCGTTCATCCGCAAGACCTGGAAGCGACTTTCGGATCCAAACGAACTCGGAATGGCTGGGGTGGTTTTTCCAAAGCCACCAAAAGGGCTCTGGAGAAGCTGCATCACTATGGTCATCTCCGCATCGCTGGTAGGAGAAAGGGCGTACGCCTTTATCAACGAGCAGCGGAACCAACACGCGAACAATCTCCCGAAAAACGCTTTCAAGCTCTGGCCTTATTAATAGCTCGATTTCATTCTCCCTTCGACATGAAGACGCTCAACCGAGCTCTCAATTGTCTGAAGCATATAGTACCCAAGCTTTCGAGACGCAAGACGCTGCTCGACGAAGTTCTGGAATCCAACGGTTTCCGACAAGAAACCATCGATGGTTTTCCATATACGTGGATCGATACGAAAATCGGACTAAATAAGCCGGCCGATCAGGTCCGATTCCTGGCTCCCTTCGATCCACTTGTCCGCGACCGAGATCGGTTCGAACACCTTTGGGATTGGTCTTACCGATTCGAAGCCTACATCCCCGCAGCCAAGCGCGAGCGCGGTTACTACGCCCTACCCATCCTCTGGCGAGACGACATTATTGGCTGGGTAAATGCCAGCGTAATCAACGACAGATTAAAACTGCAAATCGGATACGTCCACAAAGCTCCAAAATCGAAGGCCTATGGCAAGGCTCTTGAAGAAGAAGCATCGCGAATGGCAGTCTTCCTGCACTTGCCGGAAGACGAATGGGAGATTCTGAAAGTTGATTAAACTAACCGAAGGGGGCGCAGAAAATAGACATTTAAAGGTAGGGCTGACTGGGACAGTCAGCCCTACCATCTCAACCTGCCATTCCTCCCCGACCCCAGCGTCCTCTGCGGTTAGACAAATATTCCTTGAAGCGCTCCCCGAAGAAAATTGACACCCTGCGGCTTCTAACCGGAGCATAGTAACCATGCGATTTCTTCCCTTAATTCCCCGATTAGCCCTTGTCGCTATCGCGTTAAGCTTTCTGGTCGTCGGCCACGCCCAATCCAGCTCTAGCCATAAAAAGAACGTCTTGTTGATCTGCGTCGACGACTTGAGACCCGAATTGAACTCCTTCGGAGTGGGCTACATTCACTCCCCAAATATTGATCGTCTAGCTGCGAACGGAAGAGCCTTTCATCGCCACTACGTCAACGCCCCCACCTGCGGCGCCTCTCGCTACACAATGCTGACAGGTCAGTATGGTTCCTACGGCAACCAAGCTCTTTTTCAGCGCGCCGAGAGACTGAAGTCCCCCGATTCCACCATTCCTCCCAGCATGCCAGAGTGGTTTCGGAAAAATGGATACAAAACCGTATCGGTAGGCAAGGTTTCCCATCATCCTGGCGGTTGGGGTGGCGAGGATTGGTACGATCACAACGTTCTGGAAATGCCCGGGGCGTGGGATCGACAGCTTATGCCGACCGGAAGATGGAAACATCCACGAGGTGCCATGCACTCCCTCATCCACGGAGAGATCAAGCCGATCGGATCCTTCTCGGAGAACAAAATGGATGTCATGCAAAGCGACGAGGGCGAAGACCCCGACTACCACGATGGGCTGATCGCCGTCGAGGGCCTCGCGCAACTCGAAAATCTAGCCGAGTCCCACACCCCCTTCTTCCTGGCGATCGGATTCATCAAGCCCCACCTCCCCTTCGGAGCGCCCAAGCGCTACATGGATCCCTACGAAGGAATCAAACTGCCTCCGATCCCCCATCCTGAAAAACCCAGTTGGCAAAGCACCTGGCACGCATCAGGCGAGTTTACCAATCAGTACTACCACTACGGAAAAGATCCTAACGTTGACAAAGAATACGCGGAAGCAGTGCGCAAGCACTACGCGGCCTGCGTCAGCTATGTTGACCATCACGTGGGGCTCATCTTAGCTAAACTAAAGGAAACCGGCCGCGACAAAGACACCATCGTCGTTCTTTGGGGCGATCATGGATGGCACCTCGGTGAACACGCAATCTGGGGCAAGCACTGCCTCTTCGAAGAAGCTTTGCGTTCACCGCTTATCATTTCTGTCCCGGGTATGAATAATCCTGGGACAAAAACCGATGCAGTTGTTGAAACCCTCGATCTATTCCCTACCCTCTGCGAGCTCACCGGCTTGGACTACCCCGACTTCACTCATGGCACGTCGCTCGTCCCTCAGATCAAGAACCCAAATGCCAAAGGGCACACTGCCTATGCCTACACTGGCCGAGCTCGAACTATACGGAACGCCAGCCACCGTTTAACGCTTCACAAAGATGGATACGTGGAACTCTACGACCACGCTTCCCCTGAAAAGGAAACCAAGAACGTGGCCGAGAAAAATCCAGCTGTGGTCAAAGCGCTCACAACCCTAATCAATCAAAAAGGAGCGGAAAACTAGGAGAATTCGATACTGGAGGCTAGGTCCTTACAGCTCATGACTGGATTCTTGCTACCAGATCCCCTCATCTAGGATCGAGATTCAACAATCAAGCATCGAGACTACTCTCCCGGACTTAGAGT
>CAZFUD010000203.1:0-7652 GCA_964521705.1 uncultured Opitutaceae bacterium | reverse complement strand
ATGGCGAGGCGAAACGTCTGCTGGATATGATTATAGAGGGAAAGCTATTCCGAGCCCGTAGTGTTGTCGGGTTGTGGCCGTGCAATTCCAGAGGAGACGATGTAGATCTGTACGGGGATGAAGATAGTCGATCCCCTTTAGGGACGCTCCATTGCTTGAGGCAGCAAAAGCGTAAGGAAAAATCAGATACATATATGTCCCTGTCCGATTACGTGGCGCCGTTGGATAGCCGGCGTCTCGATTATTGCGGCGGCTTTGTTTGCGCCATTTCTGGCGTGGATGAGTTCGCGAAGAAGTACGAAAATCAAGCGGATGACTATTCATCCATAATGATAAAAGCCCTTGGCGATCGCTTTGCTGAAGCCTTAGCTGAAAGAACCCATCGCAAGGTAAGAACGGAACTTTGGGGATACGATGCCAGCGAAACGCTAAGCAATACTGAGTTGATTGAAGAAAAGTATCGGGGAATCCGGCCAGCAGCGGGTTATCCCGCGGCGCCTGATCATTCGGAGAAGTCAACCCTTTGGAAAGTGTTGAGCGCCGAAGAGAATACGGGAGCAAGTTTGACGGAGAATTTTGCCATGATGCCTGGAAGCTCGGTTAGCGGTTTCTATTTTGCGCATCCAAACGTCAAATACTTCAATATTGGCATGATCGATCGAGATCAAATGGAGGACTATGCGTCGCGAAAGGGAATCTCGATAGAAGAAGCTGAAAAATGGCTGGCCCCCAACAGGGGCTACTAGAAGCGTGTCGAACGGAGCCTGAAAATTGGCTCTGGAATGAACCGTCAGGGAGATTTTAGGCAACGCTGATTTTCCTTGAATTCGGTTTGCTCAAACGGCATGAGTTCGGTGGCCCAGCGATCGCTACTTATGAGGCAAGGTCTCTTGAGTTGGCGGGAGCCGAATCCGAATGGGTTTGATACGCTCGATTTTGACCAAAGGCAGGAGCTTGTGGCGTCCAAATCGGCTAGAGGTGTTCAAAAGAGCTGGTTGACGCGCTCGATTTCACGCTATCGCCCTGCCTTGGCCTATTTGGCGCATCCAATGCTGCAGTAGCTGTATCTCATCTCGTTTGATCGAGGTTACAGTATTGGCTTTTTTGCAGGAGCAGAAAAAATAGAGGTCGGCGTTAAGGGGTTTTCGCCGGCCTCGCCTTTTTTACCAGCTTGAATGAAGAATGAGCCAAGGAGTATCTAAGCTGTATCCTCCGATATCTCGGGAAACAGAAGAATCGCTGGAAAGGACAACGTTCTATGCGTCTTCGACTTCCTTGCCAGTGAGCGTTTTCACGAACTTCTTCATGGCGGGAGTGAGCACGCGGCCCTTCCTGTGGAGAATCGCCAATGGCCGGGTGAAGCCCCTTCCATTCAAATTTACTGAGGCGAGCGTGCCTTGCTTGATCTCCTGGGCAACAGTGGCTTGAGGGGCAATTGCGATCCCCGCGTTGATTTCCACTGCTCGTTTCACCGTTTCAATATTGTCGAACTCCATGACCGGTTCCGCATCGATCTTATTGTCGCGGAATATTTGATCCACCGCCTTGCGGGTAGGAATATCGGGATCGAAACTGATGAATTTGTACTCTCCCAGCATGCTCACGTCGGCGTTCGTTTTGCGGGCAAGCGGGTGGTTTGGGTGGCAAATGGCTACAAGCCGATCCTCCCGAAAAGGGATAATCTCGATTTGCCTCATTTTTATCGGGAAGGCGACGAGTCCGAAATCAACCGAATTTTGCAGTATGTCTTCGTAAACAAGATTTGATCTACGGTATTCCACGCGAACGTTGACCGAAGGAAAATCCGTTAGAAAGGACTTGATGAATGGAGGCAGCTCGTGAAGCCCGATGCTGTAGATCGTCGAGATGCGAATCGTGCCGCTTATCACTTTCTTCATCTCCATGAGTTCGCTCATCATCTTCTCGTAGACATGGAGGATTTCTTTGGCCGCCTGATAAACGCGATTGCCCTCGCGCGTCAGCTGAAATTGCTTTTGGCTGCGATCGATGAGAAGGTTGTTGAAGTGCTTTTCCATCGCTCGAGCTTGCTGGCTTACAGCGGATTGCGTGATTCCGTTGATGCGGCCAGCCTTGGAAAAACTTTTGGTTTCTACGAGGTCGGCGAAAATCTTGAAATTATCGACTTGCATGGCGTTGATGGGTGGGCTCGAAAGAAATATAAATCTAGCTTATTTCGTATAAATTGAAAGAGAAGATTTTTTAATGTTAGTAGATTACGAGTCATTCCTTGAAAATCTAAATCGGGTCCAGGAGCGAATTGATCGCGCTATTGGCGCGGCTAATCGGCCAGAAGGGAGCGCGCGACTATTGCCGGTAACCAAGAATCATCCTGTTGACGCGGCGAATTTCGCCTTGAGGGCGGGTATCCCTTCCGTCGGAGAGAATCGGGTGCAAGAAGCCCTTGGGAAGATAGAGGAAGCGAACGAGGGTGTTCGGTGGGAGTTGATCGGCCCGTTGCAGAGCAACAAGGCAAAGAGGGCGGTCGAAAGTTTTTGGAGGATACAGTCGGTGGATCGGCCCAAGATCTTGACCGCTCTGCAAAAGCGAGCTGAGGATCTTGACGTCAAGTTAAGGATTTTGCTGCAGATCAATGCGGGAGACGATCCCAATAAATCGGGGGCAAAGGCCGAAGATGCGGAGGCGTTGCTGGAATACGCCCTGGAGCAAGATCGATTGGAGACGGAGGGCCTAATGACGATCGCCCCTCTCGATCGAGATCCTTCAGTGGCCAGAAACTGTTTCGCTCGATTGAGAGAGTGCCGCGATAGGCTGGCAGAGAGATTCGACATCCGTCTCCCGGAATTGTCGATGGGGATGAGCGGCGATCTGGGTGAAGCCATATTGGAAGGGAGCACGCTTGTACGCGTGGGCACGGCATTGTATGGAGAGCGCGAATACAAATGAATCGATATCGTATTGGAGTATTGCTCTACTTTCGCTCGTTGGATGACCGCCTGCTCTTGATTCGCAGGAGCAAAGCGCCCAATCGAGACCTTTGGTGCGCTATCGGGGGCAAGCTTGAAATGGAGACGGGAGAATCGCCTTTCGAATGCGCTCGAAGAGAGGCAGAGGAGGAGGTCGGCATGGAAATCGCTGACTCGGATCTCTCGCTTCGATGCATCTTGTCCGAGGTCGATTACGAAGGAACTGGCCATTGGCTGATGTTTATCTTCGTTGTCGAGAAAAGGCTTGCCCGTTTGCCTAGCGACATCGAGGAAGGGGAGTTCGGCTTCTTCGAGAGATCGGAGTTGCCCGATCTGAGCATGCCGGCGTTGGACAAGTCCATTCTTACAGATAGAATTTTAAATGGAAACGAGAAGAGCCTTGATTCAATACATGCTGGACTGAGATCAACTGAGGATCCGAATAGCATGCATATCGAGCAATCGATTGGATAGGAGTTATCGCTATGATCCTTTTGATCGATAATTACGATTCCTTTACGTATAATCTTTTTCAATACATTTCGACCATTGATGAAGATGTCACGGTTGTTCGGAATGACCGAATCGATATAAACCGTATCGCGTTACTGGCTCCCGATTTGATTATCCTATCTCCAGGCCCTGGGGGACCTGATTCAGGGGGGATCTGCGTTGAAGCTACCCGCGCTTTCATGGGAAGGTTTCCCATCCTGGGAGTCTGTTTGGGTATGCAGGCCATAGCCGTATCGCAAGGGGCGAAGGTTGTTAGGGCGCGAGAACCCATGCATGGAAAAACGCGTTCGGTGGTCCATGAGGGGAATCGGCTATTTCAAGGTTTGCCTAGCCCGCTAACCGTAACACGCTACCACTCTCTTGTTGTCGAAAGACATTCGTTGCCCGATTCGCTGGTTGTCGATGCCGAATCGGAGGATGGGGAGATTATGGCTCTATCTCATCGGACCCATCCAATTTGGGGAGTTCAGTTTCATCCAGAAGCGCTGTTGACTGAATATGGAATGGAGTTGTTAGGCGCAGCTGTCGCTTTAGCTCGAAGATGCCAGAGTACTGTATAGATACTCTTGAGAAATTGGAGTCCGATGCGACTCCCGCAGATGTCCTAGGGCAAGCGGAGAAGCGCGTTGGGTCTATATTGCTGGACAGTGTCTCCCAAGGTTATGGGTTCGGTCGATTCTCGATCTTCGCTTGTTTTCCGAGGAAGGAAATTGCTGCTTACGGTGATCGTATTGAGGTAGTCACGACAAAAGGAATGGAAATCTTTCATGGCGATCCTCTTGAATATCTTCGCTCAGAACTAGGCTCTGTATTGGAGGACGTCTCTTCCCGGAGGCAGATGCCGTTGTACGGCGGAGCATTGGGGTATTTCGGGTACGATTTCGGAAGACGGCTAAGAAAGTCGACCTTGGGTTTCGATAGCGAAAGGAAGTCACCTGACTTGCGATTCTACCTATATGATGCGGTCTTGGTTTGGGATCACTCGACTGGAGAGCTCTTCCTAGCCCGAAATTCGCGAAATGTTGGAGCTTCGGAAGCGGGCGAACGGCTGAAATCGATTCTGAATGAAAGCAGATTGGAGCCGCCCTCGATTGATTTTGAAGTAGGTCCGTTAAGCAGTAATCTCTCTCGCGATGACTATCTGGAGAAGGTGGAACGTGTCAGACAGCTGATATTGGAAGGGGAGATTTACCAAGCGAACTTGTCTCGCGGATATGCCGCTAGCTTTGTCGGGAGTTCGGCGGCGTTTTATCGGCGTTTACGAATGGACAATCCGGCTCCTTATTCAGCGTATATGAATTTTGGCGACGAAGTAATCCTTTCAACCTCGCCTGAACGATTTTTGCATTGCCGAAATGGTGTGGCCAACACCCGTCCGATAAAAGGTACGCGTCCGAGGGGGCGGAATAGGGATGAGCAATCGAGCCTGGAACGCGAATTGGCGTCTTCTGAAAAGGACCGAGCCGAGTTGCTCATGATCGTTGATCTTGAACGAAACGACCTAGGACGGGTTTGCGAAATTGGATCGGTTGAGGTTGATAATCTATTCGCTTTAGAGACCTATGCGTCTGTCATACACCAGACAGCCTCGGTTTCGGGTCGCCTAGCGAAAGGAAAGGATATTTTGGATTGCTTGGCCGCCATGTTTCCGGGTGGATCAATTACAGGAGCTCCGAAAATCAGAGCTATGGAGGCGCTTGACGTGATCGAGTCGGGATGTCGGGGCATCTATACGGGATCGATCGGGTATCTTGGAAGTGGCGGAGAGGCTGACTTCAACATAGCGATACGCACTTTGAGAATTGCCGAAGGGCGGGTCGCGTTCAACGTTGGTGGAGGGATAGTTTGGGACAGCGTTCCAGAATTCGAATACGACGAGACTTTGTACAAAGCGGAAGCTATTCTGAAGGCTATGGGAAAATTGTAGCGATGGAAAATAGAATCATTGTAGACGGGGATTTGCTGGAGCGAGACGAAGTGTCTCTGCCTGCCAATAGCGAAGGCCTATCTTACGGCTTTGGCCTCTTCGAAACGATAAAGATCCGGAATGGGCTGCCGTGTTTCTTCGATGAGCATGTCGCGCGGCACAAGGCGGGAGTTAGCGCTGCGGGTATCCATTTGGATTTTTCTAAGGAAGAGCTTTTCTTGCAGGCTAAGGCATTGATTGAATCGATGAGGGTTGCGGACGGCGCCCTGAAGATTGCCACTGCGAAAGCGGAATCCCGGAGTCTTACGTATTTGTATTTCAAGCGCGTTTCGGCAATGGGCAAAGGAAGTCCGTTGCGGATTCGCTTATCTTCTGTAGTGAAGGGTTCGTCTGCATTTACCGTTAAGCACAAAACGCTCAATTACATGGACAATGTGAGAGAGCTGCATTTGGCGGAAGAGCATGGTTTCGATGAGTGCCTGTTCACGAATGAAAGAGGGGAATTGACGGAATGCAGCATGGCGAACCTGTTTTTCGAGAAATCCGGCTCTATACGGACTCCGTCTGTGGATTGCGGGCTGCTTGAGGGTGTTATCCGGGCGAAGGTAATCCGAATCGCGAAGGAAGCCGGATACTCCGTTTTGGAAGGCAAGTTCTATCTGGAAGACTTGGAAGAGGCGGAAAGGGTATTTATAACGAGCTCCGGAAAAGGGATAGAGACAGTAGAGGAAATGAACACCGGCCAAGCTTTGCGTTTTGATGCCGGTAGACATGGGATCATCGGCGAATTATCGTCGAAGTTAGATGAGATGGAAAGAGACAGTCTTGCCCAATACGTTGAACAAGAGCAGTGAAATGGGTGTATTCGATTCACTAGATTGAGATGAGCGTTCTGAAATTAGGAAAACTGGATTGGCCAATGGGAAATCGATGCGGCGTTTTTGGGGTGCTTAACATTACGCCCGATAGCTTCTCGGATGGAGGTCGGTATCTGGACCCAATAGAGGCGGTTCGCAAAGGCGAATCACTCGCGAGAGAGGGAGCGGATGTGATAGATATTGGAGGGGAGTCGACTCGACCCGGTTTTGAAGAAGTAACTTTTGAGAGCGAAATCAATCGCGTTGCTCCGGTAATAGAGGCGTTATCCCAAAAGCCCGATTTTCCCATCATTTCGATCGACACGACTAAGCCGGATGTTGCTAGAGCGGCGATTGCTGCTGGGGCCGAAATCGTCAACGATATTTGGGGATTCCGGCGGCAGCCTGATATTGCTGAAGTCGTGGCGGAGTACCAAGCGTCCTGCGTGCTGATGCACAATTCTAGAGGGGGTTGGCTAAGAGAATCGACCTTGGATTCCGTAAAGACGTATTGGGAAGATTCGGTAAGTATCGCCTTGAAACGAGGGGTTAGCGAAGATCGTATAATTCTAGATCCTGGTATCGGATTTACAGATACAAGAATTCAGGATATAGAGATTATTAATGGATTGAGCGATCTTCGCGGATTTGGGTTTCCTATATTGCTGGGGGCTTCACGAAAACGAGTGACGGGCGAAACGCTGGGATTGGAAGTAGACCAAAGGCTGGAGACAACGCTTGCAATATCAGCGCTGGCCATTGACAGAGGAGTGGACTTTCTTCGCGTGCACGATGTGGAGGAAAATGTCCGGGTCGTTGGGATGCTGGAGGCGTTGAGGAGTGAATAGGATGGATACGGTTGTTCTAAATCGCATAGAACTCTATGGGTCGATCGGCGTGGCTCCAGAAGAGAAATCAGGGAAGCAGCGCTATTGGATTACGATTGAATTGGATGCCGATTTGCGTCGAGCGGGCAAGACAGATGAATTGGAAGATACGATAGACTATGCTGCCGTATTCAGAGTTTGCGAACAATTGATGCGATCGGAAGATTGCGACCTTTTAGAAGCTTTCGCTGAAAAGCTTGCCAGTCGATTGCTGACTCGCTTCCCGCTAGCTGAAAGAGTCAGTTTGGAAATTCTAAAACCTGACGCTCCAATAGAGGGGACTTTCGATTCAGTGGGGATAAGAATCGCTAGAACGAGAAGTGGTTGAGGTCTATCTCAGTATCGGGAGCAACTTAGGAGATCGGGCGGGCTACTTGAAGAATGGAGTAGCTGCTCTTAGATCGAATGAAGAGGTTTCCGTAAAACGCGTATCCCCGGTTTACAGGACGAGTCCGGTAGGCCCAGTTGAACAATCGGATTTCTTTAATGCGATCGTCGAATTAGAAACGTCCATGGGGCCGGA
>CAZFUD010000202.1:0-7669 GCA_964521705.1 uncultured Opitutaceae bacterium | reverse complement strand
TTGAAGAGGCTCCCGTTTCTGAAGAAGACGAGCCTAAGGAAAGTGGTACCTGAGTTGAGCTCAGTCGTTGTTGTTTTGCAGGATTTTGTCGAGCCGTTCCCGGACGCTCCCTAGGACGTGCTTGAGATCGTTGACTTGCAGGCCTAGTCGTTCGCAATAGAAGGGGACCGGCCTCCAGTATCCAGATTCTCCTACCAGCCTTTGTCGATTTTTTCAACGATGAAGCAAGCGGGATTCAGAAGTAGGGATTCCCCGCTCCCGCTTTCGGCATCGCTGTCGAGATACTGAAGCTGGATTGACTGGATGGTGGAGTCGGAGAAGTTCCACGAAGCAAGCAAAAAGCTCGCGGCCTTTGGGTTGGTTATTCCCAGCGTACTGGCTTCCCATTCCAATATGGGCAGCTGTTCGGCGAGGGGATAGTGTGGAGCGTTCCCTTTTTCAGATAGGCAGAGATCGATTGCCATTTTGCCGATGGATCGCAGCAGCCCGAGCGTGTACATGTCCTGCTCGTCGTAGCCGACTTGCCCGCGAGCTGGGCCATAGCTAGGCCGCAAGCCAATGCGTTTTCCCATAATCGCATTCCGGAAATTTGATAGGTCCGATTCTGTACGGAAAACAGGTCTGAAGCGGCGGCAACCCCGACCAATTTGAAGACTTCGCGAAATCAGATGCGATTTATAGCATCGTCTAGATTGTCAATGGCCGTGCCTTGGGCGAGGGCGCCGCTGTTGCTGAGTTTAAGAACCCGAGACGTGAGAGAAGCGTCAGTGTTAACAAGCTCTATGATATCGTTGAGCCCAGTGTTCGGGTCGCGGAGCAATTTTCCGAGCTTTCCAAAAACCTGGGGGGAAGGGGGTAGCTCGCTCCCGGCTACTTTTAGATCGTCAGGCGTGACGAAACTGGGGGAGTCGAAAGATGCGGTAGCCGTGTACACGCACAAATAATCGGGTAATTTCCTCTATGCTTAAAGGGTTTTAAAATTGAGTATTTGGAGCTGATAGCCGATATCCTGGCGGTGGCATTCAAGTTGAGATTGGTGATAGGCAATAGAGGATAGATGGCTAATAGCGATCATCGAGAAGGGCAAATGGCTGCCACAAAAAAGGACCGAGTGTTTTTGGCCCTTTCGGGAATCAATGGCTGGAGCTTGGTTGTCGCGGGAACGGTCTCATTGCTGATCGCCGCAATTGCTCGTTCTTCGGCAGGTGTTCTCATTTCCTTGGCCGTCTTAGGGCACGGATCGTTGGAGCTATGGTTTCGCAAGACAGCAAGAGAGGATGGGGACCGGTCGCAAGGTCGAAGAATGGCATTCAATCAAATGGGATTAGCCGCTAGCGTTAGCCTTTATCTGGCTTACCAGGCATTGATACTGGAGCCTACTGTGGTAATAGAGTCACTAATGCGTCCGCCAGTCAGCGATGTTCTAAACCTCTACCCATTGGACATGAGAAAGTGGATTATCCAGTCATCTCCTCGCTTTGTTGGAATGTTTTACGCGTTAGCGGCCGTGATTTCCTGGATCGTTTGCGGGGCTACCGCCGCATTTTATTGGCCTCGGGCGAGTAGGTTTGCGGCCTCATAGCTTCTCGCCTCGAGCTTTAATTATGCGCATTTGCTTTTCTTGCACCTTGCCGCGGCGGAATTTGTTTTCCGCTAGCTCGTTCAGTGTATCCCAATCCTCTTCGACTGGTTCAAACGATTCCCAGGGCTCGAATCGTCCGGCTTGCCGATGGAACGTCAGTTTAAGCCCAAAAAATCGAGCTTCGATTTTCAGTTTTCCGAGCTCGGGGTCTTTTTTTGTCCATCCAATAGGGCGAGGCATAGAATAATGGTTCTTGGAGAATCCTGACTGACGCTGCAACTTTAGCTTTGCGGAGGGATCCCTGAAATTGGAGAGATAGCTATGGATTTTCTGATTGCCAGTGGATTCTGGAGCGAATCGATGAGCCACATTGCTGGTTGGTGGGGCACCGCCTGGCCATGGATTTGGCTGTCCATCGGGTGGGGAGTTTTGGCAACCGCTGCCGCCCTAGGGCTTTTGGGCGTGTTCGTTCCTGTCATTCCCGGTGCGATCGTCCTCTTCCTGGGCGCATTGATCCACAAGCTGATGATGCCGGAAGTTTTTGCATGGTTGAGCATTGGGGCGCTCGGGATTCTGATGATCCTGGACCGGGTAGTCGATTTTTTCGCTACGGCAATGGGTTCGAAATGTTTCGGTGGAACGAAGTGGGGGATTTTTGGGGCATTAGCGGGAGGATTGATTGGCCTTTTCTTTGGAATAATAGGCATTCTAATCGGACCGGTCATTGGCGCGGTAGTTTGCGAGCTGATATGGGCTCGTCGACATCCGAAAGAAGCGGCAAAGTCCGGTTTAGGAGCGGGCTTGGGTTTTGGGTTGTCGATTGTGGGAAGAATGGTTGTTTATTTTATGATGATCGGGACGCTAGTTTTCGATGTGGCCCTTGAAGATCCTAGTGATGAGCAGGCGGTCCAATTAGGGATTGAGATGGGTGTTGAGTAAGGCGAGCGGAGGTAAAATTGGCGTCACCTTAGAAAATCCTTTGGCATGGGACGGTTGGCTCGTTCTATATGGCTGCCCCGGCTGGATTGGGCTAGGCGTTGCCTCGGTCGCCGAGGGACCATCCTTCGGTCGCCCCATCTCCGCCCTCGTTGCGGGCTCCGTCAAACCAGCTTCGCGGTCCCCATCCAGTTGGAGGCGTTGCCTGGGCATGAAAAAGCCGTCCGGGATGGGACGGTTGGCTCGTTCTATATGGCTGCCCCGGCTGGATTCGAACCAGCGACCAAGTGATTAACAGTCACCTGCTCTACCACTGAGCTACAGGGCAATGATGGGGGAGGAAAAAGCCGGGTTGTTTGGCCCTTGTCAACTCTTAGATTGCCTGTTGCAGAGAAAATTCGGAAGGGGCGAAACTTTTGATTGATTTCCAGTAATCCGCTCTTACGGTCTTGCGCTCTCCTCAGTGGCTCGATGCCGGGAGGGACACAATTTGCACGGAAATGAAGGATCTTACAATTAACGTCGCTCCAAGAGATAAAACGGGTACTGGGCCGTCTAGCCGATTGCGCAGAGAAGGCAGGGTGCCAGCAGTCTCCTATGGAAAATCTAAGGAGCCCACGCAACTCAGTGTCGATTCACGAGAGCTGGCTGTCGCATTGCGGGAGATCGGCAACAGCACGCCTCTGGTCAAAATCAAAGGAGGCAAGGGCAAAGCCAGCACGTCGATTATACAAGAGATTCAGCGGCATCCGATTACGGACAAGTATCTCCATGTGGACTTCCGGGAAGTGGCCGATGACGAATTAGTAGTTTTGGAAGTCCCCGTGCATGCCAGCGGGGAGCCGTGGGGAGTCAAAAACGAAAATGGAACGTTGGAGTACGTGAGCCACTCGGTGTCCGTTCGAGCTTTGCCCAAAAACATTCCCGACTTCGTGAATTGCGACGTCAGCGAACTTCGAGTGGGCGAGCTTATCCACATTAAGGAGCTGCCCGAACTCGAAGGAGTCGAATACTTAGACCATGCTGAGCAACCCGTTTTCACGGTTATTGCCTAAGCGGATTTCCCTTTCGCGAATGGCGGCAGTCGTCTGCTATTCGCTTTTTTGTTCTTTAATAACGTTTCAACCTAATAGCCGATGCGATTTCAACTGATCGTCGGGCTCGGTAATCCTGGGGCTGCTTACGAGAAAACGCGGCACAATATAGGATTTAGAGTGATCGATTGCTTTGCTCGGGCAAAAGGAGCCGAGGAGTGGCAAAAGAATCGCAAATTGAAAGGCGAGATCACCCAGCTTGAGCGGGACGGCGCAGAAAAACTTTATTTGCTGAAACCCACGACTTTCATGAATGAGAGCGGCGTTTGCCTGCAGAAAGTTTCCAGCTACTACAAGATACCGCCCGAAGAAATCGTCGTTGTCTACGACGAGATCAACCTGGATGTTGGAGAAGTAAAGATCAGCGCCCGTGGTGGTCCCGGTGGCCACAATGGATTGAGCGATATCATCGATCGACTGAATCCCACATTCACGCGAGTACGAATCGGTATTGGCCGTAAAACTCCCAAAGAGATTGATCTAGCGGACTATGTGCTGGGAAAATTCAGCGAAAAGGATGAAACTTTAATCGGCGCTTCAATGGAGCGCTACCTGGATTGCCTCGACCGGCTTCTGAATGAAGGGCTGGAAAAGGCGATGAATTTTGTAAATCGAAAACCTAAAACAAAGCAAAGAGAAGATGGCCAATTATAAGGCAACGTTTATACTCGATACTCGAGGACGCGAAGAGAGCATTGACGATCTAGTCGATGGACTCAAAGGCGAGCTCGTGGAAGCGGGCGCGGAAGTTAGCGACACGGAGAATCTGGGAAAACAGGATTTCGCCCGAGCCGCTGACCGTCGCTACGAAGCGGGCGTTTACGCCCAGTACCGGATTTCAGGCGGATCGGATCTTCCGGAAAAGATTTTGGAAAAACTGCGCTTGAATAAACTGGTTTCCCACAAGATGATTCAACGGGTCTAGCCCGTATCAATCTTCTTCAACCCAAAGATCTATGCCGAATTTCAATAAAGTCTACTTGATGGGAAATCTGACCCGCGATCCTGAACTGAGGACGACTCCTTCAGGTACTCCAGTTTGCCAATTCGGCATGGCAGTTAATCGGATTTATAACAATTCCAACGGCGAGCGGCAGGAGGAAACGACTTTCGTTGATATCGAGGCTTGGGGCCGCCAGGCAGAGACGATTTCGAAGTACGTTAACAAGGGGAATCCCCTGTTTGTCGAAGGTAGGCTAAAATTGGATACCTGGGAAAACAAAGAGGGAGAAAAACGCAGCAAGATGAAAGTCGTGCTGGAGAATATGCAACTGATTAGCCAGCGAGGCGAGGGAGGCGGCGTTGCAAGCGGTTCCGTTCCGGAAGCTCGCCCGAGCTCATCAGCTCTGTCCCAGAAGAGCGAAGACATCGAGGAAGACGTCCCATTTTGAACAACGAATTTAATTTCAACCTAATTTGATTATGGCAACAAGCGAAGTATTACTCATTCAGCCGGTAGATTCTCTGGGAGCGGAAGGCGACAGGGTTAAGGTCAAGGCGGGATATGCCAGAAATTACCTTCTGCCCAGAAAGTTCGCAGTTCCGGTTACCCGGGCGAACAGCAAGCAGATCGAAGCATTGAAGGTTCGTCGAGCAGAACGCGAAGCCAAGAATCTCGAGGACGCTAGGGCTCAGGCTGCTAAGATTGCGGAAACGCATTTTGCCATTGCGGTGAAAACCGGCGAATCTGGAAAAATGTTCGGCGCGGTTACTGCGATCAGCGTGCACGAGAAACTTGTGGAATCCGGGTTCGAAAGCATCACTCGCAAGCAAGTTCAGCTTGATGCTCCCATCAAAGAGATCGGCCAGCATACGGTAAACATCAAGGTGTACCAGGATGTTGAAGCCACTCTTCGATTCGACGTGGTTTCGGAAAACCCGATCGTTGAAGATTCGGCCGAAGGCGAAGAAAAGGAAGCGGCTGCTTCCGAAGACTGAAACGTATTGATGGCTTAAGAGGTAATGCCGTTTAAGCCATCCGATACCAATACGCTTAATGCCTCGATCGATTCGGTGGCATCCGGTCGCTCCTTGCCTCATAGCCTAGATGCGGAGAAAGGTTTGCTGGCGGCTTCTCTAATCGATCCGGCCGAAGTCATCTCCCGGTGTATGGCTCAAAAGCTTCCTGGTGAAGCATTCTATAGCCCAGCCCATCAACTGATTTACAAAACGGGCGTCGACGTATTCGAGCAGAAGTCGATGCTGGATGCTAAGATCCTTGTCGAAGAGTTAAACACCCGCGGGGAGCTCGAAGAGATTGGTGGCCCCACCTATGTGGCGGAATTGGCAACTCAAATCGAAACCACTGCCCATGCTACCTACTTCTTGGATATCGTCCGGGAAAAGTATTTGCTCAGAAGATTGATCCACACGGCGACCAAGACGGTTAAACGTTGCTTCGAGCCGCAGGTCGACGGAGGACTGGAGAATTTCATCGACGATATCGAAAAGGAGATCTTCGCCATCAGCGATGATCGGGTGGCAGATACTTCTCAGCCGATCAAGAAATCCGTAGACGACGCGGTTAAGCTCGTTCAAAAGCTGATCGCCAAGCGTGGCGAGTTGGCAGGATTGTCGTCGGGCTTCGACGATCTCGATAAAATGACCTTCGGCCTCCATCCACAGGAGATGGTTATTCTTGCTGCCAGGCCCTCGATGGGGAAAACCAGTTTAGCTCTGAACATTGCCGAGGCAGCGGCATTGCCCTCAAAGCCAGGCGTGCAGGGCGTAGGAGCCTTGGTATTCAGTCTTGAGATGAGCGCTGAGCAACTGGCTATGCGGTTACTTACGAGCCGGGCTAAAGTTAGCTCCCAAAGATTGCGGGAGGGTTTCGTTAATAAAGAGGAGCAACAGGAATTGGCCCGGGCGGCCAAGGAGCTTAAGAATGCTCGGCTCTGGATCGACGATTCCGGACACGTGACGATAAATCAATTAAGAGCCAAGGCGCGGCGTATTTGGGCCCGTAATGAGAATATGGGGTTAATCGTCGTGGATTACCTGCAGCTTCTTACGGGTACGGATCCTAAAATTCCGCGCGAGCAGCAGATATCGGAAATTTCTCGCGGTTTAAAAACCCTTGCCAAGGAACTCAACGTTCCTGTGATTGTTCTAAGTCAACTGAACCGTGACTCAGAGAAAGAAAAACGGCAGCCGAAACTCTCCGACCTCCGCGAATCCGGATCTATCGAGCAAGACGCCGATGTGGTGTTATTGCTCGCTAGGCCCAAGGACGCTGGTGACGAGCATTCGGTAGCTGCAGACTCAGCTGACCTCATAATCGCCAAGCAGCGTAACGGTCCCGTTGGCGACATCAGATTAACCTTCCACAAAGAATTTACCCGCTTTGAAAATTTCATGGAATAGCCACTTGAGATGCGTCCTCCTCGTTTCTCTGGCGCTTATTTGCGTTCCAGCCGCGCTTGCTCAGTTAGGGAGCTCTCCAGAGAGCGCCGAGCCGCCGACCATCCGCAAGTTGATTGTCAATTTTACGGGACTCTCGAATGTCAATGAAGAGGTGGCTAGGGCGAACATGTCGCTTCGAGAAGGCGAGCCGTATGATGCTATCGCTATCGACCGCGATATTCGGACGCTCTACCGAACGCAGCTTTTCGAGCACATCGAAGTACGGTTGCAGCCAGTAGGTTCTGACGAGGTCGATCTGTTTTTCGATATTCGGCCCAAGTTTCGAATCGCTTCAATCAGTTTCGATGGGAATGAGCGGATTCGTAACCGGCGATTGGAAAGCGAGGTAACAATCTTGCCCAACCAGATCCTCAACGAGCGTCGGGTTAAAGAGGCGGGACAGGCGATTGAAGAATTTTATCTCAAACGCGGTTTTTCCCAGGCTCGTATTGAATATGAAATTGACCGGAATCCGGCTACAGGTTTCGGCAATGTCATCTACAAGATTCGCGAGGGCGGAAAATACAAGATCAGCAAAGTCAAGTTCACGGGCAACGAGAACATAAAGAGCCGCAAGCTTCGCCGTAACATTAAAACGAAAAAGCGAGGTATCTTTTCGCTTTTCACGGGAGCGGGCCGATTTGACGCCGATCAA
>CAZFUD010000201.1:3890-7731 GCA_964521705.1 uncultured Opitutaceae bacterium | reverse complement strand
CCGCCGGCCATGGCAGCTTTAATCCGATCTTGTAAGTAGGCTGCCCGGCCCGGTGATCCCGGTAGCCGCTATAAGTCGCGGCATCCGGGTGACTGGTCGCGAGGCCTTTAGTACCCATGTTGATTAAACCGGGAGCGTGATTTTCCGGAAACGGAGCCGAATTGTAAGCCAACCAAGTATTGGAGGCCACAAGTACAAGGAGCGGCGCCTTAGGCCGCGACTCCGGTCGCCGAACGATGAAGGAGGTGAAGTACCGCTTGGCTTCGCCGTCGATCTCGAAATCAAAGCGTCCCGCATAGACCCCCGACTTGGCGTTGGCTGGAATCGTGAACCGATGGCTGACATCCCAGCGGGCGTTGTAAAGCTCGTCGGAAGCCAGACGCAGTCCGTGTCCGCGGTTCGGATCCTTAATTGGATCGTATGAAGTATCGTGACGGCCAATCTCCGAGGCATCGAAGCTCGGTCCTCCGATCATCCAGGTGCCACGGTTGATGATTTGACCTTGACGGCCATTCGAACTCGTATCCGAAACTTGGATACCTCTATCTTCTGAGAAAGACCAGCAAGCCAGCACGGAGCCACCCCTAGGCGACGTCAGGCCCCGGTCCGCGAATCGCTGTCGAATCTGTCTTTCGTTTAGCGCCTTATCATAAATCACACATTGGGCGAGATCGCCGTCATAGAAATCCGATGCCTTGCCTTGCTTGCCATAAGCGCCCAGTCGGAGCGCGGTTTTCCCAGGCCGCGCCTGACCGGAAAAGGGAAACTCGGCTGCCAAATTGCCGTCCACGTATATGCGTTTCGTCTCTCCGTCCCAGCTGGCCACCACGTGATGCCATTTCTGAACTTCCATCAAACCCGGCTCCGTTTGGTGTATCGCTTCGGACTCCTGTTTCGTCTCTGTTATAGTGCTGAATGCAATGCGATCTTCGTTGAGAAACAGGCCGATGCCGACGCTATCTAGAGAATCACCCTGAGTAATCAGCCCTTGCCATCCCTGCATCTTGAAAGGGCGGATCCATCCTTCCAAGGTGAACTCGGCCAACGGATCGTCGGCAGGCAGTCCCTTGGGCACATGGACGTATGATCCGGGATGAATCGGTTGGGTTTGAGGATGCTCGACTTGAACCCTTTCCAGAACGGGATCTTCGTCTCGATTCTCTGGATCAATACCGAGTTGAACAAGCGACAACTCATAAGGAACCGCGCTGCTGACCCGGAATTCGATCTCCTCGCCCGCAGCGATACTCTTCTGGGCGTAAGCATGCAAACCGGGAAGGTTCACCGGTCGATGCTCAGGAAATTTCGATGTCTCCTGATTGCCCTGCCCAAAGACATTGGCAACGCCGATCAAGCAGGTTGCGAGGCTCAGGCCCGCCACCATACGTCTGAACAGATTCCGGACGTGCTCTCCCATAATCACTTTCTTAAATCACTATCGTTGAACGCAGAGTGTTGGGGGTCACCTCCGGAAATGAAGTAGGCCAGCAGATCGAGGATGTCATCTTCGCTCATAGTATTGATCAGGCCCGGCGGCATCATCGAAATCGGCGAGGCTTCGATGGATACAAGATCATTGACGTTCACCGAGATGTTGGCGCTGGGATCCATCATGTTCGTATTCACCTGGTAGCGGTCTTCGCCGAGATTCATGATGCGCCCACTGATCACGGTTCCGTCTTTCAGCTTGAAGTCGGTCGCTCCGTATTGGTCGCTGATTTCCTTGCCGGGATTGATGATGGACTCGAGCAGATCGTAGGCGCTGAACTTGCCGCCCGCAGAAGAGAGATCCGGACCAACGGCGCCGCCTTCTCCTTTGAAGCGATGGCAGACGTAACAGGTGCCGGCTCCAGCCATTTTCCGACCATTGGCAAAGTCGCGATTCGCTTGTATGCCAGAGTCCAACCCGTCTCCAAAATCCTTCAATGTCCAGTTCTTCACAAAGGATCGGGGCTCAAGCGTAAACTGGGGAATGCTGCTCTTGGGCTGCGTTTCAATCAGCTTCTTGAGCGCTAGCGTCATCTCTGCCTCGGGAACCGATTCCGTCGCGTGCTTCTTGATGTCGGCCAGATAATTGGCGAGACGGGCTCCCCCTTTGTAGTTGCCGGACAGGGCAAACCACTTGAAGTAGGTCTCGCGCAATTCGGGAGTCCAGCCGTCCTTGAGGTGGCGGAGATTGAGGGCATAGCCGATCTGCTCTTCCTGTCCGGAAGCATTGGCAAGGAGCTTCATGCCGCGTTCGACGGCAAACGGGGCGTTCAAGAACGCTGCCATGGCGGAAAGGTCGCGGTTCTCCTCCGGAGTCTGAGCCGGGTAAATGCCATCGAGCCATTTGATCAACTTGACCTTGTCGCTTGCACTTGGATTTCCACTACGGGTCAAGGTCAGCGTGACGCCGCGCAGAACGTCCAAGCGCGTTTGGCGGGAGCTTGTATTGTTGTAGTCGATACTCATCGCCTTATCGAGGATCTCGGATGCAGAGTTTTCAGCGTCGACGCGAGCGAGCGCGATCATGCCAGCGGTACTGACGACAAGATTGGTCTCGCCTTTGATCCGCCCTTTCCAATTGCCTACAGGCTGCTTCTCAAGCGCCACCCGAGCCGCGTGACGAATGCCGCGGTCAGCAGAACCCAAGGAGCTCCAAATGCGGGCGAGTTCGGATTCACTCGCGACTGATGCGCCCCTCTGCAGGTGGGCCTCCAATGCGCGGCGGGCCTGGCGTTCGGCTTGGCCGCCCGAAACGGATCGCGCGGGCGCAGTGGATTCGTCGCCGATGTAGGTCACCCGGTAGAGCCCGGATTGGACGCGACGACCGCCCACGGTGATGTACATGGCCCCGTCAGCCGGATTGACCAGAAGGTCCGTAAGCGGCAAGGGTTGGGCGGAGGCAAATTCCTCAACGGTCGCCGTATAGGTCGACCCTTTGGGTTCGAGGTGGACGGCATACAGTTTTCCGTAGGACCAGTCACAAGCGAAAAAGGCGTTTTGGTACTTGGCTGGAAATTTGGCTCCGTATCCGAAGCTGACTCCTGTTGGCGAACCCGGGCCGACGTCAACTGCAGCGCCGAAGGTATCCGTGCAGAAGTCCATGAATTTGCCCGAGCCGGTGCGCCATCCGTAGTCCGCCCCGTCGATGACGTGATTGACGCGCGTCGGGCGGTACCACGGCGTGTTGAGATCCCATTCCATGTCGGCATCGTAGGTGAAGAGTTCGCCTTCCCGATTGAAGGCGGCGTCGTACTGATTGCGGAAACCCGTAGCGACGATCTCCCAGGTTTTGCCTTCGGGATCGATCTTCGCGATGTGCCCCAGCGGCGCTTCCGCGCCCTTCATGAAATGCTGCAGGGACGGCAGAAGCTGATCCTCCCCCCACACTTCGGGAACGAGCGAATGGGTGTAATCCGCCGGAACTTTCGTCTGGTTGCCAATCACAACGTAGAGATGCTTGCCGTCCGGGGCCGGTACGATGGCGTGCGGTCCATGCTCGCCGGCGGTGTCGCCCAGAAACTTGAGCTTTATCAGCTTATCGAAGTGATCGTCGCCATCGGTATCGAGGAGACGAAAAACGCCGCAACCCATGACGCTATGGCGCGAGCTGACGACCACGTAGAGGCTGTCGAAGGCGTAACAGAGCCCTTGGGCATGGCCAATCTTCGGAAGCTTGGCGAGTTCTTCCGTCAGGGCTTTAGGAGCCGTTCCGGTTATATGTTTCCGTTCCTTCGCCCCGACAATGGAGTAAGTGATCGGCTCGATACTGGCAGGATCGACCGTTTCGCCCAAAGCAGGGATCGGGAAGCGATACAGCCCGCCGTGCTGGTCGCTGACGATCAAGCGGCCTTTG
>CAZFUD010000201.1:0-3875 GCA_964521705.1 uncultured Opitutaceae bacterium | reverse complement strand
CCTGACACATGGCCACCCAGGACCCCTGGTCGTCGCGAGGCACCGAATACAACAGCTCGATTTTAAATCCCTCAGGCAGACGGATCTGCTCAGGCGGCGTCGCGCTGCGCTGGGCCTGGGCCGAGAGAGTGATGGCGATTACTGCCGCCAGAATCAGAATGAGGTTCTTCATAAAATTGCGAGATGATTGCTCTGTGGGATATCTCGGGAAAAGGAGAATCCTGCCGATTTTTCGTTGGATGAAGCTCAATTGATGCATCTAGGACCAGGAAGTCGGACTGATCGTGATATCATGGATCTCCATAATGGGCTTCACGTTCGTCATACCTAATCGAATACACGTCGTTGTTCTTTTCTTCATTGATCTTTGTTCCTAGAATTTACTATTTCAACGATTCCAAGTAGGCGATTAGATCTCTAAATTCCTCGATGGCCATGGATTGAGGCAAGCCCTCAGGCATGAGCGAATGCTCCATGGCTCCCCAGGATTCGATATCGCTCACCGGGTAGTCATACTCCCGACCATCGAGCTTAACTAATTGAATAGAATTCCTCGCCTGGTCGATCTGCCTTCCCGTTTCCGTGGTCCCATTCTTCAGGCGGACGAACCAACCCTGGTACTCCGGAGCAATGGATTCGCTAGGCCGGACAATGGAACGGATGAGGGCATCTCGGTCCGCAGTTCGCCCGATCACCGACAGATCCGGACCGAAAGGCAATGAGATGAACGCTGCCTCGGATCCGGTCCCCAACCTATCTCCGCGCCCATCGACGGCGTGGCAATTGATACACAAGGAATTTTTCGAGAAAAATACTCGTCGGCCTGCATCGGGATCCCCGCCTGATCCAAGGAGGGTTTGCCAATCGTCCACCGCACTGGGACGCTCGACCGACTCGGGATCGATGAGGAACTCCAATTGGCTCCGCAATCGGGATGAGCCGTCTGCTGAAGGGATGGACCGCAATTTCCTCTCAAATGCCTGCTGAACTTCTGGATGCCCGCGACTCAGGCGTAGCGTCCTAGCAGCTTCAATTTGCACCACCGGACTGGGATCGTTTAGGAGCACGGCTAGAGAGGGATCGGGGCTACCCGATAGAGCCACCAGGGCCTCGGCCCGCATTTCTGGCTCTTGCTCGCCATCCTTGGCAATGGAAATCAGTGTGTCTTGAGCCTCTGGATGCGAACTGTCTCCCAATCGCCGTATCGCCTCGATTTGAAGATGCGGATTCGATGCCTGAGCCACTTTGACGAGGAAGTCATGATTGCGGGGCGTATCCAGATCCTTGAGCCACCTAACAGCCATGGACCGCAGCAAATCGGGTCGCGCTTCATCATGGACCAGGGCCTCGATGAAGGTTGGGCTCAGTTTGCGATTAAACGCGCTTCGATCCGGTTGAGAGCCTGGCGGTGTCGAGCCTCGAGCAGCCACTTGCTCCATGATTTGCATGGTGGCCATCCAGATCCTGAAAAAGCTTTTATTGAGGCCCGGCCTGGAAACGGCGCCATCGATTGCGTCCCGCAGAGATAGCAGCTCATTTTCCCCAGTCCAGATCATCGCCATCTGCGCGACTTCTAGATTGTCGTCATTCAGCCTTGGCTCGATATAGCTTTGGGGATTAGCGATATCGGCCCGGCGCAAGGCTAGCAGCGCGCCCAGTCGGACCGGGGCTTCCTGATGTTCAAGATCGCGAATAACCCTTTCACGGAATTGCGGCCGCGACAGCGTTGTCACAGCGGCGTTTCGAATGAAGGGATCCGGCTTCAAAAGGGCGGAACGTAACGCAGCGTAGTCAGAGGGTTGCGACGATTCAGTCAGCATTTTCAAGCGGGCGAATTCGACCTCGGGTTTTTGTTCGGCGTAAGGCTGCCTCGGACTAAAGGTCTCAATTCCCGGTTTGGCGGATACTTTCCAGATGCGCCCCTTGCGGTGCGTCGTGTAGTCGATGAGCATCCAGTCGGTGATAAAAATGGAACCATCGACCGGGCTTGCCGCCAAACCGGCGGGACGAAAAGGGGAAGCCCGATTATCATGCCCAAGGCCCTGGAGCAGCGTTTCGCCGGAAGCGGTTATCGAGGCGCCGGCCTGTTCGGGTCGGTATATCACTAGATTGTGTTCCCCCCAAGAGGCGCCGATCAGAGTGTCGCGATAATCCAGCGGCAGGGAAGCGGTATTGGCATCGAGGATACCCGTGGGAGCCTCGCCGATTCCGGCGATCATTGGCAAGGTTCCCGGCAGCTCGCCTTCCCAAGCTTGGTAAGGATGCAGACCGTAGCGGCCATATTGCCGTTTGTATCCATAATCGCCCCCAGGAACAATGTGCAGTACGCGGTTGGGGCCGCGGTGATCCGGATCGTTGTCTATGGAGATTAGCCGGCTTTGCCGATCAAACGTCATACTGTAGGGATTCCAGAAACCCCAGGCGATACGTTCGAGTTGGGTTCCATCCGGCCGGCAGCGGGCGATGATTCCGCCCCAGTAGGGGCCGACCTCCAGCCGCTTCCCATCGCTACTGATCCAGTCGTCGCTGGTCGTTCCCGTCGCTGTATACAGCCATCCATCGTTGGAAAAAGCGATGCCCTGCATCTGCCCATGAGCATTGCCTCGTTTGTCGTAGGGATCCAAATGTAGGATTCGGGTGCGATCTTCCGACCTGCCGTCCTGGTCGCGATCGTGCAGAATGAGAACTTCCCGCGTGCAAACCACAAACAAGCGGCCTTGTGGATCGAAAGCGAGGGCTTGAGCCTGAAAGATACCATCGGCAAACACGCGCATCGATTCGTAGCGACCGTCGGGACGCTGCCCTTCAAAGACTTTGATCCGGTCGCCTTTGGGGCCCGCATAGTTGGAAGGTGGAGCGTGCGTATGCGACTCGATTACATAGAGGCGACCTTCCCGATCCGTAGCGCAGCCGATCGGAGTCATGATATCCGGATCTTCAGCATAAAGCTCTATCTGCAAACGGTCGTCGTTGAGTATTGGATACTCAATGGCCGAAACAAGTCGGGTTCCCAAGACAACTGAAACGCAAAAGAGAAGGGGCAGAGGTGATTTCATGAGAGATATTAATAGGAAGCGAAACCGGCCTCATCGCCGATTTCTTTCAATACGGAACGCAGACCATCCAGGTTTTCCTGAAGGGTGATGGCCGCATCCTGTTTGCGATCGTGGGCAATGATTCCGGTCGGGCCGCGCCATCCGGATTGGTGAATGACCGCGATCATTCCCTTTTCCCAATCCCCTTGCCCGATACGGGCAATCGGCGGTCCCTCAGTATGCATTCCGTTGAGGTTTACGGCGGCCAAGTGAGGCTGCAATTTCGGAAAAACGCCTTCGAAGCGATCGATTTGAGCATGAGACTGATGGAAATTGTAGATGATACCGACATCTGCTGAAGGCATATCCGCTTTCAACCGCTCGAGGATGACGATTTGATTCTCGTATTGGGTAAACCATCGGTTCCGGCCATGACCGTAGAGAACGAGCTGGCAATTCCGTTGATTGGCCTCCTGAACGAGTGGACGAAGACGAGTCAAGGCGTCCTCTACTCGCTTGCCTTCAGGCATGGCATCGAAGTCCTGCTCAAGAGTCAGCCACCACTGGATTTCCAGTTGGTGTCGGTCGACTACTTTCAGGAAGGTTCGAACATGGGGTTCTTCCACCGGATGATCCGTATGAATAGGGGTCCATACTCCGATCAATTCGATCCCGGCTTTTTGATAAGCGATCAAGTAGTCCTCGAATTCCGCAACCCGGCTCTCATTCCGGCAGATGTAGCCTGCTTTCCTGATGCCAAGATCCACGAGCGCTTTGGCCCTCTCCTCGGGTGTCCGGTCAACTGCGTCGTACTCCTCGTAAGCCCACACGTGGAGGTTC
>CAZFUD010000200.1:0-7738 GCA_964521705.1 uncultured Opitutaceae bacterium | reverse complement strand
TCTGATAAGTGGGTTGTTTGCGTGTTGAGCGAAGGCTATTGCCTTTCACGCCATATCCTCACCAGCGGACCCTTTGGTCCGTAGACGGGATCATTTTCAGGAAGAGGTGTTCTGGCGATGCTCGCCATAGCTTTGTCGAAGTCCATTGAGCCGTTTCGGTTGGTATCGTAGTGGCCCTGGCCATTTGGATAGGCTCCCACGACTAGGAAACCACGTGTGGCTTGCAGGTTTTTATGTCCAGTGCCGGCGGGCAAGATGATTAGCGTTCCGGCGGATACGTCGAAAACCTCGCCTTGGCTTCCTCCCAGCTGAAGTCGGGCAGAACCTTTCGATACACCGAGCGCTTCATGGGCGTTGCTGTGGTAATGGTGGAAGTCGTAGACGCTCCATCGCCAGGAACCTGTCCATCCATTGTCGTGGAAGGCGGACTCGAATTGGTCTGCTATAGAAATTGCTCCCGCTTCGAAAACCTCTTGGTAGATCAGTACGGGCAGTGACGGATTGTTAGGACAGTCAGTCCCATCAGGCCCGAATTGGAAAGCCTTTGGTTCAACGAGTTGCCGAGCCCTTTTCACTTTTATCGCTTGTTGCGCATCTGTTCGATTACGGGAGCCGCTCGATCGCGGATCTTGTTTAAGGAGGTTTGAATGGCCTCGCTTTGTTCAAAGCGGGAGATCAGACCTAGGGTTTTGAAGTAGCTTGTCGTCTCTGGATCTTCCGAGGCTTTTTCCAGAGCTATTTCGAGCGTATCCAAAATCTCCGAGGAAACGCCTTTCGGCGTTATCCAAAAGTACTGAGTCTGATACTGAAAATCGATCCCTTTCTCTAGAGCCGTTGGCGTATCGGGAAATATCTCCACCCGTTCCTCAGTGAAGAAGACGATTGGACGAATACCGGCCTCCTTGAAATTGCTAAAATCGAGCGAGGAGAAAACGCTTAATTCTGTATGGCCTCCCATTACCGATGCCAGTCGCTGAGAACCGCCTCCCGCTTGTATGAAACGAAAGGATACTCCTGATTCATTGGCGAAAATCATAGGAGCGAGGTGAACCGGTAAGCCAATATTGGTAGAGAATTTAATCGGGGAGCGTTTTGATTCCGTTAGAAGGTCGTCATAGGTTTTGATTCGCGACTTCGGTCCAGTCCCAATACCTACCTCGGAGTAGCCTGATGAACAGAGAATCTCGAAAGCAGTGTGGTCGTAATCGACGATCCCCATGGCTTTAGAAGTCACTAGGCCTTGGTGCCAAAGCCCGATCGTATAGCCGTCGTTGGGCGCGTCCTTGATGCGTCTGGTGGCGATCGTGCCTCCCGCTCCTGGCTGGTTCACGACTACCATCTTCTCGGAAAGCCAGTCGTTTTCCCCGATTACGCGGGCTAAGGTGCGGGCAACCGTATCGATACTTCCTCCGGGATCGGTTGGCACGATTACCTTTATTGGCCGTTCGGGATAGTCGGCGAAAGCCGTTAGGCCTAAAACAAGGAGGCCAGCGGCGGCGCGAAAAGCCTTATTATAAGTAGAAAATAGGGTCATAAACTGTATCCTTTAGAAGCTCGGCTCGATTTTCACGCGAACGGCCTCGATTGCAAGAAACGGAGACCGCGTCATAGTTAGAGAGGGAACGTATGGCCCGGGGTTTTGCCATTCTTTTTCTTGGGTCACTCTTGATATGGACTAGGCTTTGCCGCAGGTTGTTTCAGCGATCTTCGTCTTCTTACCCATGTATACGAGCCTCAGAGAGTCTCAGAACTGTTAGGAGAAGCCCAGGCTCCAAAGGAGTGGATCGAGTTGGGCATTAGTCAGTTTGGGTCCACCCGCGCGGACGTCCGATTCAAGGTCGATCCATTTTACGCTGGCGTCGAAGAGCCAATTCTCAATTACGCGGAATACGAAGCCCGCGCCCAGAGCCAGTCCGAAACTTTAGTCCTCTAAGTCTAAAGGAATTCCGGCAACGCTTAGTCGCTTGTTAATGACTCAAGTAAAATTCAATCCGCCGAAAATATAGGGCACGATGGGTCCGTCAATCGCGAACTCGTAGACAAGGCTTAATGTTGGGGGCAAGTGCTCAAGATGTCCCAGCTTGCCAACTCCGGCCACATACAGGCGAGCGGTATTTGTCCACCCCATTGTTTGCCGATATCGAGGAGTACATGACTGAGGAAGAAGTTGCTTTGTCGAAGTCCACTCCTGGCTTTCAAATGGAATAGCGTTTATTGCCCGGCTTGAAAAATCGGGAGCTGTCGATGCACGATGGAACTCGTATTGCTGCGACATAAGGCTTTTCAACCGAGACAGATAGGTATTAGCTTGGATAGATGCGTTCTCAACTAGCTTACTCCGTTTTATTGTTAGCCCTTTTGTCGTCACTACAGACTCAAGCTGAGCTCAGTCTGGTCGTGGGCCCGGATTCGGGTTTGATCAATCCTTTCGGAGTGGCTTTCAATGAAAAAGAGGAGATGTACATTGCTGAGTACGAGGGCGATCGGCTCTGGAAGTTTACCGAATCCAAGGGTTTGGAAAGGCTGGGAGAAGACGTAGCGTTCAACGGAATGCACAACCTGTGTCGTACGAGAGATGGTCGAATCTATATTTCTGATACAAGGGCGAACTTGATTCGCATGCTCGATGAAAAAACGGGGGATATAACTATTGTTGGTGGAACTGGAAAGGAAGGCTACAATGGAGAAGGGGTTAAGGCCGAGGATGCCTTGCTGGCGGATCCGATTTCCATAAGCCTCAGCCCTGATGATTCACGCCTTTATATTGCGGATATTCGCAATCGCCGTGTACGCTACATAGATTTGAATACGAACCGGATTTATACGCTAGCGGGAATTGGGGTAACCGGGGTTCCCGAAGATGGCGCCCGAGCAGATCGAAGCCCATTATTGGATCCGCGAGGGGTCGCAGAAGACTCGAAGGGGAATGTGTATGTCCTGTCACGGCGTGGACACGCATTGCGGGTCGTTAAGCCAGATGGAAAAATATACACGGTAGCGGGAACTGGGACAGCTCACAAAACTGACGGTCCGGCTCTGGTGGCAGGTCTCAATGGACCCAAGCACATTTGTATCGATTTGGACGATAGCGTGATAATTGCAGATGCCGAAAATCACCTGATAAAGCGCTATGATCCTGATCGAAAGACGATTGAAACGCTTTTCGATCGGGGCCCTAGTAATTCACCCTTGAGGCGTCCGCATGGCGTTTGGGTACGGCAAGATGGAACGCTGTACGTATGTGACAGTTACAATGATCGAATCTTAAAACTGGAGCGGTAGGCATTGCAACATGCTCTACACCTTTAAGTTGTAGGAGCGGGTTAATCCCGCCATTCGGTTGGAGCTTAAGATCGCGGCGTAAAGCCGCTCACGCAAAGAAAGTACTATGGTGGGGAGGACTGGCTCAGTCTTCCTGTTGGAACAAGCATCCCTATCAGGTTTGCCGGGATTCTCTTGCGTTTGCCTCGTTGAACCGAAGCTCGTCTTATCCCGACTCCTGGACGGATCTTTCCTTCAGCAGATGGAGATATTTTCGCTTCAGTAGTCGCCAGGCTACTACAAAGAAGGCGGTCAACGGGATTGCCAGAATCATTCCCAGGATGCCGTCAAGGGCGGCGCCCCAAAAGAAAATGGCGATAATGATTACCATGGGATGCAGGCCTGTGGATTTCCCCATAATCCGCGGAGTGAGGAGATAGCCTTCAATCATTTGGACAGCGGTGAATATCGCTAGGGCGAAGAGTACGAGCTGAAGGCTTCCGCCATCGCTTTGGAAATAAGCCAATGGCAGTACCATTCCAATGCCAATAATGCTGCCCAGGTAGGGGATAATATTGAGAAATCCAATACTCAGTCCGAGAATGATACCGAAATTCAGTCCGATCAAAGTGAAGCCGGTCGCAAGCAAGACGCCCATAATTAGGGCGATGACCACTTGTCCCCGGAAAAATAATACAATACTTCCGACAAATTCGCTGATGAGGAACACCGCATCGTCTCTCCAGTCGTCTTTGAGAAACGACAGTTGCTCGTAGATATCTTTGCTGAGATCACGATTGGATTCGAGCATGAAGAACAAGTAAATGGGGATGATTGCCAATCCAGTGCCGATAGCGAGGGTCTTGGCGATGAGCTTGCCGATGCTCGTGATAGCCGATTCCGATGAATGAATGATGGATTCCAGGCTATTTGATAATGATTCTTGGATACGGGCAAACGTATCGGCCCCTAGTGTTTCTTCGATGAAAGCGACGATTGCCGGGTAGCTTTCTATGGCCAGTTCTCGAATCTTTTCCGTAAAAGTCGGCAGATAGTTGAAAAACCGTATGGTTTGCTCGATTAGCGTGGGTAGTAGCAGACCTAAGGTAGCTAGCATGACCCCGATGGCGAGGGCGTAGAGGACGATGATGGCCCAGGTTTGGCTCAGCTTCAAACGTTCCTGGAATATTTGAACTATCGGCCGTAACATGAGGGCCAATACGCCCGATACTGCGAGAGGCCAAAGCACTTGAGCAAAGGTAGTGACAAATTCTCTGAACAGAACGAAGAGGCCGAAGCAAAAGGCGACTATGATCGTCAAGCTGATCAGGGCCAGAGCGGTACCAATCAGCCGCCACTGATTTGGCGTTAAGCGTCGGGGGGGATCCTCTGAAGGCATGGTGTTTGCAAATAGCTATTGGGGTATAATTGCAATGAGAAATATGGTTAGTAAAGGGAGCAGCCTTTGTCCAATTTGGAATCTAGGAATACGTTTTGTAGGCTCTAGTTGCTATCATGGGTAAGAATAACGCTTCCCAAGCGTTGTTCGCTCTCTACTCGCTGATGGGCTTCGATTGCGTTTTCTATAGGATAGACTCTATCGATAATAGGTCTAATCTTTCCATCTTCGATCATCTCTTTTAGGGCGGTCAGTTCTTCCGTAGTTTCTCCGGCGAACGCGAAACTGGCCGATCTGCTCGTAAACACGCTGGTTGCGAATGAGCGAAGCATAACCGATACGCGTGGATTGGTGTTTAAGTAGCGGCCCTTTGACGACAAAGTCTGTATGCTTTGAGAATACGGGCTCCTTGCTACCATATCTAGGATTATATCATAGCGCTCACCATCTTCCCAAAATGACTGCTGATTATAATCGATAAAGCGATCGACGCCGAGGTCGCGTAGAAGTTCCCCTTTGTGAGGGGCATCGACTGCGGTTACCTGAGCCCCCATGGATTGAGCGATCTGAATCCCGTAAATACCAATGCTTCCTCCAGCCCCATTTATAAGGATTCGTTCACCTGGTTGTATTCGGGCCCGACTGAGGAAATGCAAGGCGTTCAAGCCTCCAAGTGGCACCGCGGCAGCTTCCTCGAAGCTTAGATTGTCAGGAATGGAAGCGATTGTGTAGTCGTCGGGTAGTGACAGGTATTCGCCGTAGGCGCCCAGTCTGAGTTGGCTCGATCCAAATACTCGATCACCGACTTTGAAATTATTCACCTACTTGCCCAGAGAAACGACTTCTCCTGCAAAATAGCCACCGAGTATGGTGCGCGTGGGTTTGCGTACGCCCATGGCGATTCTAAGCGGGAGCCAAAACCACTTAACTGGAAAACGAAAACTACGCAGTTCGCAGTCGGCCTTGGTCACTTCCGCCGCGTGAACGCGAATAAGATCTCGTTTTCTTTTGCTTCTGGATTGGGGACCTCTTCAAGTCCAAGCACTTCGGGTGCCCCATATCCATGGTAGGTTACGGCTTTCATCAAGGACCGTATGAATAAGGCTCGCGGTCCGTTGTTTCACTTCGGAAAGAGAGAAGCGTCCAATCCAGGGATGATTCTCAAGGCGTTCTTGTAGTAGAGTTTTTTCAATATCTCGTCCGGCAAATCCAGCCCATACATGCGCCAAAAGGCGTGGTAACGTTTGTAGTAGGGAAAGTATTCATCCGAAGATTCCAATACGCGAAAGTAGGTAGGGAATTCTTCAGTTTTGTAGGAATCCTTCCCGAATAGGGCCCGATCCTGGTGCTTCTCGAAAAACCGGTTGGCCATCCGTGGTTGGCGTCCGAGCTCGGCAATGATGGCTCCGATGCCCACATGCATATTGGGAATCTCGTCAAGGACGTCGCTCAATCGCCCGAGATCATTGGCCATCCAGCTCATATGGGCAGAAATGAAGTTGGTATTCGGATGCTTTTTGAACATATTGTGCTGCTCCTGGATGATTTGCTCCCAGGGCGCCGGATTTGTATCCGAACGTTTGCGACGCGGGTGTGTCTTCAGCTCTAGCCAGCGTTCATTGTGGTTGTCATGAGGTTGCCAAAAAGGCTTGGGATCGGCAGAGTGGATAATCACGGGAATTCCCAGTTCGCCGCATTTTGCCCAGACAGGATCGAGCCGGGGGTCATCTACGGCAACGCGTCTGCCATTCGCGTCGGTATTGGACAGTCCAAGGCTTTTATAGACCTTGAGGCCCTTGGCTCCATTCTTGAAATCCTCTTCAAGCTGGGCAACGGCGCTCTTGGTCCAGGAACCGCTATCGACTCCATTGAAATTGAGATTGGTGAAAATCGCGAAGCGACTCGGGTAGTTTTTGGCTACGTTGCTGGCCATCGCTTTGAGTTGAGAGCCGCCCCGTCCGCTCAGATTGACCATGATGCCCATGTTCATAGCGTCCATCTCGACGACGCGATCGGCGAGATCGGACGGTCCCATGCGCCATTGATGGCTATGCACGTCGATGAAAGGAAATTTGGCTCGGACAACCGGATTCTCGGGCACCACTAGGGTCGAAGGAGGATCGTAGTTCTCCCAATCCAGGCTCTGACCGAAAACGAGGCCACTCATGGCTAGGGAGAATAAGACGGATCGAAATAGGTGTATGGATTTCATTATTGGCGGTATGAGGATGGCACTCAATGAGGGAAGTCTGGATTCAAAGTCGTGGGAATAACGGCGTGGGTTTTTCGCTGCCACTGCTTGAGCTCTTGCAGTAGGTCCTCCGCTTTTTCGGGATGGGATTTTGACAGTTCCCGTTGCTCCTCGAGATCTTTGCTCAGATTAAAGAGCTCGATTTTGCCGCTTTCGAAATACTGAATCAATTTCCAGTCTCCTTTGCGGATGACGCTACATGGGGTGGCTCGCCAGTACAGGCGATCTGTGCCGTGAATGGGAACGACGAGGTTGTATCCATTTCCTTGGAGATAGAGTGGGTAGTGCCAAAATATAGAGCGGTCCTCCAATGCGGATTCGCCTCTTAGGAGGGGAACGATTGATTGGCCATCAGCGGGTTGTCCAGTCGGTGTCGGCGACTTGGCGAGGGCGGCGAAGGTGGGGAGATAGTCGACTCCGCTGATAGGCGTATCGCAAATGGAATTCGCTTCTATTACGCTCGGCCAGACGGCAAAGGTGGGCACGCGAATGCCTCCCTCGTAGAAGGCGCCTTTGGCCCCTCGCAGGGGAGCGTTGGGTGTGGCTCCCGCATGTCCGCCGTTGTCGGAAGTGAAAATGAATAGCGTGTCATCGGCAATGCCTGTTGATTGGATAGCCTTGTACAGTCGCCCAACATTCGTATCCACAGTTTCGATCATGGCCGCATAGGTTGGATTCCAATCGTGGTCCCAGGATCGGCCAGCCAGCTTTCGCTTGTATTTCTGGACTAAGGATTTTTCCGCTACCAAAGGTGTATGCACGTCCCAATAAGCCAGATACAAAAAGAAGGGCGATTCGGTTTTGGACTCTGATATGACGAAATCGAT
>CAZFUD010000199.1:0-7766 GCA_964521705.1 uncultured Opitutaceae bacterium | reverse complement strand
GAGCTCGGAGTGGTTGATGCGCATGTGATGGAAGTCGCTCACGTCGAGAGCGTTGTAGGCCTTGAACGTATCGGTGTATACGATACTGTCGGGCTCTACCTTCTCCCCGATTATCGGCAGCAATGTCGCGGTGCTGGCGTCGGGGACGATGGCAGTGAAGACTTTTCCGCCCCTCTTGAGCAGGCCGAAGACCGCGACCTTGCCAGCAGCTCCTCGCCCCCGCTTGCCTTTGCGTCTGCCTCCGAAGTAGCTCTCGTCGGCCTCGACTTCTCCGCTGAGCTCGTAGCTGGGAAGTTTGCTGGATATGAGCTTTCCAAGCCGCATGAAGAAGCTCGCTGCAGTATTGCGGTTCACCCCGACTACTTCCGCAGCAGCTCGAGCGGTAGAGCCTACCACGAACAACTTGATAAGCTCGGACTGCTTATGAGAACTCAACCGGCTCCTCCTTTCATACATGATCTCTACCCTAAACTAGTTGCTTAGCTAGGACAGCCCCGAGTTTAATAATCGCGGGTTATGTCCGATTGTGGTAAAGATACTTTACAAAACCATTCTGAGAGAAACGAAGCCTTTTCACCAACACCAATAGAAAACAATCTTCCTCCCCAGAAGCTAAAAATCCACGAACGTCTCATCTCAATTCAAATCCACTACTCATTATGTGCGGAATCGTTGGCTATATAGGAACACGGGAAGCATCTCCAATCTTGCTCGAGGGACTAAAACGGCTTGAATATCGCGGCTATGACTCGGCTGGTGTGGCCGTTCTGGCGAACGAGGCCTTAAAACTGAAAAAGCACAAGGGCCGGGTTACCGACCTAGCCAAGAACGTATCCGGTAACGGGCTAGCTGGACAATTGGGAATCAGTCATACCCGCTGGGCCACGCATGGAGCCGTTACTGTTGAAAACGCTCACCCTCATGTGAGCAGCGACGGAAAGATCGCGATGGTGCACAACGGCGTCATCGAGAACTACCTGTCGATTCGGAAGTTCTTGGAGGGCGAAGGGTATACATTCTATTCTGAAACCGACTCCGAAGCCCTTTGTAATCTTATAGCTTACCACTACGCGAAAGAGGATGCCGATTCGGACAATCGCTTTCTGAACAGCGTACGAAAGACGCTTAGCCACATCGAAGGCACCTATGGCATTGCCGTCATGTGCGTCGAGCAGCCGAATGAACTCGTCGGGGCTCGGAAGGGCTCGCCTCTGATCGTCGGAATTGGAGCCGACGAATATCTATTGGCTAGCGACGTATCAGCCATTATCAGCCGAACCTCCAACGTTGTCTACTTGAATGACGGAGAAATCGTTAGCCTCAAAGACGGAGATCTCAATCTTATCACCGCGGACGAGCAGGAATTAACTCCGGAAGTTAAGAAGATAGACTGGGAGATCGCCGAAAGCGAGCTGGGCGACTTCCCAAACTACATGTTGAAGGAGATTTTCGATCAGCCAAAGGCTTTGGAAAACGCCATGCGCGGCCGTTTCTCGGATGATCAAAGCACCGCCAAGTTCGGAGGCCTAAACGTCAGCGCCCAAGAGCTTAGGCAAATCGATAGAATCTTGCTTTGCGCCTGTGGCACGGCTTGGCACGCCTGCTTGGTAGGCGAATATCTCATTGAGCGATTCGCCCGTATCCCCGTCGAGGTTGAGTACGCCTCGGAGTTTCGCTACCGAAATGCGCCCCTCGATAAAAATACCCTGGTCATGGTGATCAGCCAGTCAGGGGAAACGATCGACACGCTAGCAGCTCTGCGCGAATCCAAGCGTAAAGGCTACAAAACACTGGCCATAAACAATAGCGTCGGCTCGACGATCGCCCGCGAATCGGACGGTGGCATCTATCAGCACGCCGGACCAGAAATCGGGGTTGCCTCTACCAAAGCCTTCACTTCCCAGCTGCATATTCTGTCCATGCTAGCTCTCTATCTAGGCAGGCTTCGGGACATGTCCTTCCAAGAAGGACTCGACTACGTTGAAGCTCTCAAGCAAGCGCCCGATCTGGTCGCCGAAACCGTCAAACTCAACGACCAAATCCTGGAAATATCCAAGAAATACAAGGATATGGCGGACTGCCTATTCCTAGGCCGCCAGGACATGTTTCCAATAGCGTTAGAGGGAGCTCTGAAATTGAAAGAGATTTCCTACATACATGCCGAAGGCTATCCAGCGGCCGAGATGAAGCACGGCCCCATCGCCTTGATTAGCGGAGAGTGTCCAGCTATCGTATTAGCGACGCAGCCGGATATCCACAGCAAACTCGTATCGAATATTCAGGAGGTGAAAGCTCGAGGCGCCCCTGTCATAGCAGTCGCGAATCAGAGCAATCCCCTTCCCCATGATCTGGTCGATGATCAAATACTCATACCCGACTGTCATCGGGCCATCTTACCGGTAATGGCCAGCATCCCAATGCAGCTTCTCAGCTATCATATTGCGAATCTGCGTGGATGTGACGTAGACAAGCCGCGCAACTTGGCAAAATCGGTCACCGTCGAGTAGGAAGCTCGCTAGCAGTCTTCTACTAGGCTTTCCCCGAAAGATGCTGCCCTATTCTTTCACTCAAACTAAGCTTTCCCCGAGGGTTGTAGCTTAATTTTTGTCGCAAGGCATTCTTCAGTTTGGCCCGAGCGATCCGCTCCAGAGTCTCTCCCGTTATATCCACCGTTTGAATAGGTTCGGAATTTGCCCGTTCAGACGGTTTTTGTTCGTACCCTCGCGCCCCGTCACCCCTAACCGAAGAAGGATTCACTGAAATCGCATCCGAAAAAGCCACGCGTGCATACTAAGGATCCTTAGCGAATCGACAATAGAGTAAATTACTCAAAAACCAGTATTTTTGGCTATTTCCATGAACTCTGATCTCCAAGAATGCTGAGCTATTTCCCGAATTGGAGTAAAATCCATCCCCTGGATAGGGCCTTAGGCTTTCCACTGATCCACCTCTCCCTGAACAATCAGCCTCACAGAGTCCAATCGCAACCGGGCAGAACTTATAGCCATATCGATACCCGCAATCTCCTGTTTCGCCAGTTCAATTTCCTCCGGCAGGACATTCGGATTGATCCGCTTTAGGTCGATCAGCCTTTCCAGTTCTCCACCTAATGCTCCCTTCATTTGGGCCTTAGCTTCTTTCTTCAATAGATTAGATTCCTTCTCAGCAATCGCTTCGGCGGAATCAAGGAGGGTTGACAAGAGCTCCTTGGAGAACCCCGAATCTTCAAGGAATCGATTGATCGATCCGTTCCGCAATTCCGACTCGATTATCTCTGTGTCTCGCTGGGCACCCACGTCCCGCCCACTAGCGTCAACTAGTACCCGTAGGGGAGTCGTTGCCATAAACCGTTCGACATGCAGCTTGGAATCAGCAACCGCATCCAGCACGAATACCGCATCCAGAAACAGATTCGATTCCTCCGAATCGAATAAGGCAAAACTGGAAACGCCCTTTTCGGAGTTTATCAGCAACTCCATAGATTCGTCAAAGAGCGGATGGTCCTTGGATATGAATCTGATATCTTCCCGGGCAATGGCTCGAGTGCGGTCGAACGTAGCAAGTAAGCCTTCTTCAGGAATTTGTGGATACGAGTCTATGTAAGCATGCCGCGAATTGAGGAAGACATCTCCCACTTCATGTTCCTCAATCCGCACCCCAAAAAGGTCCATAACTTCCCAAAGTAGCTCTTGGGCCCGATCGTCCGATTCCGCTTGCCGAATCTCCTCAATCACATTCTTGGCAATCCCTGGATCGAACGAATTAAGCTCGAGCAAGCGATCTCTTCCACGGCGAAGCTTCTCATCCAGGGACTCTCTAAAAATCAGCGTTTTCTCAATCAACTTTTCTAGCCCGGCTCGATTCGATCGCACTTTTGAGGACCCATACTCTATCGCCCCTTCAAGAGCCTTCTTTTCGAAGGCTTTTCTATATTCAGCCACACCATGAACGCAGCTTTCGAACGCGTCTAATCCTTGGTGATACCAATCCGCCAAGAACTCCTGAGCACTCCCGACTAGGTAGGGCACATGGATCTGAATCGTAGCAGTTTGTCCGATACGATCGAGGCGTCCGATCCGCTGCTCAAGCAAACCAGGATTGATGGGCAGGTCAAAAAGTACCAGATGATGAGCGAATTGAAAATTTCGCCCTTCACTTCCAATTTCGGAGCAGATTAGCAAGCGGGCCCCTTCTTTTTCAGCAAACCAGGCCGCATTACGATCTCTTTGAACCAGTGGTAGACCCTCGTGAAATAGGGCCGCTTTTATATTCAAAACACTCTTCAATGACATATCGAGAGCTACGGCTTTCTGCTTCGACTTGCAGATCAAGAGAACTTTCGCTTCCCGCTTCGCTTTAAGAAAGGCTACCAGCCAATCCATCCGGCAATCCTCCGAAAAGCCATAGCGTAAGCCATTCTCCTCGTCGCCGTTCTCTACCTTGAACTCTTTCAATAAGCGATTGATCTGCCGCGCGCTATTCTCACCGCCATCCAAGGGAGCTGGGCAATACTTTCTCTTTGGAAAACCTTTCATATTGAGCCGAGTGTTTCTGAATACAACTCGCCCAGTTCCATGCTCATCAAGCATAGCGCTTAAAAGGGTTTCTTTGGCTCCCTTCAAACCAGATTCGAATTTAGAGAGCTTGGTTTCCAGGCCTTCCAGGTCCTTATCGAATATCCGTTTTAGCTGTTTTCGATCCTCGCTTGAGAGTTCCTCTCCTTCAACTATCCGATCCGCTATAGTGGCGATAGATTCGAAATCCTCGGCTTCCTGGTTGAACGCCACCAGATCACTATAACGATCCGGATCGAGTAAACGCAATCTAGCGAAATGCCCCGCCACGCCGAGCTGCGTTGGCGTCGCTGTCAATAGCAGCAACCCTGGGCTAACTCGGCTCAGGTCTGAAACCAGGTCGTATTGCTTATTTGAATATTCCGGCGTCCATTCTAAATGGTGCGCTTCATCGACCACGACAATGTCCCAACCCGCCGCCGATGCTTGCGAACTGCGGATTTCGTTATTCGCTAGGTAGTCGATCGAGCAGAGTATAAGTTGCTCATCAAGAAACGGATTCTCTTCGCTGTCTCCACTTTCAACCGCCCTGCAACGTTCCTCGTCGTAAATATTGAACCACAAGTTGAAGCGACGCAAAAGCTCGACAAACCATTGGTGAACCAGCGATTCGGGCACGAGAATCAATACTCGCTCGGCTCGGCCAATCGCTCGCATCCGCTGGATAATTAAACAAGCTTCGATCGTCTTGCCCAAACCCACCTCATCTGAAAGCAATACTCGAGGAATCTGTCGCGAGGAAACTTCACGCAGGATATACATTTGGTGAGGCAGGAGATCTACCCGCCCCCCCATAAAACCTCTAAGCGGGGAGCTCCTGAGCTCATTTTTCATCGCAAGCGCCCTATGCCTGAGAGCGAACTCCGAGCTTGGCCCAGCATCTCCACTTAGGAGGCGATCTTGAGGCGATCCAAACGATTCCACCCAAGCAAGCTCATCTTCCCGGGCGTACTCTCCGGCACCGCTATACTCATACAGCAGCTCCTTTACGACGATTTCATGAACGCGAAAGGAACGGCCATCAATCGTCTCCACGCTTTCACCCCTACTCACGGAAATTCGCCTTAGTACCCTTGTATCCGAAGCATAACGTCGTGTCTCTCCAGATCCCGCAAAGTCGATCTCGACTTGAAACGATCCCACCTCAACCACAGACCCTAATCCCAATTCAGGTTCTGGCTCGCTAAAGTAGCGCTGGCCTATAGCGAAACTATGCATAGATCAGGCAGAAAGCATACTTTCCGCTCTGAACCAATTGAAAACAGACAGGTCGAAAACGAGCAAAGCTAACAAGCGCTGATCAAGATCCCTCCACCTAGCAGTAAATTCGAAGGTACGTTCCTCTGAACTGCCGCTAGCCATGCCCTATTGCTCAGCCTGAGATCGATTTCCTCTTCCGCCGATTCGCGAGGCTCTACTTATGGGGAAAACCGCCAAGTTCAGCAGAAATATTCGAAATCGAAGTGAACTAGTTCAATCCAACAATCCGTCCAAATTCCTCCGTTATTGTTCTCTAAATGTATAACCTTGTTTTAGAGCTGATTGATTTGCTGAACTTTCTCAACTTACTGATGATAAAACAGTTAATCAATAAATTATCAGATCTCCTTAGCCAGCATAAAGGCCTAATCCTATCCAGGAAACTCCTCCATTATTCTTCAATTTGGACGATTAACGAAGAGCGGCAAAGAGAACTCGGTTCGTCGCATCTCCATCTCCGACTTTTCAAAAGCCATTTCACAGCATGTCTCAGGAATCTCAATTTACAGCTCCCACCTCGCCAAAACATCAGATTGCCGCCGAGCTTGAAGAGGGGTTGAATTCTTCAAGCCTCGAACTGCCAGTGATGCCCCGCGTCGCGAGCAAAGTGTTCGCTTTAACCAACGACCCTAACGCTGAAGTAAGCGATTTGTCTAAGCTGATACACAGCGACCAATCAATTGCATCCCATGTGCTGCGAATCGCCAACTCAGCTGCTTATGGTGGCGGTGACCAAATCGTTTCGCTCCAACAAGCCGTAGCTCGACTAGGGATGAATCTCCTTGGTGAAATCGCCATCGCGGTATCCGTTCAAAACGACTTGTTCAAGGCCCCCGGGTTTGAGGCTCAAATTACTCAACTCTTGCGTCACGCCCTAGCTTCAGCGGCCTACGGGAAGGAAATTTCCAGAAAACGCCGCCGCAACGTAGAGGGACAATTCTTGTGCGGACTCCTACATTCGGTGGGCAAGCCAATTGCAGTTCAATTGATCGCCAGGATAACCAAAGAGAAGTCCGTGGATTTGGACAAGAAGTGCGTTGCTCAGCTCGTCGGAGCTTTCCACAGGAAGATCGCCAAAAAGGTAGCAGCCGACTGGAAGCTGCCCGATCAATTGCAGGCTACTACAATTTACTACAAACGGTATGAATCAGCTCCCTCCTTCAAGGATGAATCAGCCGCCACTTACCTGTCTCAGCTACTGGCAAGCTGGGTAATCAATCCCGCCAATTTCAAAGCAAACGAACTCATTAAGGATCCCGTATTCGGATTTCTGAATTTCTATCCCGACGATGCGGAAGAGCTCCTTGACAAGAAGGAAGACGTCAAAGCGATGGTGTCGGCGGTGGAGATATGAACATTGACGAAGAATTCGATCTAATCGTAATCGGATCTGGCCCAGGAGGCCAAAAAGCCGCCATCCAAGGGGCCAATGCAGGCCTTAAAGTGGCTCTAGTCGAACGCGAGCGCCAAGTGGGCGGAACGTGCGTTCACCACGGAACCATCCCAAGCAAGACCCTACGCGAAGCGGCTCTGACCATCGCTACCGTTAGGCGGAACGCAGATGTATTCGATTTCAAACTGAAGGACAATATGGAAGTATCCACGCTCATGCGACGGCTGGATGTGGTTCTCAGTTCCTACACGGATTTCATCGCGGAGTACGTAAGCAGCCAAGGAGTTCACTACTTTCACGGTAGAGCGGCTCTGGAGGACGCCAATACCGTTTCTCTGACGACGCTTAAAGGCTCCAAGAGCTATCTGAAAACCAAATACGTGATAATCGCGACTGGCTCAAAACCCCGTACGCCGGCAGACATCGAAGTCGATCACGAGAATATTCTCGATAGCGATTCGATCCTTAGCATGATCTACTTGCCCCGCTCGTTGACCGTTGTTGGCGGGGGCGTGATCGCATCCGAATACGCATCGATC
>CAZFUD010000198.1:0-7777 GCA_964521705.1 uncultured Opitutaceae bacterium | reverse complement strand
GATGAGGATGGCCTTTTCAACTTTGACGTCTCAGAAGATTTCCAGGATTCGGATGAGGGTGACACCTTTACCTACTCGGCTTCCACTCCAGAGGGGAATCCTTTGCCGAGCTGGCTTTCCTTCGATTCCGAAACGGGCCAATTCACGGGAACGCCACGGAATGAAGACGTAGGATCGTTCGAGGTGAAAGTCGAAGCAAGCGATGGAGCGGAGAGCGTTGAGAGTACCTTCACCATCAGCGTCAATAATACCAACGATACTCCTGTTGTTGAAAAATCGATACCGAATGTTTCTACAGCCGAGGACAGCTCTTTCTCATTGGATGTCTCAGGAAACTTTTCAGACCCCGATCTCGCTGATAAGCTTATCTTTAACGCGATTCTCGAAAACGGCGATCCCCCGCCAGACTGGCTCAGCTTCGACGAAGAATCCGGCACTTTCAGCGGACATCCTAGTAACAACGACATTGGTGATCTTTCGATCACAGTCACCGCAACTGAGGGACAGGATACTATTCATGCGGGCGAAGGCGACGATACCTTCATTATAAACGTAGACAAGAATTTTGGCGATCTCTATGGTGAGGAGGGAGAAGATACGATCGAGCTAGACGGATCAGGCATTTCTTTGGATTTCTCGAAGGTAAATAACGATGTCACGAACGTAGAACGCCTCGATATCGTTGGTTCAGGAGCAAATAGTCTCAAACTTAGCGCTGAGGAGGTCCTAGATATGACAGATGGCGACAATAAGCTTTTCATCGATGGCGGTTCTGATGATAGCTTGGAAATTTCAGATAGCTTTGTCAGTCAATGTACGGAAAATATCTATGGAGTCGACTACACGCACTACTATGATGCCGGTACAGATTCCCACCTATTTATCAACAATGATATTTCCGGTTTGGAAACATTTTAGTTTATTCCGTATCATTTTTACCATTACACGTACGCCTTAAACCTAATTATCTGAAAAACACGATACAGCTTTTTTAGCTATTCGCCTCTCAAAAACCTTGTAGTACTCCGCAGACTTCGTATCGACTTACCCCATGGGGCTAACAATCAACGGTACGAAAATCGAGGACACGGAAATCCAGGAAGAGGCTGGCCGTTTGGCTGAGGAGGTTGCCCGAAACTTTCCATGGCTAGATCCTGTCGCTCAAAAACTGCAAGCAGAAGATTTGGCTAAAGAGCGGATCATCGAGCATCAGCTCCTTTTCGAAAAGTCGCAAAGAAAGTTGCCGGAGTTGGCCAGCGAAGAAATCGAAGATGAGTTTAAGCGATTCACCAAGCGCCATGGCGGTGAAAAAGGATTCCTGCAGAAGTTCAAAATCCGCAAAAGCGATCTTCCCAAAGTTAAGCAAGAGATGGCCGATGATCTCCGCTTTCGGAAATACATCCAATCGATATACCAGCAGCTTCCAGACGTAACCGAGGAGCAAATACAATCTGTATTCGAGATCTGCTAAGCTAGTTTCATGCGACCTGATGAGTACAAGGCCGCCCACATTGTGTACCACACCAACAACGGGCAAGATCCGGAAGAAGCCAAAGCAAAGGCAGACGACGCTCTAGCTCGCTTGCAGAAAGGCGAATCCTTTGAAAAGATTGCTGACGAAGAATCCGACTGCCCAGGAAATGGCGGCAACCTCGGATGGTTTGCCGAAGGCTATATGGTTCAGGAATTCGAAGATGTCGTATTCAAGCTGGAGTTCGGAAAATGCAGCGACGTTTTCAAGACCCCCTTTGGCTACCATATCGCCCGATTGGACGATAAGAGAGAAGGCGACTATGTGCCTTTGGAGGAAGTATCCAAAAATATCCGACAAAAGCTGGAAACCGAAAACCGAGACCAGAAGTTCAAAGAGATTTTGTCCGAACTGAGGAGCCAAGCGGATATTCAGACGGTTTGAGATTCCAGGTTTTGAGTAGTTCCGAGATCCTTTCAGGTAGGGAGCGATCTAGGTTCGACTATCTAGTGCACGGGCCGGCCGAGATCAACGTGATGCAATTGCCTCAACCCTTACCCACATACCTTGCCACTCATTTTGGTAACCTTACCAAAATAAGTGGCATCGTCGATTAACCGCTAATCGGTGGGATCCAAGTCTTCCACTATGCCTTCCACCTGTAAAGGGAAAGCTTTTAGTTTCTCGCCTTCTTCACTTCACCTGGGCCTAAGCTAGGCGTAAATTGACGCCTATACGCAATTTACTGACATTCGGGCTCTTACGAATAAGCTTCCAACTAGCCTTTCCGCGTCAACTGCGCGCCAGTTATTTTCGTGACCAATGTCCGATTGTTGCCTATAATTAATTTCAGTAATTGGACAACAATAGATTAAGGGCATATAAGTAGTTGGAGATTTTTTTTAATAAGTGAATAAGCGATCCTGGAATATCGTCTAAAGACTCGAAATTAAAATCGAATTTCTCACAGGAAAGGACGATTGCTATGAAAAGCTTACTCTTCATCACACTTATCACCGCCTTAGTAGCGTCAACCGCCGCGCCTACGGCGAGGGCCGACCGGGAGGGCCGGGCTTTAGTTGGGGGCCTCATTGGAGGCATCATTATAGGCTCCATCCTCGATGATGAACACCACCATCATCACAGCCGAGTGCATCATCGCTCTAGGGGATACGATCGCCATGGTGGCTGCGGGTGCAGCGGACACTACGACTATATTTCAGTAAAAACCTGGATCAATGGCCGCTGGTCGGTCCACTACGATCGTTACGGTCATTGCTACCGTCATTGGAGCCCAGGCCACTACTCATATGACAAACGGCGGGTGTGGGTACCGCATAAACGGAGTTGTCGCCACTACAGCTACCCACGGCATAATCATTACGATGATCACTACAGGGGAGATCCGCATTATCGGCGTTATTAATTAGGAAGGGAATCGGGCAAGCCTCTTGCTATTTATCGGGAGGCTTGCCTTGCCGTCTCTAGTAATTCGACTTAGATACCATTTCAAAAATGCCTTCAGAAACGACAGGACTATCAGAATCGGAAGCTCAACTACTGATGAGCCGATTGCTTGATGGCGAACTATCTCCACAGGAAGCGAACTCGCTCCACCTGTATCTGGGAAAAAATCCAGAAGCCATAGATTGGATGGAATCCTGCGATCTAGTCGAAAACCCGATAGCGGACCGAAGTAGGAGGATCGATCAAATAAATACCGTTTCGGCTTGGGAATCCATTCGCCACGAGATATCGAACGAGCAGGAGAAACCTGACGACTCTCAAAATCTGGTTTTCTTCCCTATCTTGTTTAAAGTCGCTGGATTAGCTGCAGTACTCGCCCTGGTAGCGACTCTCCTTTGGTTCAACCTGCCAAACAATGGCGAGCAAATGACCGAACGCTACGCCGCCAGCGAATCCGTGGTCGAGTTTGTCGATACCGATATTCCAGACGCCAGCCCGATCGTCTACACCGATGAGCAATCCGGATGGACCGTGGTTTGGGTAACGGAGATGGATCCGATTTCAGACGAAACCGGTTGATCCAACCAGGGTCACAAAGATAGGCTACGAGGATCGAGCTCGAAGCAGACCCACTCCGTCTGAATACGCTATGCCCATCCAATGCGACTACTGAATTTCAATCGAACGCTTTCACACGCAATTTTGGTCGCTCGAACGACGAGACTCGGGATTCACGCGCCTTTACAGAGGATCAATTGATTGGATTTTTTGCGGACGGCCGACAACGCAAGCCCATTCGCCTCCGAGAGAGGATCAAAGGAAGCAAAACCGAAACGCTTATGATCCCGTTTGGTGATTCCGATGCCCCACTCGTCAAATTGATAATTCGAGGTCTCTGATATTTCCTCTCCGGGCATTCGCTCAAAGTCAAACAGACGTTGCCTAATTCCGCGCTCTTCTGCGTTGAGTGTCCGAGCCGATGTCCGTGTCAAAAATAACGACTGCGCCTGGCAAACGGTCTTGCAAGACTTCGGCGGCCGATTCGGTTATTCCGCTACCCCACAAATATATCTGCTTGAGGTTCTTCATTTGGGACAAGTATTCGATGCTATCATCCGATACATTCGTGTCCCTCAAGTTCAAGTACGATAGATTGGGCATTTCAACGATATGAGCCATGCCTTGGTCGCCGATGCTTGTGCGGCTGAGATCCAGATATTCAATACTCTGCAGCTGCTTAAGTTTCCTCAAATCTTCGTCCGCAACATTCGTTCTCGACAGAGAAAGTTTAACCAGCGCTTCTCCCAGCTCAGCCGCATCTCGAAAATCAAAGGATCTTCCAGGAAGTTCGGTATAAGTATATACTAACTCGAATCGTTTGGCGTCATGATTTACCGTATCGACGAGAACACCCATCTCTTGCAGCTTTGACACTACATGGACGGCATCTCCTACGATCTTGTAAGTTCCTTTAAACCCAGTATCGGAATACTTCTTACCAATCGTTGGCTTTGCTTCATGCTTAAAGCCCTCGCCAAAAAGAGCTCCTGCCCCAATCCAGTCCTTTAGCAAAGCTTGCTCGGCCTGAGACAATCCTTCGCCTTTTTGCGGCATGTAGTCCGGATCGTCTTCGGGATAGGTGGTCATCAAGTACAATAAGCTATCGATTGGTTTGCCTAGCACCAATACCGCTCCTCCATCCCCTCCACTCATGATAGACCTCGGCGAATCCAGTCGAAGCCCTCCTTTTACTTTGTCCTCGCCGTGGCAACGATAACACTTTTCTTCTAAAATCGGTTCGATCTCGGAGCTATAGTCCACGCCAAAACCCAAAACCGGGACTACCAAGGCAATTACCGCGACGAACCGCAATAATCGTTCGCTCAAACAAAGGGAATACATTCCGCTACCCGAATACCTGCATCACCGGCGATCCCTTGTCGGCTACTCTGAACGGACGACCCGAGGGGGAATAACTGGTCTTCTCTAAAGGCAATCCGAGAGCGTAGGCAATCGTCGCATTAAAGTCAGGCACTCCCACTTTTGGGCCTTTCACGAATTTACCTTGGTCGTCGGTCTCGCCAATCACCTGTCCTCCAAGAACACCTCCACCCGCTAGCGCACAGGAAAAAGCGGTTGGAGAATGATCCCGGCCATCATTGTCGTTTATCACCGGAGTTCTTCCAAACTCCGTCGCCAGGACCACCATCGTTTCTTCGAGCATCCCTCTTCGCTCAAGATCGTCTAGTAATTCGCTCATACCCGTATCCAAAATTTGAGCATTTTCCTGAACACGCTCAAAATTATTGGTATGAGTATCCCAACCACCCAACGTGACTTCAATAAATCTCACATCGTGCTCTACCAATCTCCTAGCCAACAAGCACCCTTGTCCAAAGGGATTCGAGCCGTAGGCATCCCTTAGCCCTTTTGATTCTTTCTCCAACTCGAAGGCAGCTAGATCGCGACTATTCATCAGCTTGATGGCGTCATCATACATGTCCGTGTAGGCCCGAGTTTTCTTCTGATCGTACTTTCTGTGGAATTCCGCATCGAAAGCATTCGTCAGCATTACCGAATCCTCGAATTCCTTTTTGGTGAATCCCTTGCGAATCTTGCTATTCTGCAGACCAGCCTCCGGGTTGCCGATCACAAGCGGAGCGTATTTTTGCTCGAAAAAACCGTTTCCTCCTCCAGGATTCGCACTCCCGATATGGACTATTCCTGGTAAGTTTGGATTGCGGGCTCCATCTAATTTAACGAGCCACGACCCCATCCCGGGATGCTGAATGGTTCCCCGCTTCGTATAGCTGGAATGCATAAAATAGCGCCCTTCTTCGTGAGCGCCTTGCGTCGAGCTCAAAGATCGGATAACCGCTAGCCGGTCCATGCGCCGGGCTAGACCCGGGAGATATTCGCTGATCTGTATCCCCGATCTGCCTACTCGAATCGAATCGACAGGACCCCGAACACTCCGATCCGATTTTGGGTCGAATGTATCCAGATGGCTCATACCACCAGCCATATATAGATAGATCACGTTTTTCGCAGTCGGAGTCGCCACGGCGGGGGATTCCGCAAAGGCGCTCGAACGAATTGCCGCCGGCATCAAGCCGACTCCAAGGAAGCCTTTTGCGCAATAGGCTAGGAAATCTCGTCTGTCTCCATCCGGCAATTTTCTTAGAAAATCTTTCATAAGTATCTCCCTCTGTTTGTGATCTGAAGCGGCATGCCCTATTGGATAAACCGAAACTCCTGGGTATTTAGCAACGCGGCCAGCAATTGGCGGTAACCCTTTCTGGCTCCGTACTCTTCAAATTGCGCCCCAATTAATTCCCATTCGCTCGGCGATGCTGGCCGGGCAAAAAAGCTCTGAAACACGATATCAACTTTCCTCCTATTCCTACCCTCGTTTTGCAGGGCGGAATTCAAGGCGGAATTCGGCCTCATGATCCATCCAAGGCCTTCCCCATTAAGCAACCTTAACGCCTGGGAAATAGACGCCTCGTCCATTGAGCTACTAATAATCTCGCGATCCGACTGACCGAATTGACGAAGGAAATGGCCTGCAGGAGCCGGAGAAATCACTTCCGATGCGCGAACCATGCCAGCAGACATACCGCGCCAACGCGGATCTCGCCTCATTTCCTTCACTCGGTCCAGTTCATCTGCACTACGTTCCATCATCCCCATCCCCATGCCCATAGACATCGAGCCGGGTGCATTAAAGGCCTCCATCATCTCGGAAGTGTCCTCGCCGTTGAGCTTAGCCAAAAGGATATCAGCTGCTTGATTCTTCTTGGCCCTAGCTTTGCGATAATCGGCGCGAAGCTCGTTTCGTTCCTTATTGTCGCTGACATTGCTTAGGCTCTGACGATACTGCTTCTCGTATTCAATAAATTGAGTTTCAAGCTCTGTTAGCCGTTGGGCCGCTCCGTACACTTGGACGCTAGTCAAGTCTTCCAATCGATCCACACGGGTTCTCATCTGCACTTCTCCAGCTCGGGCTCTGAGCGTTTGCGGTTCGATATCAATGCGTTCATCTAGATCGATTACAGCTAGGGTGAGAATCGAATCCCACATCTGCTCCGCCGTCATTCTTCGCAAAACAGGTCCTTGGAAGTGGTATACTTCACCCGGTTCCGGCGAATCGAAAGAGACAGCGCTTTGATAGGTTCGCGTGTTGAAAAGCGTTCTCAGATAGGCTTTCAAATCGTAGTCGGAGTTTATCATGACCTCCTCCAAATAAGCCATGAGGTCAGGATTCGATGCCACTGTATCATCCGTTAGATTGTCTACGGGCTCAATAAGTCCTATCCCCATGACCTTCTTCCAAAGCCGATTTGCGATAACTTTCGTGAAGCGGGGATTCTCCGGGGAAACCATCCAATCAGCATAGACTTCCCGTGGATCGCCTTTCTTGGAGACCGCCGCTTTCTCTCCGAATGGCGTCGCTGGTGTTATCTTCTGCTTAGGCTTTCCATTGTCGTATTGATAATCTTCTGGCAATCGAAGCGCCCGCTCTGTCTCCAGCGCTTGGGCCGTCATGGGTTGAATAAGATCGCGAACGACGCGTCTTTCTGCAGCTGATGGACGGGCCTTCTCCCGAGCTTCTTCCCGAGTGTAACCCTCTCGTAGCGATTTCTGCACTAAACCGCGCTGTATCTTCTGAAAGTCCTGGGAAATGGGCACTTTACCGTAAGGAATCTGCGCTTGCAGACCGAAGGTGTATGCCGCCATGTGGTAATATTCCTTCTGTGTCAACTTGTCGAAGGGGTGATCGTGGCACTGGGCGCACTGCATTCGCGTACCCAAAAATACTTGGGCAGTATTCGACAT
>CAZFUD010000197.1:0-7863 GCA_964521705.1 uncultured Opitutaceae bacterium | reverse complement strand
GCGGACTACGTGAACGCGCTTTCGGGCCTGACCGGTCTACCGCATTCGCTCTGCCGATCTAACATGTTTAAAGTGGCGGCGGCTTTGAAGAACATCCGAGCGGTATTGGCGGGATTGACACGCGGGCTTCCGGCCGAGCTTTTCGACAAGGGCTGCGCTCGTCTAGGCGATATCGACATGAATTTCTACCCGACAGCCGATAGTTTGGGAGTGACGCTCCCCAGCAATTCGCCTGGGGTCAATTCGTTGTGGCTACCAGCCTTGGTGATGAAAACGCCCGTATTCTTAAAGCCAGGACGAGAAGATCCATTGACGCCATACCGGATTATTCAGGCCATGATCCAAGCGGGATTCCCAAAAGAGGCATTCGGTTTCTATCCGACTACCCATGATGGAGGTGACGCGATCCTGCTTTCTTGTGGTCGAGGCATCGTATTTGGCAGCGACGCCACTGTTAAAAAGTACGCGAAGTACAGCAATATCCAAGTTCATGGATCGGGCCGAAGCAAAGTGCTCATAGGCCAGGATATGGCCGAGGAGTGGGAAAAGCATCTCGATGTTATGGTAGAGTCCGTGTCCGCTAATGGAGGCCGAAGCTGTATCAATGCTTCCTCAGTTTTAGTGCCATCCCACTTCGATGAAATAGCCGATGCATTGGCCCAGAAGCTAGCCGCCATCGAGCCTTGCTCGCGGGAAGACGAAAATGCCTTGCTTTGCGGATTCGCTAACGCGGAGTTTGCCAAGATGATGGATGAAGCGATTGATGATGCTCTCAAGACGCCGGGGGCAGTAGACCTGACTGCCAAGTATCGTAACGGCCCCCGACTGGTTGAGAAGTTCGGACAGACCTTCCTATGCCCGACCTTGATCGCGTGCAGTGATCCGTCCCATCCGCTGGCCAATACAGAGTACATGTTCCCCTTCGTTAGCGTGGTGGAGATCCCGCAATCGGAAATGGTTAACGTCATCGGCTCGACTTTGGTGGTTTCCGCGCTGACCGAAGACGAGGGATGGATGGCGGAATTGATGGCTAGTCAGGACATCGATCGACTTAATCTCGGTTCCGTGCCGACAAACTGGGTGCAGTGGGAACAACCTCATGAGGGAAATCTTTTCGAGTTCCTTTACCGGCGTCGGGCCATCCAAGCCAAGACGCTAAAGATTGCCTGAACGTGGAATTCGTTATCAGACCAAGCCCGAGGATCGCTTTCGGTCCCGGGATGATCGAACGGCTTGCAGAGTTCGTTGCTGAGCTTGACAGTCTTCGACCGATGATCGTAACCGACGAGGGGATACGGTCGGCGGGACACCTGGATCACGTTTTGTCGATATTGAGCACAGCCGGTCTGGAGGCTGTAGTGTTCGACGAGGTCAAAGAGAACCCGACGAATGCTTGTATGTTGGCCTGCAAGGCGGTTGCGGAACGCCACAATATCGACCTATTGATCGGTCTCGGTGGTGGTAGCAGCATGGATACGGCGAAAGGTTGCAATTTTCTCCTCACGAATGGCGGGCAGATGAACGACTACCATGGCTATGGCAAAGCTACTGAGCCTTTTTTGCCTTTCTTGGCCATTCCCACGACTTCGGGAACAGGTAGCGAGTGCCAATCTTATGCATTAGTGAGCGATGACGAGACGCACGTAAAGATGGCCTGCGGCGATGCCAAGGCCCTGGCGAAAATTGCCTTGCTAGATCCGGATCTGACTCGATCAATGCCGCTTCGCGTGGCTCAGCTGACGGGTTTGGATGCCTTGGCCCACGCATTGGAAACAGCCGTTTGCCTACCTCGGAACCCCGTTTCCAATATGAATTCCATGGAGTCGTTCCGCTTGATAGCTTCGGCTATCGAGTCGGTTGTGGATGGAAGCGTCAACGATGATGCCCGGGCCAGCATGCAATTGGGAGCTGCCTTAGCTGGGCTCGCGATAGAGAACAGCATGCTCGGCGCTGCCCACGCTGCGGCCAATCCCTTGACCGCCAGTTTCGACGTTACCCACGGTCACGCGGTAGCGCTGATGCTCCCGCATGTGGTCCGATTTAACCGCGTAGGTTCAGCGGTTGATGAAATCTACGAGAAGTATGAATCGTTGGTCCCTTGGAATTCAGGGGAAGAGCGGAAAATGGAATCTTGGTTGGAACGAATTTTTGCCAAAGCGGGACTACTTAGCTTGACGGATCTGGGAGTTAAGGTGTCGGACGTGGAAAGCCTAGCGAAGGCCGCTGAACAGCAGTGGACGGGGCGCTTCAATCCGCGAACCGTTTCAAACAGGGATTTCGAAGGGATTTACCAATCAGCGCTGGGAGTTGTAGGAGCGGGAGTATCGTGAAGATTATTCAAAGAGCAATTCTATGGGGCCGGGAGGTCATAGGGATAAAATTGGGTTCTGTTTGGATAGGTATAGTGGCCATGCTACTATCTGCCTGCCAACCTACTGGTACGGAGACAGATGAATCTGCCGATGCGGAATCGGGGCCCATCACCAAAAGCTGGGCCCTGCCCAGGGGGGATTCGGGCCTGAGCGGGTCCATCCCTGACGAGATTATCGACAATCCGCGGATAGCTTGGACCTTTGATGCGGGATCGCCAATTTCCGGCGACGCGGGCGTTTATGACGGAACTGTTTATGTGGGCACTGACGACGGCGTTTTTTTCGCCATCGATTTTGAGAGTGGCCAAGAGATTTGGCGATACACCGGCGAGGATGTAATTGAGGCCGAACCCGCCATTACTCAAGACTTGGTTTTCATCGGAGCCAGCGACGGCCAATTCTATGCGCTGGATCGGGCAACAGGCGAGGAGCGTTGGAAAATCCAGTTGGACGACAAGATAACGGCAGGAGCGAATTTGATAGAGAACCCAAACGGGGATGGGCAATGGGTGCTCGTTGCCGGCAACGATGGATTGTTGAGATGCCTGCAGGCCGAAGATGGTCAAGAAGTCTGGTCGTATATGACTGACAACTACATAAATGGCGCTCCAGCCATGCTCGACAATCAGCGCATCATTTTCGGCGGTTGCGATGCCTTCTTGCACATAGTGAACGTGGAAAATGGGGAAGCGATAGAGCAGTATGAGACTACTGCCTATATTCCTTCTTCGGTGGCGGTGTACGACGGAATTGGGTACAGTGGAAATTATGCTAATGAAGTGCTGGCTTTCGATCCGGGAGATCGAGGCGAGCTTTGGGTATATTCCGATAGGCAATTCCCCTTTTTCAGCTCACCGGCGGTTAACGAGGAGTTTGTCTTCATTGGATCCCGGGACAAGCGGCTCCATGCCATTGACCGGGAGTCGGGCAGCGCCGCATGGGCTTTCCGCACATCGGGCCGCGTGGACAGTTCACCATTGGCCTTTAGCGATGCGGTAGTGTTTGGGTCGACAGATGGTCGGCTGTACGCTGTGAGCCAATCAGATGGTCAGGAACTTTGGAAGATGGAATTGGGTGAGTCTTTACTGGCCTCGCCTATTTTTGCGAACGGACGCATCATTATCGGGACACAAGGCGGTACGCTTTTCTCATTGGAATCAGGGGAAAACGACGCATAGTATGGAGCATGTATGAGCAGTAGCGCAGAAGCCGTGGAGACGAAGGAAAAGAAGCCAACCGAGGCGGGCAATTATTTCATATCGAATTATCCGCCCTTCTCCTTCTGGTCTCCGGATAATAAGAAGGACGTTGAGGAGGCATTTCAGAAGCCCAACGACGACAACTCGAAACTGGGAGTTTATCATCACATTCCCTTTTGCCGGAAGCGCTGTCACTTTTGCTATTTCCGGGTTTACACGGACAAGAACGCATCGGAGATAAAGCACTATCTCGATTCAACTATCCAGGAGCTGGAGCACTTTACTAAACAGCCCAGAATCGCTGGCCGAAAGCCCCATTTCGTCTATTTTGGCGGAGGAACGCCTTCCTATTTGTCAGGCTTGCAGTTGACGGAACTGACTGACAAAATGAAATCCATTTTGCCCTGGGACGAGGCCGAGGAAGTCGCGTTTGAGGGTGAGCCAGGAACGCTTAACCCGCGCAAGGTTAAGGCCATTAAGGATATTGGCGTAACCCGACTTAGCCTAGGGATCGAGAATTTCGATGACCGTATCCTCGAGATCAATGGTCGAGCCCACAAGGCGCCGGAGGTTTACAAGGCTTACGATGCTGCCCGCAGCGAAGGTTTCGACCAAATCAATATTGATTTGATCGCCGGTATGCTCGACGAAACGGAAGCGAACTGGCAGCGTAACATTGAGGAGACCTTAAAACTCCGGCCGGATAGCGTGACTATCTACCAGATGGAGATCCCATACAACACGACCATCTATAAAGAGATGAAGGCGTCGGGTGCTCTTATCGCCCCTGTAGCTGATTGGCAGGTGAAGCGTCGCTGGGTAAAAGAGGCCTTTGAAGCCCTGGAGAGCGATGGCTACACGATCAGCAGTGGATATACCGCCGTCCTCAATCCGGAGAAGACGAAGTTCGTTTATCGTGACGAGCTTTGGACAGGAGCCGATTTGCTTGGGTTGGGGGTAGCTTCGATTTCCCATATCGCGGGGGCGCATTATCAGAACGTCAATGAGATTGGCCAGTACACCGAGGCAATCGAACGTGGAGAGCTGCCCATCCATCGGGCGTTGAAAACCAGTGCCGACGAACGTATGATTCGAGAGTTCCTGCTGCAGATGAAGTTGGGTAAGGTGGAAGTCGGCTATTTCAAAGATAAGTTTGGAGTCGATTTGATCGATCGCTACGGAGAAGAATTGCGGGAACTGGAAGACGAAGGTCTCCTGAAGTTCGACGATATCGCGATTGTGCTCGAGCGACGGGGTCTTCTGTGCGTGGATAATTTGCTTTTCAAGTTCTTCCTGCCCGAACACGTGACTTCTCGGATTGTTTGAAGCCAGAGGAGAACCTGCCCTGGTGCACCTGACCCATTCGTTAGAGTCGATCCTGAGGGAAGGTGGAATCGGTGCTTCCGCATTTCGCTGGTTGGAGCCGGATTCGATGCCGGAGCCTTACAGGCGATTGCTCGCCCATGATTCTGATATGACATCCACCTTGGCTAATTTTCATGATTCCGAGATCGGGCTCGAGGTTCTCGCGGAAGAGAGCGATTCTACCGAGTACTGCCGCGAAGTGATTCTTTTATCGACGCGTAATGGTAAGCCAGTGGAGTACGGAGCGATTCAGATATGGCTGGACGCTTTTCCGGCCACGGAACAGGCAGCGATTGTCGAGGGAAAGCAGCCGTTAGGAGGAATACTTAATCAAATGGATCGCCCCTACAGTAGCAGCCCTCAGGGTTACTTTTCCATATCCGCTCCGGAGATTTGTCAAAAACGCTTCGAATGTCCGGAAGGAGCCACGCTTTATGGGCGCTACAACACTCTCAGTAGCGAAGATGGGCGCGAGCTCGCTTCAATCATCGAAATCCTTCCTCTGGAGAGGGATCGGATAGATAATGAACGGGAAAGGTGATAGCGAGTTTGGGCCCGTTACTTGATCTCAGCTGTCTCACAGACGAGAGTAGTCTTCGTAATTAAATCTTCAACAGAGTAATCGAATGGTAAGCATAAAAACCAAATCGTACGACGCCATTGTGATCGGCGGTGGCCCTGCCGGGTCAACCGTGGGAGCGTTGGTGGCCGAGAAGGGCAGGGAGGTTGTCATTTTGGAAAAGAGCAAGTTCCCGCGGTACCATGTGGGAGAATCTTTGATGCCGTATTGCTATTTCACTTTCGAGCGTCTCGGACTCGTCGAACAGCTAAACGAGCGAGCCTACACGCAGAAACATAGCGTGCAGTTCGTGACGAGCGACGGAAAGATCTCCGCCCCTTTCTACTTTTTCCAACACCTAGACCATCCAGCTGCAACAACCTGGCAAGTGAAGCGTTCGGAGTTCGATGAGCTGATGCTCGACAACGCCCGCGCGAAGGGGGCCGAAGTAAGGGAGGAAACTCAGGTTGTGGATTTTCTCTACGAAGATGGGCGAGTTGTTGGGGTAGTCGCCGAAAACGCGGCCGGCGAACGCTACGAATTGAATGCCCAAATCACGATCGATGCATCGGGAAGAGATGGGATTTTCCAGTCAAAAAAGAAGTGGCGTCGCCGGGACCCAAAGTTGAATAAAATCGCCATCTGGACTTTGTACAAGGGAGCAAAGCGGGATCCGGGATTGGATGAAGGCGCTACCACTGTGGCCTACTTGGAAGACCGCGGCTGGTTTTGGAATATTCCCATGCGGGACGATATTGTCAGTTCAGGCGTGGTGGCCGAACGCGATTACCTTTATAAAGATACCAGAGATCCTAAGGAGATATTCGAGCGCGAGATTGAAAACAATGCTTGGATAAAGGAACACTTATCTTGCGGGGAGCAGTTTGGAGAGTACTGGGTGACGGGTGAATACTCCTACCGCTCCGAGCACTGCGCGGATGATGGCATTGTGCTGGTCGGAGATGCTTTCGCCTTCTTGGATCCAGTCTTTTCGTCAGGAGTATTTTTAGCTCTGAAAAGCGGTGAGATGGCTGCTGACGCAATCGATGCAGCCCTGGAATCGGGCGATGTGTCCGCAAGTCAGTTCCGGGATTACGGGGAACGCTTGTGCCAAGCCATTGAGACGATGCGCAGCTTGGTGTACGCATTTTACGACAATGACTTCAGCTTCGGAAAGCTGATCAAGAGGCACGGAAATCTTCAGGGCACTCTGACGGATTGCTTGATAGGTGATCTCGTCGATAAGGATTATGACCCATTGATGAAGGCCATAGGCGAAATAACCGAGTTGCCGGAGCCGTTGTCCCATGGGCGGGCAGCAATCGAAGCTAAGACTTAATCGGGCAGTTTCCTTCCCTAACGGATCCAGTTTTTTACTGGTTTTCAGGCGGGATTCAAACATGGTGGATTATGAATTGGCGATTCGCCCGCTGTAGATCAGTGAAGCGTTTCCCAATTCCCACTAGCCAATGAAGATCACTTTCTTAACGCCAGGGACAGGGAGTTATTATTGTGGCGCCTGTATGCGCGACAATGCTCTGGCGAATGCGTTGATAAAGGACGGTCATGAAGTGGAGCTCTTGCCGATGTATCTCCCTCTTATGTTGGATGAGGATTCGGAAGGGCAGGAGTCCGACTCGCCAGTCTTTTTTGGAGGCATCAATATTTTCTTGCAGCAGAAATTCTCGGTCTTCAGGCATTCGCCCGAATGGTTCGATAAACTGCTTAACAAGCCGAACCTGTTGCGCTCCGCGGCCAAACGCAGCCATATGACCTCGGCCCGGGATCACGGGCAGATGACTTTCGAAATGCTACGCCTGGACGGAGAGGTCTTCGAAAAGGAACTTAATAAGCTGTATTCATGGATCAACGACCATGGAGTTCCCGATGCCCTTTGCCTGTCGACGGCATTGCAAGCAGGCCTAGCCAAGGAAATCAAAAAGCAATGGGACATTCCCGTGATTTGCTACTTTCAAGGAGAAGACTCCTTTCTCGATTCGCTTCCCGATGACTATCGCGATCGCTGCTGGCAGCTGATGGCCGAGCGCTGTCAGGACGCGGACGTGCTTTTGGCGCCCAGCAAATTCTATGCGCGAATGATGGAGCGTCGCCTTGGAATGGATACGGATCGGATTCGATTGCAAATAAACGGGATCAATCTTGAAGGTTTTGAAGCGAGCCAGGGAGCTAGCGATGAACATCCGGCGATTGGCTATCTGGCCCGAATGTGCGAGGTCAAGGGGTTGCCTCTGATGATTGACGCCTTCGTGCATTTGAGGACCCAGTTAGGAAATGATAGCGCCCGCCTCAAGGTCGCCGGAGCGATGACCAAAGGGGATATCGCTTTGGTGGAATCGCTCAAATCGAA
>CAZFUD010000196.1:0-7953 GCA_964521705.1 uncultured Opitutaceae bacterium | reverse complement strand
TGTTGTAATAGCTGGCGCTGATGCGTCCGGCTTCGGGGACGAGCGTGTCCATTCTGTCGGATTTCGGATCGTATTGGTAAATCGTCTCGCCTTTAACGTCCGGAATAAGCAGCCGCGAACCGTTCCAGCTCGGACCATCAGCCAGCTGAAATTCATTGGAGATAAGCTCCAACTTGGCTCCATTCTCCACCAGCGGGCCGGCAGCAACGGGTAGATAGGCGACAAAAAGGGCGACAGAAATCGCGATGGGATTCAAGTAGCGTGAAGGCATAGGAAAACGGTTTCGGGTTGGGCTGCCACCTTACTTTGTAGCGCCGCTATGGACAGCCAAAAAACCGCGATCTTGTATTCCGGGAATTCATTCTAGCATTAGCGGCCCGATTCCGTTTAGGCTCAGGGCAGAATATATGATTATCTCGATTTTGGGACGCTCCCCCCTAGCATTAATCTCCCTCTTGGGCGAAGCCACCTGGTCAAGCCAGGCTCAGGTCGTTTTCGAATCAGGTAACCGAGGTTGCTTCATTGGCGACGTTGCTGCTGATCTGGGCATTCCCTTCGCCAATCTTTTAGAGGAGACCCAGAAACTCTTGTTCGACTCGAAGCTTCTTGAGAACAAGCAAGAGCAAGTAATTGAATTTACGGCTCCCGACACACCCGGTGACAATCAATACGTATGCCCCTCCCCAGGACACGACGTCCTTGTGAAGGGAATAATGAAAGTGCTGGAATGAAGATGGAGTTTTGGTTTTGGAGAACGGCGTTGACGCTTGCGGCTTCTTTTATGGTAGCCGGTTGCTCGAAGAAGGAGTGGTATAAAGGCAATACTCATGCTCACACGGTCTTGTGCGGCCATGCAGATACGTCACCGGAAGAAGTGACTAAATGGTACCATGATCGAGGATACAATTTTCTCGTTCTTTCAGAGCACAATCAATTCATTGACCCGCAGACTGTAGAGATGCCAAGCGACAGGCGTGAGGACTTTATTCTCATACCTGGCGAAGAGGTAACGGGAGGGCTTATGGCGCACACGACTGCCCTCAATATTGATGGGCTCGTCGATCCTCGGCTACAGCAACCCCCAGGCGCCAGTAAGACGCAGGTCATCCAAGCCCACGTTCATGGAGCCAAGCAGCAAAACGGGCACACCATCCTGAACCATCCAAACTTTCATTACATGCACACGGCTTCCGATATACGGCCGGTTGAAGGACTCCATTTATTTGAGCTCTACAATGGTCATCCGTCGGTAAACAACTTTGGGGACGACGAACACATATCTGTGGAGGAACTTTGGGATGAACTCCTAACAGACGGTATGCTTATCTACGGCGTGTCTTCCGATGATGCCCATCATTTCCAGGACCTAAGTCTCGAACGTTCAAATCCGGGTCGGGGTTGGGTGATGGCGAGGGCGAATGAATTAACGCCCGATGCTATTACAGATTCGATTTTGCGAGGCGATTTTTATGCTACCAGTGGAGTGATCTTGAAGGAGGCGAATGTAGACGGCCAGCGCATCTCGCTCAGGGTGGATGAGAGGGAGACTGAGCGGGAACTGTCTAGCTCCTTCGTAGTTGGTCACATCGTCGATAGAGGCGAGGCAGGCTATTTAATCGAGTTTATTGGACCGGAAGGGGAGGTCTTGGAATCCTCGCGAGGGCTTCAGGCGAGCTTCCAGGTTACCAGTACTCACAGCTACGTTAGGGCTAAAGTAACGTTTACTCGGGAGACACCACAAGGTCGCGAGAATTTCTACGCTTGGATGCAACCCGTATTTACAGATGGCAGAAAGCATGACATCTAAAGCCCCCTCTTGCTCAAGGGTTGAAACACTTCAAACTTCGAGATATTCATGAAAATATGCCTGTCCTTAATTTTCTCCGCACTCGTAGCCTCGTCAGCCATCGCCGCCGAGCGGCCGAACGTCGTGGTCTTCTTGACAGATGATCAGGGCTGGGGCGACCTCAGCATCAACGGAAATAAGAATTTGAATACGCCGCATATCGATTCTCTGGCCCAGGAGGGCATTCGATTCGATCGATTTTATGTGTGCGCGGTGTGCTCTCCCACTCGGGCGGAATTCTTGACGGGCCGCTACCATGCTCGCAGTGGCGTCTACAGCACTTCGCAAGGAGGGGAGCGGATGGACTTGGATGAAGTGACCATCGCCGACACCTTCAAAGCCGCAGGCTATGCTACGGGAGCTTTTGGCAAATGGCATAATGGAATGCAGTACCCTTACCACCCGAATGGACGGGGATTCGATGAATACTATGGTTTCGCCTCCGGCCATTGGGGCGACTACTTTTCCCCGCCCCTCGAGCGCAATGGCAAGATCGTGCGAGGCGATGGCTTCCTCGTCGATGATCTGACGGACAAAGCCATGGAATTCATGGAGGAGAATCGGGATCGGCCCTTTTTCGCTTACATACCCTACAATACTCCTCATTCGCCTATGCAAGTTCCGGACGAATTTTGGGACCGTTTCAAGGACAAGGAAATCATCATGCCCAATCGCGAGCCGGAAAAGGAAGTGATGTCCCATCTCCGTTCCGCGTTAGCGATGTGCGAGAACATCGATTGGAATGTTGGCAGAGTTCTTGAGAAGCTAGACGATCTTGGGATCGCTGATAACACGATTGTCGTCTTTTTCCATGACAATGGCCCGAATGGGGTTCGATGGAACGGAGATATGAAAGGCCGAAAGGGATCGACCGATGAGGGTGGTGTGCGCACAGCCATGCACATGCGGTGGCCGGCTAAGTTCGAAAAGGGGAAAGTGGTCAAGCAGATTGGCTCGGGTATAGATCTGCATCCTACATTGGCAGATCTAGCGGGTATTCCGACAGTCAACAAAAAGCGGCTGGATGGAAGGAGCATGAAGCCTTTGTTGCTGGAGGACAATCCCGAGTGGAAAGGGCGGATCATCATCAATCAATGGAAAGACAGGATCAGCGCTCGTAATCAGCGTTATCGTTTGGGTGATGACGGTGGTCTCTATGACATCAATCGAGATCCCGGGCAGCGGAATGACATTTCTCAACAAAAGCCGGACGTGGCTAAACGTCTTCAAACGGCTATCGATCGATTCAAAAAGAATGTCATGAAAGGCTATGGCCAAGACGATCGGCCATTCATTATCGCTCATCCAGATTATAGATACACGCAAATTCCGGCTCGAGATGGGATTGCCCATGGAGCTATCCAGCGATCGAATCGCTGGCCCAATTGTTCATTCTTCCGGAATTGGGTGAACGTGAACGACACCATCACATGGGATGCCGAAGTGGGCGCTAGTGGAAAGTACCGTGTCGAGATCGAGTACGCCTGTCCTGAGGAAGATTTAGGATCGACGATTCAGTTGAGTTTTAACGACTCCAAACTGAAAGGCAAAATTTCCGAAGCCCATGATCCTCCATTGCGAGGTGGCGAGAACGACCGCCATCCTCGGGTAGAATCCTACGTGAAGGATTTCAAGACGATGGAGCTCGGAGTAATCGAACTTGAAAAAGGAGAGGGAACACTCGCGCTCAGCGCCTTGGAGAAACCGGGGCATCAAGTAATGGAATTTCGGTTACTAATGTTGACGCGGGTAGAGTGAAGAAAATCCTTACAGGATACGCCCTGCGAATGCAGGGCTACAAGATGGCTCTCCAGCGAGCCAGCAAAATGATTTTAGAAAAGCGTGAGTTCAGTGAGAATCATGCTCCCGCGATAGCGGGATCATGCGAGCGAACGCAGGGAGCGCATCCTGTTTAACTTAGATTCTTAAGATTATGTATTATAGGCGAATCCTAAATTCGGCAACGGCGTCAATGTTGCTTCTTGTATGCGCACTAGCTGCTAATTTTGCGAAAGGCGAAACCCCGCCTAACATTGTTCTCATCTTCATCGATGACATGGGCTATGCGGATATCGGACCTTTCGGGGCTCGCGATTTTCCAACGCCCAATCTCGATCGTCTGGCTGAGGAAGGTCGCCGGTTTACCGATTTTGCCGTCAGCGCCCCGGTATGTTCGGCTTCCCGGGCGGCTTTGCTGACGGGGACGTTGCACATTCGACTGGGTATCACGGGAGCTTACAACCCCCAAGCGAAAGAGGGTATTCACGAAAGGGAAATGACGCTTGCGGAGTTGTGTAAACAGAAAGGATACGCGACGGCAATATACGGAAAATGGCACTTGGGGCATCATCCCAAATTTCTTCCGTTGAATCATGGCTTTGACGAGTATCATGGAATTCCTTACTCGAACGATATGTGGCCGTGGCATCCTCGGTATCATGGCTTGGCTCCCGATGATCCCAAGCGAAGGGAAGTCTACCCAGATCTGCCCTTGATCGAAAATGATCGGGTTATCGACGCGGATGTGACAGCCGAAGATCAGAAAAACGTGACGCAATGGGCAACGGACCGGGCTCTGGACTTCATCGATAGGAAACACAAGAAGCCCTTCTTTTTGTATCTGCCCTATTCTATGGTGCACGTGCCGCTATTCGCTAGCGACGCGTTTATCGGCAAGAGCGGGGCGGGCTTGCTGGGAGATGTGATAATGGAGCTCGACGACTCTATTGGCAAGGTTGTCGATAAGCTTCATGAATACGGAGTCGCCGATAACACTTTGATAGTCTTCACTTCCGACAATGGTCCATGGGTGAGCTACGGGGATCATGCCGGGTCGGCGGGTCCGTATCGGGAAGCTAAAGGGACTTCATTTGAAGGGGGAATCCGCGTTCCCACGATTTTCTGGTGGCCGGGAAAGATTCCGGCCAACACAAATTGCGATGAGTTTGCCTCCACAATAGATATACTGCCGACGGTGGCCAAGTTGATTGGAGCGAAAACGCCTGGCCATAAGATTGATGGTAAAGATATCGGGCCTCTGTTGTTCGGAGAGCGTGGGGCTCTCTCGCCGCACGAGACCTTTCCCCATTATTATCAGAGACAGTTGCAAGCGGTGAGAAACGAACGATGGAAGCTCGTGTTTTCCCACAAGTACCGCTCGCTCAATGGTCGACAGGGCGGCACGGGTGGATTGCCGGTGGACTATGACCAGAACTTGGCGTCGCTAGCATTGTACGACTTGAATAATGATCCCGGTGAAACGAAGAATGTCATTAATCAGTATCCAGAAATTTATGCTGAGTTGCTGGACGCTGCGGATGCATATCGGCAAGAGCTGGGCGATCGGTTGACCAAGACTACAGGAATCGGCGTGCGGGAACCGGGAAAACTCGTACCTAATGATAGAAAGCTAATTTGGTATTGAGCCAATCGAATGAAACGGAATTTATTTTACATCGCTCATGCTTCGCTGGATCCCAGCTTTGCTGGGCCAGGATCCCCGACAAGTCGGGGACATTTTTGATGTTGGTTTCACGAACAATCCTTGTTGCCCACTCTTTATTCAAGATGGTATTATTTCCGGCGAAGCCGGATCCTATTGGCCTCGCTACGCGAGGACTACAGCAATCTCGCGACAGCGAGAGAGCGATGTCGAAAAAATTGCATACAAATTAATACTCAACGTGTCCCAATTAACCAAATACTTAGTAGTCCTCAATTTAACTATTGCCGGTTTGTTGCCCATTTTTAGCGAACAGCCCAATATCATCTTTATCATGGCGGATGACATGGGATATGGGGACGTTCAGGCATTGAATCCTCTATCAACGATTCCGACGCCTAATCTTGATCGTCTGGCTCGGGAAGGTATGACCTTTACCGACGCCCACTCACCATCCGCGGTCTGCACGCCTACCCGCTATGGAGTGCTCACAGGGCGTTATTGCTGGCGGAGCGATTTGAAGCGCGGAGTATTGAATGGATACGGAGCCCCAATAATCGAGCGCGATAGGGAAACGGTGGCTAGAGCCCTTAAGAGCCAAGGTTATTTCACTGGTGTGATCGGCAAATGGCATTTGGGCTTGGGCTTTCAGAAGACCAATGGAGAATGGGACTGGAGCAAGCCTTTGGACTACTCGCCTGTAGATATCGGGTTCGACCGTTCCTTCGTCATCCCGGCTTCACTCGACTTTCCGCCTTATGTCTACATCGAAGGCCACCGGATCACTGGTCTGCCTGACAGGACGCAGCCAGCTCAATCATTTCCCGCTTTTCTCAGAAAAGGGGAGCTGGGGTCGGACTTCTCCATCATCGATTGCCTGGATCGCCTTACTTCAGAAGCAGCCGACTTTATTGTGGAGCGTTCTAAGGCTCCCGTGCCGTTCTTTCTTTATTTTCCGCTGACGGCTCCTCACAAGCCCACCCTGCCGCACAGCCGTTACCAGGGCCGTAGTGGGCTGGGGCCTTACGGGGATTTCGTGATTCAAGTAGATGAAGTGGTTGGTAGTATTTTGGATACAATCGACAAGCAGGGAATTACTGACAACACTGTGGTCTTCTACACATCTGATAACGGATCCTACATGTACCGCTACCAAGATCCGAACGCGGTAGATCATGTGAAAGACGCCTCTGTACAAGGCTACTATGAAGAGAATCATCTCGCGAATGGACCTTTGCGGGGAACGAAAGCGGATATTTGGGAAGCGGGTCACCGCGTGCCATTCTTCGTTCGTTGGCCGGAAACAATTCAGGCGGGCTCGTCGAGCGACGAGACCATTACCCACACGGATTTTTTCGCGACGGCTGTGTCCATTGCGGGAGGGAAGATTCCTAGCCCCAAAATGGCGGCCCAAGATAGCTTCGACTTTTCCCCGTTGCTATTCGGTAACGCAAAAGGTTGGAAGCGAGCCCCGGCCATCCATCATTCGGGCGGAGCGATGTTCGCGATTCGAGAGAGGGATTGGAAACTGATCCTAGGTAGCGGCTCTGGCGGACGGGAGCAACCCCGTGGGAGGCGATATGAGCGTCCGTATCAGCTGTTCAATTTGAAGGATGACATCGGCGAACAGAATGATCGATACCGCGAGTTCTCGGAAAAGGCTCAAGAATTGGAGCGGAAGGCGCTTGAGCTCATGAGCAGCGGCAGCAGCCGCTAGAATCAGGGTTCAGTTTGTTGACTCCCCCCCTGCCTTCGGTAGGACTAAGAGAGCGTCCGATAAGTCGCAATCCGTGCTCTTTGGTAGGGCTGATCCCGCGATCGCGGGATCAGCCCTACCAATTTGAAGGCGAAAAACCGTAATTCTTTGGACACGCCTAAACCTTCTCGGCCTAGTAGAGCAGGAACTCAGTTCGGGCATTCGCGAACCAATTTTCGAAAGATTCCATTTGCTGGTTTAGGGTGTCGATCGTCTCTGCCCCTTCTATAACATTTCGGAGATTTTGACCACCATAGAGGAGATCGATGGCGGGTATGTCTGTTTTGAATTCATAGGGTTCGCTTCGCCAGGCGAAGTCTTTCGGAAAGGCTTTGGCAGCGGCTGCTAGCATGATAATCCCGCACCGGTACGGTTGGAATGAGTCACGATCTTGGATACGCACTTGTAGCCCCTGGCATTGTTGACCAGCATACTTCTGAAACGTTGGTGTGAAGGACGTAGGCTCCAAGCTGACACCTTCGAAGGTCGGTTCGATTGAATTAATGGCTTCCATCCAAATGTGTCGGTCTACATACGGCGCGCCTATTTGCATCAAAGGGCTTTTGGTTCCTCGGCCCTCGGAAAGGTTGGTGGCTTCAAAGAGGCAGGTTCCGGGATAGGCTATGGCTGCTTCCAAGGATCGCATGTTGGGGGAGGGATTGATCCAGGGGATGTCGGTATCATCCAAATACAGAGATCGGTTCCAGGCCTCGGTGGAAATCACCTCAAGCTCGCAAGGCCGAGCCTCCACGGCATCAGGCCCACCCCCAAAGCCTTTTTGGAGCATTAAAGCGAGTTCTCCAAGCGTTAGTCCGTGTCGATTAGCGATGGGTCCGATACCGCAAAAGGAACGACAGGACTTTTCTAAAGGCGATCCTTCGATGCGATTGCCTCCGATCGGGTTGGGCC
>CAZFUD010000195.1:0-7985 GCA_964521705.1 uncultured Opitutaceae bacterium | reverse complement strand
CGATAGAGTTCCTTCCAGTTATTTGTATTGCCTTACCCAAGCCCATTTAAAGCATCGAACGACATGGCTAATAAATCTCAGGCTACATGGGGAGGTCGGTTTACGAAGAGCCCAGCGGACCTAATGCTGAAGTTCAGCGAGTCCGTCTCTTTCGATTATCGCTTAGCTCCCTACGATATCGCGGTCAGCCGAGCTCACAGCGCTATGCTACGGCATGTAGGTTTGATTAGCCAACGTGAAATGCGGGCCATTCACAAAGGATTGAAGACGCTGGAAGCTCGAATTGCGGATGGAAAGTTCAAATGGAGACCAGCCCTTGAAGATGTTCATATGAACATCGAACAAGCATTGACGAAGATCGCTCCGGAGGCGGCAAAACTGCACACCGCTCGGAGCCGAAACGATCAAGTAGCTACGGACTCTCGCTTGTTCCTGAAGGAAGCCTGCCAACGGCTCATAGACTTGTTGAATCAGTTGCAAAGAGCAATTCTCTCTCTAGCCGAAAGCAATCAAAGTATATCGATTCCTGGATACACTCACTTGCAGCGAGCCCAGCCAGTTTCCGTGACTCACCACTTGCTCGCTTACGTGGAAATGTTCAGCCGGGATATCAATCGACTGGAAAGAGTCGCTGAGGACGCTAACTGGTGCCCGCTCGGATCGGGCGCCTTAGCCGGAACGACTTTGCCCATAGATCGCGAATTCGTGGCTAAAGAGCTGGGCTTTGTCGACAAGCGAGGCCGGGCCAGAATCACTACAAACAGTATGGATGCGGTCGCTGACCGTGATCTATTCCTCGACTTCAGCCATGCTTGCGCCGTTTGCTCCCTCCACATATCTCGTATAGCGGAAGACATTATTCTGTGGAATAGTTCAGAATTCGGATACGTCGAGTTGCCGGACGCATTCTGCACGGGCTCCAGCCTTATGCCGCAAAAAAAGAATCCAGACTCGCTGGAACTGCTGCGCGGAAAATCGGGCAGAATCGTGGGCTCTCTACAGGCTTTGTACACTATGGTGAAAGGTCTGCCCCTGACCTACAACCGCGATCTGCAAGAGGATAAAGCGCAAGTATTCGACGCCTTCGATCAAATGGGAGTCTGCTTGCAAGTATTGGAAGGAACGATTTCGGGAATTGTATTCAAAAAATCGAACTGCGCCCATGCGGTATCGGATCCTGCTCTTCTAGCAACCGATTTAGCGGACTGGCTCGTTAGTGAAGGAGTCGCTTTCCGGGACGCTCATCACATAGTCGGAGCCTTGGTTGCCAAAGCCGAAGAGTTCAAGGTTCCTCTTGACGCTGTCCCTGATCAAGACGCCAAGTCCATTCACCCCAAACTTAAGGGTTCCTGGCGGGAAGTCTTCGACTTGCAGCGGGCCTTCAAAAGCAGGGAAGGCGTGGGTATGCCAGGGCCGAAACAGATCCGCAAACAGTTGAATCGATGGAAAAAGCGATACGCTGATTGAGACGAAGATCTCAAGATGGGTAGAATCAAGGTATTGCCGGATCAGGTCGCTAATCAGATAGCGGCTGGGGAGGTCGTGGAAAGACCGGCTTCGATTGTCAAGGAACTGGTCGAAAACAGTATCGACGCGGGCGCCAAATCGATCCGCGTGGAATTCAAGAAAGGCGGGGCCAATCTAATCCGGATTGAGGACGATGGTTGCGGCATGAGCCAGGACGATGCTCTTCTTTCATTGGAGCGGCATGCTACGAGCAAGATTTCCAATGCTAAAGACCTGGATGCTCTAACCTCGATGGGGTTTCGCGGCGAAGCCATTCCCTCTATTGCATCGGTGTCTAAGTTTACATTACAGAGCCGCGAACTCAATTCCGAATCTGGTACGGAGATTCTCATTAACGGCGGCAAGCTTGCTTATTGCCGCGAATGCGGAATGCCGCCAGGAACGCGCATTACGATTTCCCAGCTTTTCAATTCCGTTCCAGCCCGTCGGAAGTTCCTTAAATCTGAAGCGACGGAATCCGCCCATATTGTTCATACGACAAGACTCTATGCGCTCGCCCATCCGGAAGTCTCTTTTTCACTAGTAGACGGTAGCCGCTCCATTTTCCAGACACCTGCATGTTCCGGGCTCAAGGACCGAGTGAGCGAGATTTTCGGCAAAGGAACAGCGGGGCGATTGATTGACGTTGATGAGTCGGAAGGAGAACTGAGGATTTGGGGACTGATAGGGGCTCCTGGACATTCGCGTTCCAGTCGACACGAAATGCTGATGTTCGTCAATGGCCGCCCCGTCGAAAGCAGAACGCTGGGATACGCCCTAATAGAATCGTACTATGGCCACATCCCCAAGGGGCGTTACCCGGTGGCCTTTCTTTTTCTCGAGATTCCGCCTGCCCAAGTTGATGTCAATGTGCATCCGGCCAAGCGGGAAATCCGCTTTAGGCAGGAGGCCTTGGTTAGGGGCTTCGCCGTCCGTTCGATTCTGAAGGCGCTCCGTAGCTCGGGGGAAATCGCATCAGCCCCCGTTGAACTTGAATTGAGAAAGCGGAAAACGGAATTCCAGGGACGGGATAACAAACCGTCGGCAAAGGAGAAAGCGCCCCTCGTTGACGTGAAATCGCTCCCTGCCGAGGACGCAGTGAAAAGCGCTCGATCCAGTGATCAGACTGACGACAGGGATTCCGTTGCATGTTCAACACCGCGAGGGTTAAATCAGGAAGGTCCAGAAACGCCACAGTCTCAAACACCAAGATCGAAGAGCTCGAGACGCTGGCGATTTATTGGTTGGGGGCAATCGGAATACGCCCTTTTTGATACTGATAACGGTATAGTTATATTGGATAATTTTTCCACTCAGCGAAGGGTTGTATTTGAGAGGATGCTAAACGAATTCTCAAATCGGTCCGTAGCGATTCAGTCTCTATTGCTACCAGTCCCAGTTGAATTCGATCCGGTTTCGGCCACGGTCCTCAGCGATAATACGGAAATGCTAGAGAGTTTCGGAATGTCTGCCCAGCTTTTCGGCAGGAATTTCTTCAGGATCGAGGGCATTCCCAGTTGGCTTCCGGAAGCAGAGGCGGAGTCCTATCTAAGAGATATCGTTGCCTTGCTGCGAAAGGGAGGCCTCAGCGACAAGAACCGTTCCTCCAATGCTGAGGCGATAGCCTTGAGGTCCGTTTCTCGATTGCTGATGGAGCGAGAAGACCTCTCGGAAACGGAACTTCAAAACCTAATAGACCAGCTTTTCGAAACCAGCAATCCACTAGCTGACCCTGAAGGGCGACCCACTTTTATCGAGATTTCGTCCAGCGAATTGCGTCGCCGATTTCATCGTGACCCCTGAGAGGGACGCGAACCCCACTATTTTAACCGTTTTTAACGGGGTTTCCAAAATTCCGCCGTCTGGGAAAGCGTTTCGTGCCGAATCCAGGAAAGGCTTGTATATCTCGGGTAGATTCCTATCCGCTCACTGCCAATTAACCAATTTGCAAACCACTAGACGATGACCACGACTCTGAAGAAGAAAGCCGCGACAAAGCGTCAGACCAAGAAGGCCAAGACCGACACCAATCAATCGTTGAAGGAGGCGATCCTAGAGCATCTTAAACTGACGCTCGCTCATGATCCATCGCAAGCCACCATACACGACTGGTGGCATTGCCTGTCCTTAGCGGTCCGCGACCGGCTGGTCACGGATATGATCAAGACCCAGGCGACACACTTCTCGAAGAAGACTCGTCGCGTTTACTACCTGTCGATGGAGTACTTGATGGGACGCATGTTGATCAACAACATGCGCAACGTTGGTGTCTATGATGAAGCTCGGGAAGCCATTGAATCTCTGGGTTTGGATTGGGATGAGATCATCGAGGAAGAAGTCGATATGGGCTTGGGGAATGGTGGCTTGGGTCGCTTAGCCGCTTGTTTTCTCGATTCATTAGCGACCTTGGACCTGCCTGCCGTTGGCTACGGCATCTATTATGAATTTGGGCTCTTTAAACAGGAGTTCGTAAACGGCCACCAAATCGAACATCCTGACAATTGGAAGAAGTTCGGGACGCCTTGGGAAATCGTTCGACCGGAATACACGCAGGTAATCAAGATTTACGGCCGGGTGGAGCAAGTATTCGATCGCAATGGAGACTTTCGTGAGGAATGGGTGGATACAAAAGAGATTGAAGGCGTCCCCTACGATATCCCAATTGCTGGATACGACACGGGTACAGTTAACTTCCTTAGACTTTGGTCGTCAAGGGCTTCAGAGGATTTCGATTTGGATGAGTTCAACCGAGGCGACTATGTTGAAGCGGTTCGGGAGAAAGCTGTTGGGGAAACGATTTCCAAAGTGCTTTATCCAAACGACAAAACCGAAAACGGGAAGGAACTCCGGCTTGTTCAGCAATACTTTTTCGTCACTTGCTCGCTGCATGACATCATTCGCCGCTTCCGGGCATCCTTCGATGATTGGGAAGACTTTCCCGAAAAGGTAGCGATTCAGCTAAACGATACGCATCCCGCAGTCGCGGTTGTCGAGCTCATGCGGATACTCGTCGACGAAGAGTCACTAGATTGGAATTACGCCTGGAGTTTGGTTACCCGTACATTCGCCTACACAAACCACACCTTGCTTCCCGAAGCTTTGGAGAGATGGAGCGTGCCGCTTTTCGAAAAAGTCCTACCTCGCCACTTGAGCATCATCTACGATATCAACAGCCGCTTTATGGAAGTGATTGAAGAGAAGTGGCCAGGCGACAATCGAGCGAAACGCGAGCTGTCGATTATCGAAGAGTGCCATCCAAAAATGGTACGCATGGCGCATTTGGCGGTAGTAGCGAGTCACACCGTAAATGGAGTTGCGGCGATTCACTCGCAGTTGCTCAAGACCCGGCTGTTCCCCATGTTCGACGAACTCTATCCGAAGAAGTTCACGAACATGACCAACGGCATCACCCCGCGCCGGTGGCTCTTGGCTTGCAATCGGGATTTGTCGGCTCTGATCAGCTCGAAAATCGGCGACGGCTGGGCCAAGAATCTAGATGAACTGGAAAAACTGGAAAAGTTTGTCGACGACAAGACTTTCCAAAAAGCGTATATGGATGTCAAATACGCTAACAAGCAGGCGCTCGCGAAGATCATCAAGAGAGAGTGCGGGGTCGAAGTGGATCCAAAGGCTTTATTCGACGTGCAGATTAAGCGATTGCACGAGTACAAGCGTCAGCACTTGAACCTGCTTCACATACTCCATTTGTATCGGAGTCTTCTCCATGATCCCACCATGGATATCGCTCCTCGCGTATTCATTTTCGGCGCCAAAGCCGCTCCCGGATACCATCTAGCGAAAACGATCATAAAGGCGATAAACGCGGTCGGAGACGTCATTAACAACGATGAACGTATTCAAGGAAAGCTGAAGGTCGTTTTCCTTCCCAACTATCGCGTGTCATTGGCTGCCATGATCATTCCCGCTTCCGATCTTTCCGAACAAATCTCGACCGCCGGAAAAGAGGCTTCCGGAACTGGAAACATGAAATTGGCTCTCAATGGATCCCTTACGATCGGGACCTTGGACGGGGCCAATATCGAGATCAAAGAAGAAGTGGGTGACGACAACATTTTCATTTTCGGAATGGATGTCGAAGAAGTAGCCGAGCTGGACGCTAATGGTTACAATCCGAGAGACTACTACGATGGCAACGAAAGTCTCAGAACGGTAATTGATTGGCTAGGCTCCAATTATTTTGCCTCTGGCGAGCCTGGAGCTCTGAAACCGCTGCGGGATAGCTTATTAGACGGAGGCGACCCCTTCAAGGCTTTAGCCGATTTCCAAGCTTATTGCGAGTGCCAGGAGCGGGTGGATGAGGCTTTTCGCGACAAGGAAAGATGGGCCCGAATGGCGATCTTGAATACGGCTCGCGTAGGCAAGTTCTCTTCCGATCGAACAATCAGCGAATACGCCAAGGAAATCTGGAAGCTCAAACCAGTTCGAGTAAAGTAGACAGAACGAGGGCAAAAAGAGGATTTCGTGAAAACCCGCTCCTACACTCGATTCAAACATAGGTTGCCACAAGCTCGCCTATCGCTCAGAAAAGTCATTCTAGACGTGGCAAGTACGGCTAGAATCTAATTCGAGCCGTTACCGGATCGGTGATCGAAAAGGGTATTGTAAACGTAGAATTCCTTATCGACCCCCTTAGCTCGAAACAGGGCCCACGTACAGATGAGGAATAAGGTGTTCCCCCAGGATGAGGAGGCTTTCTCTGGCGTATCTGATAGCCAAAAAGTATCGTGTTCTAGCATTTCGAAACGCTCCGTAGGGTAAAGAATAGCCGTGTATTCACCGGTACCGTTCGCCTCACGAGCAATTCCAACCGAGGCATAGGACGGAATCTCCTCCAGGATCTTCTGTAGCTGAAACTCCAGGGCCTCCTGCAATCCCACGATTGCGGGCGCATGGCTTTTGATTGTTTCGAAAACGAGATGATGGCGATTGTCCCAATGATTTTCCCCATCCTTTGCCAAGCCGTATCGGATGTTGAATGACATAACATCAATCTCTACTCCCTGATTTTCCGCAGTTTTGCAGCCTGCCAGAACGATTAAGAGATTCGCTATGATTAAAAGGTTTCGGGAGCTCGGCATTTCACTAAGTTGTAAGGTTGTTCGAGAAATTTGGCTAAATCGACTTTGCCTGGATAGCAAGTCTCGCTACCACTCTAGGGGCAGTTGGCAATGGCGATTGTCTAGAAGCGGATAATGCGCTAGTTAGATAATCGAAAATCCCTTCATGAAATCCTACGAAAGAGTATCCCTCTTCTTGCTCCTCGCCCTTGGGCTGGAGACAGCTTATGCCAATCCCAAAGATTCTGATGATGACTTAGGCTACGTTGTCTTTCGCGATCATTGCATTGCCTGTCACTTGCAGTCAGGCCATGGAATCCAGGCAATGGGAGCTCCATCGATTGCAGGATTGCCTCGATGGTATGTGACAGACCAATTGAGAAAATTCCGCCGAAATGAACGCGGATTTTCCGATGAAGACGCTCAAGGGAATTTGATGCAGACCAATGCCTATGCTCTAGATGAAAGATCGATCGCCTTTGTTGGGCGCTACATTGAATCACTCGAGCGAAATCAATCGAGAGCGACCCGGAATCGGTCTTCAGGAAGCGACGAGAGTATGGCTTACGCAGATGCTTGCGCTTCCTGCCACAGCGAATCTGGTGAAGGAGACCGTTCCCAGCGAGCCCCGCCGATTATCAATCAGCAAGACTGGTACCTAATGGGGCAGTTGGAGAAATTCTCATCGGGACAGCGCCACCACTTCGACGGCTATGATCCCGAAAAGTTGAGCAAGGAGGATTTGGAAGGGATTATCTCTTGGATTGCCCAGCTGCCTTGAGACTTCAGCGTATGTCGCTAAGCCTTTTACTGATAGATTGATCCGATTCGGAACACCCCCATAATTCAGGGCATGAAAATACCCCTTATTCCAGTTCTAGTAGGCGCCATCTTCCTACGAGGCTTTACGGCGGATATATCCGCTGAATGGTTTGCGGGTTCCGCCCGAATCAAGATTACGCCGGATAGCCCGGTAGGCATGTCCGGCTATGCCGGGCGAACTGATCCCTTCAAATCGATCGTTCACGATCTCTGGGCCAAAGCCCTGGTATTGGAAGATTCTACCGGCTCGCGTTTCGCGATAATTACTACCGACTTATCTGGTATCTACGCTGATCTCGCTGCAGAAATCTACCAAGGGATTGAGGATCAAACAAAAGAATATATTGCTGACCTGGTCTCACACCCATAGTGGGCCCCGTCTTAGCAGGGACAGGGAGCCCTTAACGAAGATGGCCGATAGTAAATCGAGGAACACAGCCGACTACACTAATCGACTCATCAAAAGCGTCGTTCATGTTGTCGAATTGGCCTCTCGTTCATTGCAATCTGCAGAACTGAGTTGGGGACAGGGGTTCGCTCAAGTCAGTTCGAAGCGATGCCAGCCTGACACTCCAGAAG
>CAZFUD010000194.1:0-8013 GCA_964521705.1 uncultured Opitutaceae bacterium | reverse complement strand
TTTTTCCGCAGGTTTGATCTCCGTTACTATTTCAGCATTAAATTTTTCTCTTGCAATAGGAGCTAATTTCGTTTTCATTTCAAACTGTACGTTAATCCAGCAAAGCCGGGAAGATGGAACACTCCTGTGGATCAATCAATCCATAATTTGTTCCCGTCGTCCTCACTAAATTACCCAACCAAGTACTAAATTCCCACGATTCGATTCAAAAACAGCGCAACGATTCATTCAAAATTGATCGACCTCTGAAAACAATCTATGCCGACATCATGAGAAAAGCGAAACTCTCCATTGCCACACTTCTAATGGCATTCCTAATAACAACAAACATGAGCGGAAGCATCGATTATAACACTCCACTGACCACCATCGACAACGAGCCGACAACCTTGGCCGAGTACGAAGGGAAGGCGCTTCTGATAGTCAATGTCGCCTCTAAATGCGGTTTCACGGGTCAATACGAAGGCCTTGAGGCATTGTATAAAAAATACAAGGACGATGGCCTTGTCGTCCTCGGCTTCCCCTGCAACCAATTCGGGAGTCAAGAGCCAGGCACGGAGGCGGAAATCAAATCCTTCTGCTCCCTGACTTACGGCGTCAGTTTCCCTATGTTCAGTAAGATCGACGTCAATGGGCCCAACCAGCATCCTCTCTACGCGAGCCTAACGGGCGACGAGTCTCCATTCTCTGGAAAGATCAAGTGGAACTTCAGCAAGTTCCTCGTTTCTCGCGAAGGCAAAATCCTAGATCGATTCGGTAGTATGACGGGACCTCAGTCTAAGAAGATAGTATCCGCGATCGAGGCCGCGCTCTAGAGACAATTCCTCGAAATCGAGATTTCAACGTTGCGATAAGCCGCAATTCCATCACGTGATTCATCATAATGAATCAAGGCAAACGACCCGTTCTCCTCGTCGTACGCGACGGATGGGGCGCTAATCATAATCACGAGCACGACGCCTACAATGCGATCAAGCTCGCGGACACACCCGTTTCCGACTATCTAACCACAAATTGGCCGCGTACTGAGCTGGCAGCTTGCGGACTAGACGTAGGAGTGCCCGCTGGCGTTATGGGCAATAGCGAAGTCGGACACCAAAACATTGGGGCCGGCCGCATCGTCGACCAAGAGATTGTGCGGATCAACAAAGCCTTCGAAACCGGATCGATTCGGGAAAACAAAACCCTGGCCAACGCATTCGACCGAGCCAAAGCGGGAGGTAAACTGCACCTTATGGGCATCGTTTCCGATGCCGGCGTACACGGGCTACTAGATCACCTGTACGGGTTGCTGATAGAGGCGAAAGCAGCAGGGGTGGGAATGGTCTACATCCACGCTTTTACCGACGGCCGCGATACTCCGCCACAAAGCGGACTTAGCTTCATCAAGCAGATCGAATCAAAGTGCCGGGAAATCGGGATCGGCCAGATCGCCTCCGTCTGCGGCAGATTTTGGAGTATGGATCGGGACAATAGATGGGAACGCGTCTCCAAAGCCTATTGCATGCTTACCGGGGCTAAGACCGAAAGCTCGGCTTCCAGCGCCGAAGAAGCGGTTTCGCAGTACTACGAAAGTCCCGCCGACAGCTCTTCTGTCGGAGACGAATTCATCCCACCCACCTGGATTGTCGACGAAAACGGCGATCCTCTGGCGCCCATTCAAAATGGAGACACGGTAGTCTTCTACAATTACCGCGGCGATCGCCCCCGAGAGATTACACGGGCCTTCATCGAAGACGATTTCCAGGAATTCGATCGAGGAGAGAAGCTAGAACTCTTCTACACGGCCATGACCGAATGGAAAAAAGGTCTTTGCGAGAACGTCGTTTTCCTGAAACCGGAAAAGATGCCCAACATACTGGGCGCCTACCTGGCCGATAAAGGGCTCAACCAATATCGCTGCGCAGAAACGGAAAAATATCCGCACGTAACTTTCTTTTTCAACGACTACACAGAGGAGCCATTTGAAGGCGAGGACCGAGGACTGGCTAACAGCCCGAAAGTCACAACCTACGACCTAGCTCCCGAGATGTCCGCAGAGGAAGTGAAGGAGCTCACCAAAGCGGCCATTCTCTCTGGCAAGTACGCCTTCATTCTCGTCAATTTCGCCAACCCGGACATGGTAGGCCACACTGGCAATATAGAGGCCGTTAAAGCTGCTTGCTCCAAAGTGGACCAATGCCTCGGAGAACTTCTGGAAGCAGTCGATCAAGTGGTTGGAACTGCTATTGTCACCGCGGACCACGGAAACAGCGACCAAATGTGGGACCCCACAGTGGACGGCCCACACACCGCCCACACGCTCAATCCGGTGGAGTTGGTCGTCTACGGCAAAGGGTGCGAAAACTTTGAGTTAGTACAAGAAGACCGAAGACTTGCCGATATCGCCCCAACCGTTCTCGACTTAATGGGGCTAGAGAAGCCTTCTGAGATGACGGGTATCAGCCTGATTAAGCCTTAATACCGATTTCGCCAAAGCTTTAGCTCTGGGCGCGGATGGAGTGGCTGTATCCCAATCAGCTATGCAAGCGATCGGCTGCATCGCCGCCCGCATCTGCAACACCAACCTCTGCCCCGCTGGTATTGCTACCCAGAAACCCGAGTTACGCAAAAAGCTCGATGTCGATGCTTCCACTCGACGACTCGCGAACTTCTTTGAGTCGACCGTAGAGCTAATGCAGGTTATGGCCCGAGCCTGTGGTCACAATCACCTAAATCAGTTCCACAAGGACGACCTCGCGAACTGGGATAAAGACCTTGCTCAACTGGCGGGTATCGAATGGTCGGGGTTCATTGCGGAACGGTAAGCTCAAAAGACAAAGCTCATCGACACGCCTACCTTGAACTCTTTACCATTCAATAAGAGCTCCGCTAAGGCTTCGTAATAGCCCACAAAAGGATTGCGATCGCCAAAAGAGCCGCAGCCATGGTGAGGCGTTTCCAGAGGGGTTTTTCGGACTTTTTCATCGTTGTACTAGATTCATCTTCGAAAGCCTCTTCGGGAAGGTCCAATCCGTCGTAAGCCGTGTCATCGTTCCAGCCTGAGACTGGACAGCTACCGCAACTTTTGCACGAAGCGGCTTTAGCAGGTACAAACTCGCCGCAAACCGGACAGTCTCCTGGAGGGGTGAAAGCGCTCATCGATAAAAGCCTTCCAGAACTCCACGCAGTATAGAGATAGGCCCCCTCCTCTATCTCAACTTCTTAACCGCGAGCCGCCTAAACTGGAAGGTGTGCTCGTCTCCATGTCCGGCAAACCCAAGATGCCCCTTGGCTAGCATTTTTCCAGGATGCTTGCGGTCCGCCATATATTCCGTGATTTCGCTTAAATCCGTATCCAGAATTTTGACTCCATTAAGCTCTACCTGAATCGTAGAACCCTCCACTTTAACTTCCTGGTAATTCCATTCCCCAGATTCGCGCAAATAGCCTCGGTGAGCTCCTGCCATTCCATAAGCGCTTCCATGAAACTGACGTGGTTCAATTCTTTCCGCGTAACGTTCGTGTCCATCGTCGAGGATCTGCAGCTCGCACATTGCGTCGTATGCCGGATTGCCGGTGCCTAGGGATCTTATCGCTAAACCATTGTTGGCTCCGGGAGTCATGGTGAATTCGAAACGAAAGACGAAGTCCGTGAACATCTCTTTGGTGTAAATATGGCCGCCATCCGTCCATTTCAGGATTCCATTCGACACTTTCTTGCCATTCATATCGCCGAACCAACCTTCGAGATTTCGCCCATTGAAAATGGGCTCGAAACCAGTTCCAAATTCATCGCCTCGAAGATACTCGTTCGCCTCTTCAGGATCCAGTTCACGCACATACAGATTCCGCCAACGGATTTCACCACCATGAGTTTGCAAATGAATGGGTCCTTTCTTGGGCATCGGCTTCGATTTATCGTAGAAGGGATGGAACTCGGCGCCGTCGACCACCAGTTGATCGTTGAGCCAAACCCACATGCGACTGCCAACGTGCCTCGCTTTAATAGAGTTCCATTCTCCGAAAGGCTTGTCCGCATGAACCTGCGGATGCTTACCGTTGGTATCCGCGTTCTCTTTCGGATTGTTGTATAAGCCACCAGACCCTCGATCCGCTCCATTGTCCCATTTTCCACCCGCTTTCGTCGTATCCCAAATTTGGATTTGCGGGGACCCTCGCAAATAGACGCCGCTATCAGCCAGAGCGACCGTCTTGTATTCCAGCATCAATTCGATGTCCCCATACTCTTTGACCGTTGTTGCGTAAGGTCCTTCACCATCGTTAACCAACTCCCCCTTCTCCACTTTCCAATGATTCCGAAACTCCGATTGCTGGGATTTTATCGCTGCATCCCTATCATCGGCTTTTCTCGATTGATGGGGATTGTCTCCATACCAACCCGTGAGATCTTCACCATTGAAAAGGGCGACGAATCCCTCGGGGGGATTCACGCCGATCGCGGCGAGAAGCGCAGATTTTATGACCAACGTTGCGACGGCTATTTTCTTCATGGTAATTCTATCGTTTTTCCGGTTCTAAAACTCTCATCTGCGGCCAAGACGATTCGGCTTGCGTGACAAGCGGCCTCCAAGAGTTCGCTCACATCGAGATCCTCATTCAGGGCTTTTAGGAAGAACTCTTGCTCTCTCTGGAAAAGGGCATCGTGGCCAGGCTCGGTTTCCATCGAGAGAAATTCATCTTTCTTCACAAATGTCCCTTCGCTATCGAGTTCGCTGTGATGAATCTGGAGTTGCTGGGTAACGGCGTGCGACTCGATATCCGCGCTTCGTCCGGGCCCTCCCGCTTCTTCCGCCACTATAGATAAACTTCCCTTTGGGCCAACTACATCCTTAATGAAGAAGGCGTTTTCACCCATCATGGGCCCCCAACCGGCTTCGTACCAGCCAACGGATCCATCATCAAAAGTCACTTGTAGCTGGCCGTAGTTGATCTTCCCTTCCGGCAAGTCATCCGTAAGTCTTGCGCCGATACCCGAGACGCACACAGGCTTGGCTCCCGTCATCTGGCACATGACATCCACATAGTGGACGCCACAGTCGACGATTGGCGATATGGACGAAAGCAACAGTCGATGCGTCTGCCATTGGGACCCTGACGACTGCTGATTCAAGTTCATTCGCATCACCAAGGGCTTTCCCAGTTGCTGGGCCTTTTCAACAAAGGTGATCCAGCTCGGATGGTGTCTAAGCACATAGCCAACGACCAATTTACGACTAGCCGACCTTGCCAGCTCCACCAGCTCTTCCGCTTCCTCGATAGTCTCGGCAATAGGCTTTTCCAGGAAAACGTGGCAGCCCGCTAGCAATGCAGCCTTAGTGTAATCATAGTGCGTATCTGGATACGTTGAAATGCAAACCGCATCCGGTTTGATTGCTTCGAGAGCCTCATAATAATCATCGAATCCTGGATAAGTCTCGCCCAATTCATCCATGACTGCTTTGCGCGATTCCGGGCTGCGTGTGCAAATCCCGGCTATTTCAAATCCGTCTAACCGATGATAGGCGAGAATATGGGAACGCCCCGTGTTTCCCGCTCCTACGCAGAGGACTCTATGATTTCCGCTGTCTGACATCCCTTTTCTACCGTTTCAATCAATCCTAATCAAAATGCTCGGTATTCCCGGCTCAAATACTGATTCGCTTCGGGCAGGTTGGTGATTTTCATGCTACCAGGGCTCCAATTGAGCTTCCGACCAGGATACCGGCTAGCGACAACTCCCAACTGCAAGGCCTCACAAAGAGGCCCTCCGAATGAAAAAGGCGATCCTGGCTTGCCCTTGCCCAAACAGGCATCGACCCATTGGCCGTGATGATCTATCGGATCCAGTTCAGGTATCGGCACACTGCGAATCAATTCTCTAGGAAATGTTTGAGGACCGCTCATATGAGGCATCATCAACGTTCCCTTTTCTCCGATCATCACGCAGCCTTGGCTGGGCAGTTTTACAGCTCCATCTTCATTGAAACCTTCAATACGACTCGGAGGAGCGCTGTCCCCGTCGTACCAAATCCACTTCAGGGAACGCGTGGTGTAGCGCGTCGATGGGAATAGGTATTCCGCCTTGACGCTCAGAGGATGGCCAAAGCCATTGGGCGGACGGCACTCGCTGCGAACCCATTTTGGCGCCTCAAGCTCTAGAGCTCGATAAGGCGTATCGAAAACATGGACACCCATGTCGCCAAGCGTTCCTGTGCCGAAGTCTAGCAATCGACGCCATTGCCCAGGGTGAAATGCGTCCTCACGATAAAGCCGCTCATCCGCCACGCCCAACCAAAGACCCCAGTCCAGCGAATCCGGAACGCGATTCGAGCTCGCCGGAATCGCTTCGTCTCGTCCCCACTTTTTATTCGACCAGACATGGACTTCCCTAACTTTGCCGATGAGACCGCCTCGAACGTACTCGACCGTCATCCGCTGGGCGATCGTCGCGCTAACCTGTATTCCCAATTGGGTGACAAGATCCCTCTCTTCGGCAAGCAAACGCAATTGCCAATTCTCAACAACATTGTGCGCCAGAGGTTTTTCGCAATACACGTGCTTCCCCGCTTCCATGGCCAATGTCGAAATTGGGGCGTGCATGTGGTCAGGAGTACAAACGAGAACTGCGTCGATACGATCCGCCATGGCATCCACCATTTTCCGGTAATCGGAAAACGTAGCGGCCCCAGGAACCTCTGCTTTGGCTTCAGCAAGGTAGTTTCTGTCGACATCGCAAAGGGCCACTATGTCCATATTCGGCAGACGCATTAGGGCGCTGCGATTCCCTTTACCCCGATTGCCAACACCGATCTGAGCGATCCGCAACCTCCCATTGGGAGAGGATGCTAAAACTCGATTGGGTAGTATGGAAAATGCGGCTACAGACCCTATTCCTGCCAGAAACTTTCTCCGATTTACGGATGTGTTCATTTTTTCAAAATAACAATTTCGCCAAGAACTATCTCGATCGGCCGCTGTATTGTTAAAACGCTTCTACTGTCCTACGTTTGGACACTACTTTCGGCGGATTCCGGTTCTTTAAAAAAGATAGCGAAAACAACAATAACGACGGCAGCCATAGCGGCGGGTATCATCCAAATCTTTTCCCAATCATGCACGATTTCGCCATTGGCCAAAGTCGTTTCGTACAACTTCACGCAGTAACCGGAAATCCAAGTGCCTATCAACAAGCCTAATCCGTAAGTGATTAGAGCTATAAATCCCTGAGCGCTGGCTTGGATCTTTTTGGGGGCCACATTATCGACATGGATATGCCCCGTGACGAAGAAGAAGTCATAGCAAATGCCATGAAGAATAATTCCGGCGTACAGCATGCCTATCAGCGTATCCGCGTCACCTTTAGCGAACAAAACGTACCTCAGAGCCCAGGCGATCATGCCGAAAAGAAGCATCTTCTTCACTCCCAAACGCACTAAGAAGAAGGGCATCACCAACATGAAAAGGATTTCCGACATTTGGCCGAAAGTCATGCTTCGCACGGGATTGGGCATACCCACTTCGTTAAGAAAGAGGTTAGTGAAGTTGTAGTAGAAAGCCAGTGGGATGCAGATCAGAAGCGATCCTAGAACGAATACGAGGAAAGAGCTGTCCTTCATCAGGCTCAGGGCATCCAAGTTCAGAATATCGCGAAGAGAGGCCTTTTCTCCGACTGATTTCGGGGGGGTCTTTGGCAGGAAAAAGGCATAAATGCCTAGCAATCCTGATGCTGCAGCGGCGATCTTCATGGGCACCGAAGTATCTTCGATGCCGAACATTCCCACGAAAAACCCGGCTGCTATCCAGCCGATCGTTCCTAATACTCGAATCCCAGGAAACTGCTTGGCCGTGTCCTCCATCTGAGCGAAGGAAATCGAATTCACTAGGGCCAGGGTTGGATTGTAGCACAGGGCGTAAGCGAAAAGCATCCAGAACAACCCAGAGGCATCGGTTACCGAAGCGCTCATGAAGAGTATCGCTCCACCCACCAAATGGCACACGGCAAGAACGCGCTCTGAATTGAAAAACCGGTCG
>CAZFUD010000193.1:0-8055 GCA_964521705.1 uncultured Opitutaceae bacterium | reverse complement strand
CCTAAACGCGTCCGGAAAAGGCCTTTTTCGCCCAAACCGCTAAAGAGATGATAGAGCTGGTTGGGTTTACTCGCTGGTTGGGATTGGGAGCTGTATTCGCGGTCCTGGGGCTCGTCGCTAACGCTTTGCTTCTAGCCGCCCGTTTTCGGGTCAAGGAGAGCGCCATATATCAAACAATTGGATTCTCGCGGGTTTCCGTGGGAATGATCATGGTGCTAGAAGGGGCTCTGCTAGGATTTGCCGGTGGCGTCGTCGGTTGTCTATCAGCGGCTTTATTTTTCCACTGGAATCGGTTCACGTTGGGAAACGAGGGCCTTACTCTGGCTTTAAGCCCAAGCTTTGATGTGGCGGCCTATGGATTGTTGGTCGCTTTGGTATTGGGTCTGCTGGCTTCGGTCTGGCCCGCGTTGGTTTCGGCTCGAAAGCCGATAGTGGCCTCGTTGAGAAGCGCATGAGGAATCTGACTATGCTGCCATTTTCTTACGCGACGCGAAACTTGTTAAGGGACCCAGCCCGAATGCTGCAGATAATCGGGGGGGCTGCTTTGGTCGTGTTTCTCATATTCGCTGCAGGCGCATTTAACGATGGGATGAAACGCGTGCTCAGCGCTACGGGATCATCTCGTAACGTTATTCTCCTCGGAGCCGGCTCCGAGGAGAGCGTGGAGCGTAGCGAGATATCGGTCCAGGCGGAAACGCTAGCGGCTGCTGGTATTCGCGGTATCGAGGAACGAGCTGGAGTGCCAGCCGTGTCTGGAGAAGTCCACTACATGGGAGAGATTCAGCTGGCCGACGGTAGCGAGCCGCAAGCCCTATTGCGCGGAATCACTCCAGCGGCTTTCGAGGAGCATCGCGAAGTCCGAATTATCGCGGGATCGTTTCCAGGGCCTGGTGAGGTGCTCGTAGGGAGGCTCGCCTACTTAACCCAAGATACGCCTTCCGAGTCTTTGCAAGTTGGCAATCAGATAGGCTTCGAGGAGCAATCCTTCACGATATCGGGCATATTTGACGCCCCGGGAACGGTCATGGAATCCGAGATTTGGTTTGGGCGAACCGATTTAATGACCCTCACGCAACGAGAGAACTTATCTTGTATTGTGGCAAGGATGAATACCAGTGAAGATTTTACCTATGCAGATCTATTCGCTCGCCAACGTTTGGACCTAGAGCTGGTCGCTATGCGCGAGTCGGATTATTACGGGAAGCTCGCTCAGTTTTACGCCCCCATCCGAGGAATGACCTGGCTGACGGCCATTTTGATAGCCGCTGGAGCCGCTTTTGGAGGCATGAATATGCTGTACGCGGCATTTGCCACGCGTATTCGCGAAATTGCGACGCTTCAAGCGGTGGGATATTCGCGTATTTCTATTTTCGTCTCTCTACTGCAAGAGAGCCTACTCGCTACGCTGATAGGAACCTTGCTGGCCGCGTTTCTGGCCGTCGCCTTGCTTGAAGGCATTGCTGTCAATTTCTCCATTGGCACCTTCAGCCTATCGCTCACGCCCAAGGTCATCACTATGGGTCTAGCAACTGGTTTGGCGCTGGGAACTATCGGAGCAATCCCGCCGGCGTTCCGGTGCCTTAAGGCTTCTTTGCCAGTGGCTTTGCGTTCCGGCTAGCCGATCTGATCTTTTTAAGGAAAAAATAATTATAGAACTAACGAATACAAATAATGAATACAAAACGCGTAAAACAAACCATCCTTGGGCTGAGTATAGCCGCCTTAGGAATTCTCATAGCTGGTTGTTCTCAAAGCGGCATAGATGTTGGATCGACTGTTGAAACTTCCGAGAAACTGAATGCCTACATCTTGGCGGAAAGCCCAGATGAAGCGATTACCGTTTCCCAAGCGAGGGAGTCGGCCAAGCCAGGCGATGCCATAGTTGTTTCCGGACGAATCGGGGCGGCCCACAAACCGTTTGGCGAAGGCTTCGCCACACTGGTTCTGGGAGATGAGAGCTTGCAGTACTGCAACGAGATTCCGGGCGATGCCTGTGAAACGCCCTGGGATGCCTGCTGCGAAGATCGCCCGAAGATCACTGCCAATCGAGCAAGCGTTCAGCTTCTCGCTGATGGCCTCCCCATTGCGGAGTCGCTGAAAGGAGCGGGTGGACTGACGGAACTCGATCAGATCGTGGTTGCAGGAGTTGTGGATCCTTCATCTACGTCGGATAATCTTATTATCAACGCTTCGGGGATCTATCGCGAATCGAACTAAATCGGTTATGTAGTTTGGCATCAGCATTGGGTCGTCGTCCTTGGTAGGGCTGCTTGTCCCGAAGATCCGGATGTTTCGGTTGCCGCTCGGGGATCCGCTGCTACCTTTGGCGGTTCTGAGCTTGCCCCGGAGAAGCTTAATTCAAAAGCTCGTTCTGTGCGTATCCAGTTTGCGATAATTGTAGTTGTCTTGGGTATGACGAAGCTTTTGGCCACACCCGAAGTTTTCGATCGACTAACCTATCATGCTCCGCCGAAGGAGCTTTCACCAGAAGCGGTGATGGAAGATTGGCCACGTTTTCTTGGTCCACGGCATGATCTGCATTCAAGAGAAACGAAATTGTTGAAGGTTTTTCCGGAAACAGGCCCGAATAAAGTATGGGAAATGGAGCGGGGCTCTGGTCATGCGCCAGTGGTTGTTGTGGGCGACTACTTAGTTGCCATTCATGAGTTGGATGGACTTGAAACAATCGAGTGTCTGCAACCGGAGACCGGGAAGCGGTATTGGAAATATGATTATCCCGTCCAGTTAGGGTCCAATTACGGGATCAGGGATGCTCCTAGAGCTGGGCCTGTTATCGATGGCGACCTTGTATTTACGGTTGGGGTACGGGGCGATTTGCTCTGCCTCGAACTCGATTCAGGCGAAGTCGTTTGGAAGAAGAACCTGGATGATGCCTATGGGCACGCTCCACTCTTCTTCGGTAGGGGAAGTTGTCCTTTAGTTTACGAAGACCACCTGATCGTGAATGTAGGTGGCGACATGTGCGTAGCCAGCTTTAACAAACGGACAGGCGAACTGCTATGGAAAACGGAGCACGAGTGGCACGCTAGTTATGCTTCGCCCGTGCCTGCGGAAATCAATGAGCAGAAGCAGGTCATGGTGTTTGCTGGTGGTATGGTTCGTCCTCCGTCTGGCGGATTGCTTTGCATTGATCCTAGAAACGGGAGAGTTGAGGCGTCCATCCCCTGGCGGGCCCAGATGTTCGCCTCGGTTAATGCGGCATCGCCGGTCGTAGTTGAAAATGGTGTATTCATTACAGAGGCATATACCGAAGGCGGGGCCTTGATTGAGTTTGCTGAGGATGGTTCGGGATCGATCCGCTGGAAAGCGGAGCGCTTCGGCAGCCAGTTCACCACGCCGGTTGCTCATGAAAGCTATTTATATGGCGTCCATGGGACTGGTGGTACGGAAGTCGTCTGCTACGAAATCGAATCCGGGAAAGAAATTTGGCGTGACAGTATCGCGCTTGAGAACGCCCGTTTGGGTCGAGCTAGTCTGCTGCATGTCGATGGAGCGTTCCTATGTATCGGAGCCCAGGGTACACTGATTTGGCTCGATCTGTCGCCCGAAGGAGCGAATATCCTTTCGCAGACTCAGTTGTTTCGGGTTCCAGAAACCTGGGGCGTTCCCACGGTGAGCAAAGGCCTGCTATACGTGAATCAAAATGCTATGGGTTCGCGTTTGATTTGCTACGATTTGAGAGACGAGTAAACCACTGCGATGTAGCGAAGCAGAGATGGCGAAGCAATGCTGATACATACTTCGCTAGTAGCTACGCAGGCAGGACTAAAGGGAGTGGCATTGGTGAAGTGACCGGAGTGACTGTCTACCTGCTTTAAGCGTTAGGTTCTTTAGTTGGCAGCTCTCGCTGGGCGGTTTGGGCCGCCGCCTTGTCCGCGAGGTCCGCCCGGTCTACCTTGTCCACGGCCTCCGGGACCACGTGGGCCAGGCAAAGGAGCGTTTGGGTCGTAGTCGGGATTCTTAGTCGGAAGCTGAGCACTTAGGGACTGTAGTCTCTTGTCCATTACTGCGATAAGCTTTTTGAGCTTCTCTGGCTGTGAGCTGGCAAGGTTTTTCTTTTCTCCAATGTCTTCGCTGAGATCAAATAGACTGTAGGAATTGGTTTCCCAATGCTTTATGAGTTTCAAATCGCCTGTGATGATAGCGGTCGTTGGCTTAGCATCTTGGCTCCGACCGTAGTGAGGTGTATGAAACAAGAGCGAGTCTACGTGGCGATCTAGATCTTTCGCTTTCCCACTTAGTAGAGCCGCTAGGCTGGATCCGTCGATGCTGTGGTTTATTTCAACCGCGGCCCATTTACAAAAGGTTGGGAAAAGGTCACAGCCGGTTACCGATACGCCGCTATGGCTGTTCGCGGGAATTCCGGGTCCGGAAATTATGAAGGGAACGCGAATACCGCCTTCGTACAGAGTTGTTTTTCCTTTGTTGAGAGGCGCATTATTTCGAGGACCGAAGCGTGGATTGCTGGGGCCACCATTGTCGGACATGAAGACTATATAGGTATTATCGGCGATTCCGAGGTTCTCAATTTCATCCAAAACTTCGCCGATGCTTTGATCCAAGTCCCAGGTCATTCCGGCGAAGGTAGCGTCTTTGTGGAGTTTTCCTCTCTCAGCGGCTTCAAATTTCGCTTTAGATTCGGACTTGGAAACTATCGTTGATGCATGAACGGCGTAGTGAAAAAGCTGGGCATAAAAGGGTCGCCCTTCGTTCACATTCTCTCTCATGAATGCGATGGCTCGTTCATTGATGCCAAAGATGTCCTTTGGGTTGTCGGGTCCCGAGTTTTCCGGGGTGAAGTTAGACGTCGATCCATCATGGACGTCGAAGCCATGTTGGCCCGGATTGCCTTGGCCCAGGTGCCACTTGCCGAAATAGGCGCTGGCATAGCCGGCCGGCTTCAAGGCTTCGGCGATGGATATCTCCGATGCGGGGAATTCCGTTAATTGTGTCGGGGGACGCATTTTATGGGCATTCGTTCCTAAACCCAGACCGGGCGTAGTGATGTGGATCTCGGCGGGTGTCTTACCTGTAAGGACTGCCGCTCGGCTGGGCGTGCACATGGCGGCAGGAGCGTAGGCGGCGGAGAAGCGCATTCCCATTGATGCGAGCTTTTCGATATTTGGCGTGTGGTAGTAGTCGCTTTTGGTTCGCGCATCGCCGGGAATCATCTCCACGGATGTGCCGGTCCAGCCCATGTCATCCGCGTAAATGAATACGAAGTTGGGCTTGTCCGCGATGAGCAGTTTGGAAGCGAGCAGGGAAACCAGAATTGAGAAGAGGTATTTCATTGGCGTGTATTTGGGCGAGTAGATTGGTCCGGTCTGAGAGTATAGACGATCACCCTGCCGATAAGGTTACACAATTGAGAAATTGCGCTTTCGAATCAGTGACCTTGATTAGAGACCCAGGCGATCCCGTCCAAAAGGTGTTTAATGAATTCGGGTTGCCGGAAATTCTCCGCGTAGTGGCCCATATTCGTGTACCAAATACGTGCTCTTTGGTATTCACTTGCCCAGGCCACGGGATAGTTTTCGGGAGGTCCGGGCTGGTTCGCTTTGACTTCGGCTACGCTTCCCCCATTCTCCAGTTTTCGGCGGCACCATCCAATGCGGGCAGCCACGCTTGAACGAGATTATTTTGGTATCCGGGCCGGAAGAAGCGGGCCACGGCGCAGGAGGGGCATTGCGATTGATCTCCCCAAGCCACGCCTTCACCGGTTTTGAACCCATCGGGAACCGAGGACATATTATCCACAAATGCTGCCGCCGAAGAAAATGCCGGCGCTAAGTACATGGGACTATCCTCATTGGCGAAAACGAACGCCTGTTCTGGGCTCATTGAGAATTTGCCAGAGTCAGCATCGAGTGAGATGTAGTTAGAAGCGGCTTGCGCTGATAGCCATTCGCGAAGGTAGCGCTCATATAAACCAGTTTTCTAGGAGAGCTCTTCGGTTGTGAGACCATCGTTTCGGGCGAGCGCTCGGTAGAGCCCGAGGCTTTCTCCAATCTGGACTAGAGGTATACTTAAGGCTCCGCCAAGATCCTGGAGGATGCCGCCCACAAGGGCGTTGAGATTGTCTTCGTTGAGCGAATTTTCAGGAGGAGTTTCAGTAGACAAAAATGGGTAGGTTAAGATCGAGAGGTTAAATTGATGGGTGGTTTTAGTTGTTGGGAATCCTTACATCTTCGTTGAGCGTTTCGCCCATTACGTCGTGGTGACGCATGGTGGCTGTAGGCGTCCCATCGATACGGTCAATGGTGACTGACAAGAATCCGCCTTTTTTGCCGCCATAGTATTGATGCATAGATCGATCGGGATTGTCTATGAGGATTGCGTGTTGATCTGTGGCGGCTCCGCAACCGTACTCGATAACACCCGTCTCGGTGTGCCTGGAGATGTATTGCCAATGACGGTCACCGCAAATCACATACAGATTTTTTTGCTTGGAGATGAAATCCCTCAGATGATCTCCTTCATGGGTCCATCCCGAATCGACGTGATTGTCGTTTTTTTCCGATTTCCATAGATGGTCCGGTCCGACAAGCGGAGTAGGGCTGATCAGGAATTTAAAGGTGGCGTCGGAGGCCTGGGCTGTGCGCTTGAACCAGTCCAATTGTTCTTTCCCCCAAAGGCTTTTGTCCGGGCCATCCGGCAGAAAATTCTGGCTTCGGTGATCGCGAACTTCCACCAGCCAAATCTGTAGGTCCTTGCCCCAGCGAAAGGTTCTATAGTGTTTCTTATTACTCATCGGAACCTGCTCGTCGTACACGGTGAGACCATCCTCGTAGGTAAATGAGCCCATTCGCGAGGGCATAGTGGGCCAGCAATCATTGTCCCAGGAGTCGTGATCGTCCTTTAGGAAATAAGCGGGGACGTTTTGCAAAAAAGCTCGCGTGTAGGAGAGTCCGTATTCCCGGTTCCACCAGTAGCGGGCAAGGTCGATATGGGTAGTGAAAGGCTGGTGGAGGTCATAGTAAACGTTGTCGCCTGCGTGGACGAAAAACGTTGGGTCTATTCTCCGCATGGAATCGAAAATCCGGTAGCCATCTTTGCCGGAGTCTCGCGTTGTAAACAAGGTGCAGGTAGCTACGGTGAAGGTGACCTTTTGATGGGATTCTGGTTTAGCTGCCGTGGTGAAGGATCCCTCGATAGAAGCGCTCATGGGCGATGAAGAGTCCTTTCGGGTATCAACGATTAAACTGTATTCGGTTTTTGGTTTAAGATCTGACAGATGAAAGCGCTTGGTAAAGTCACGGTCTTGGTCGACCGGTTGCCAGTCGGAGCTAGAGCCAGCGGACAGGGCTGAATCTTTAGCGAAATAGGCTAATCTTACTTCGCCGGAAGCGCCAGGCAGAGCGCCTATCGCTTCCTCGAGCGAGGTTCCTGGTTGAAGCTGTCCACCATAGGCGCCCTCGGGACCGAGCTCGCGTTTGCTCATCGTTTGGAACTTGTTCACGTTTTTGCGATTCTCGACTGTGAATATGTTCCCAGGGTAAACCGGCTCAGGAGCTTTGGTTATACGCGTCCAAACGATGGCGCTATCGTGAGAGACTTCGCCGACCTTGATGCCGCTTCCCAAATAGACGGAGTCTGCCCTTGCGAAACTGCAAAGCATGACCGAGGCAATGATGGTGGGGTAACTTACTATCTTCATAGAAGAATTGTAGTTAGTCTAGGGGCTTGGGCGGCAACATGCAAGCGATGGAATGGCAATGCGCTAAAAGAATTTAGGGTTAAGCGGAATCTTGTTGGGCAGGAACAGGATCACGCTATCGCGTGAGCAGGTTTTTCGCGAGCCGTAGGAGCGGCTTTACGCCGCGATCTTCAAAGGATTAACCACATGATATCGCGGGATAAACCCGCTCCTACGTAGGCATACAATTTAAGCTCGCGCCCGCTGTCGCGGGATTTCGGCAGGTGTGGCAAAGCCTGGTTATGAAAAGTCCTTGCGTTTCGGTTGCCGAAACGATCTTGGACCGAAGTGAAACGAAGGAGTCCAGTTCCGCATTAGCGGAACGATGTCCGAATGGA
>CAZFUD010000192.1:0-8097 GCA_964521705.1 uncultured Opitutaceae bacterium | reverse complement strand
CGGACAACTGGTTGCCGCTGATCTAAGCGCGGAATGATAGTCTCCCTCATTTAGACTTTGATGGATACAAGGTAGCGGGCGATCTCCGAGCGCCCATTGAAGTATCTCGTTTGAGGGCGCTCGGAGATCAGCCGCTGCCCGATACTTCGTGGAAGTCTTTCTGCCCAAGGGGTTTCTATTGCCAATTATCGTTCGGCCAGCAAAGACTCGAAATCATGCGAATCGCAAGCATTCTCATTTTCACCCTTACCCTTCAAACTTTCCTTCTCGGGAACGACTCATTTCGGCTATTCGTACCAGACCCTCAGAATCAGCAAATCAAAGCCTACTCGATTCAATCCCATTCATCAGGGCTCGTTACGAAGGCGGAAGATTCGCTTGGGCTGTCATTTTCTCCGGATGGCATCGCTATTGATCCCAAGCGAGACTCCCTAATATTAACAGGAGCGAGCGCCGGGAATCCAATGTCTGCAACGGTGGTCCATTCGAAAAACGGCGGACTGAAATTGGTCGGGTCGAACACCCTTGCCCATCCAACAGGCTACACGAGCGTTGATCGTACCGGCTCCTATTTCATGAGCTCTCACTACCAAAGTGGATGGGCAGCCGTCTATCGTATTAAAGAAAGTGGTATAGTCGGCGACGCCACAACCACTTTGAGAACTCCCAATCCCGAGGCCCACTGTATTCGAACCACTCCAGACAACCGATTCGCCTACGTCCCCTGTGTGAAGAATAACAACGCTTTGTTTCAGTTCGCCTTCGATGCAAGAACCGGAAAGCTCGAGCCGCTCGAGCCCTACAATGCCAAACCGCCCGCAATGTTCGGTCCCCGTCACGTCGCTTATCATCCCACACTGCCAATCGTCTATTTCAGCAATGAGCAACAGCTTGGAGTCAGCGTCTTTGCCATCGGCGACGATGGTCAATTGACCGACCGCCAGCACGCAACCACCTTGCCGCGACGCTCGCCTTTCGAGAAGGGTAAACGTGATCTGCATGCTTCTGACCTCGTCCTATCGCCAGATGGAAAACGGCTCTTCGTTGCCGTTAGAGACTTCGGCGGCGATGAAGACAGCATATTCGCTTTTCGGATCGAAGTGGACGGCAAGCTGAGTTTGGAAAGCCGGACGAAAGTCGGCGACATCCCTTGGAAATTGGATATCTCGCCAGGAGGCGAATATCTAATTGTCTGCGAATCCGGTATCCGGAATATCGCCTTTTTCGAGATCGCACCGGATGGATCTCTAGATCGAATACCGAATATCAGCATTCCTTCAGGAACGAGAGACATGGCTGTACAGAGTCCAACTCGCTGAAGTGCCTAAGCGACTGTCTTCGCACCAAGAATGAAGTAGCGCGGCGCTTCAGCCCGCGTTCTGGAAAGGTAGGGCTGACTATCCTGAATCAGCTGAGATGGTAGATGCATTCGGTTGATTAGAGATAATCGACCCTACCTGAATTGAAGTGTTTATGCTTGGTTCACGGGCTAAAGCGCCGCGCTACTGAACCGAATCCCTGTTGTTTCCGACTGACTATGCGGAGCTTACGATTTTGATACCGGAGAAGAGATTTGGAAACTAGACGGTGGGGGAGACTCCCGTCCCGACTCCGATAATTAGTGATGGAATGGCCTATTTCACTGGCGCCCATGGCGTTTTCCGCCCTATGCGGGGCATTCGTTTATCCGCGACGGGCGACATTACCCCTCCCGACATACAGGAGACTAACGACGCTATCGCTTGGGTCCACTACCGACGAGGCAACTATATGCAGACTCCGATACTAATCGAAGACCGGCTATACGGCTGTGATGACCGCGGCGCTCTCACTTGCTTCGATGCTAAGAGCAGTGAAATTATCTTCAGCGAGCGTCGGCCGGGAAACGGTTCACTGCTTCACCCGTGTCCGATGGAAAGCGCCTCTACATTACGAGCGAGTTTGGCAAAATCTGGGTAGTAGAAGCAGGGCGCCAATATTCGGAGGTCAGCATCAACGAATTGGGCGACAATTGCCTAGCGACTCCAGCCATTTCCAACGGGACCCTATATTTTCGTACTCAAGGCTCGCTCTTGGCTATTGCGGATCAACCATAAACCGAGCTGAGCTTACCTACCGCCCAACCGATTCTTTTTCTTCCACTAGCTGGGCGGGGCCTGTCAAGTCACCCCTCAGCATTTTCTTGAATTCGTAGTAGGCGGGGCGATACCGCAGGGAACCATCATCTTCGACGTCAATGAGCCCAAATCCCTTGGACACAAGCTGCCACCAATAGACACGCTCGACCAATCCGCTCGACCAAGCATCCTCGTAGTAGCGTTTTAAATACATTCCAGCATCATCCTCACTTACGCATTCCTTCTCCCCGGTTGGGGCATAGGGACTCTGGTTTTCTAAAGGCCAGTTAACCTCGGTGATCCAGAATCGATGGTTAGCTCGGTTGGAGCAAAGCACACAAGCTGCGAAGTGATAGATCTTCTGGGTAAAATCGAAAACAAACAACTGCCTGTTTCGTGGGCAACCTCGGCGATCTACATAAAGAGCGCAACCCACAACATCCCAGTAAATTTTGTATCCATTAAGCAGGGAACGGATAAAGGGAATGGGTTCGAAATCGAGGACACAGGGCCCAACAAGATGAATTTCCGGATAGTCCGCCCGAATTTCTTCGGCAACTGAAGCGAATGCTAGAAACTCGTCGCTGCTGAATACGCCCCATTTCGATCGATTGACGCCTTGGCCGATCTGATAGTCCTTGATCCTAGGCCAGAATCGCTGAACGATCGTATTCAGATTCTTGCGCCACAGATCGTGGTCGAGAATGTGTTGACGATCCTGCATTACACAAAGAACGAATTCGCATTCCGGGAGGGATTCCACGAATTCCCAATGCTCATCCAGACGTTCCATTTCCCAGAGCGGAAAACGAAGCAATATCTGGCGTACTCCCAGAGCTTCAATTTCTCTGGCGAGACGCGGACCATCACATGAGTGCAAAGCCACCGCTACCCCCATGAAATCACCCCTATCGTCGGTACGGCGTTTCCAATTCTTCGGTCGATATCCTAAAGACAGCGCTCCTTGAACAACGGCAATCGCCGGGAAAGCGACCAAGCAAGTGAAAGCGGATTTCGCATAGGACCAAAAACTGCCTTTCAAGCGTTGGAGTACCGAAAATTGCCGCCGTATCGGATACGGCTGCTCGCTAAATGCGTCCCAAGTGGGCTGTTTTACTTTTGGATCAGAGCCCAATTTTTCTCCTCCATGGTCGGGTTGTATTTTTGATACGCCACTTCAACGCGTAGTTCTGTCGGCGCTTACGATAGGCTCTACCCAGCTCTTCTAGTGGGGATCGAACATGCGCCGCATAGGCTTCGAGCATAGGCTGAACCAAGTCATCGGGCAAGTCGGCCTGTACAAGCGAGGTGATCGCCGCCCAATTGGAAACGGGACCAAACCGTATTCGATTGTTATCCACAATATGGAGTTCCCATCCTTCCTCTGAATTTCTGGTGAACAAGAGGTTTCCCGGGGTCAGGTCCAAATGGAGGATTTCAGATTGGTGCATTTGGGCGAGCGACTGGCCAAGCAAACGGGCCTTCTCGATTCGTTGAGGCAATTCAGGCTGGTGAAGCTCGCGTGCTTCGTGCTCGAAAGGCGTGAATCGGCAAATGTAGAAGCTTTCATCCAGCCAAGAGCCTTTCCAAGACTCAACCCAGGCCACTGGCGCTGGGCTATTCAATCCCGCCTCAATCAGGCGTTCAGATTGGAAATAAGACCGCTTCGCTTTACCCGGAAAGACGCGATAGACGATCTTCTTCCAAGCGCCGCCGTTGGGAAATCGCTTCACCACGAGATCCACGTCATCGAAACGGCAGCGATATAGCTGATTACGACCTGCCTGGATCAAACCGTCATTCGAGAACCGATCATCGGCTTCAGGTAACTCTTCTAGCCAGTTTCGCCAAGCGGGTTTGTCGTAGCTGTCAGCGATCTGCATTTTCAGTGGCATGGACTAGGCCAAAAATAGGTCTTGGAAAATGAAGCGAACTGCGAAATGTCCGCAGATCCCGATTGACGGAAATTTCGGATAAAACTCGAGAGAGACGAGATGGCGTATAGATTTCCGCAGTTGTAACAAATTGCAAGCGGTTCGTCCATCTTCATCGAATTTGGCCACGACATATCTGAGATTGCCCTTGAGGGACCGACCAGCATCATTCGCCCCTCAAATGTTTAACGACATAAAGACATTCTACGCCCTCATTCGTCCCTACCAGGGCAAAATTTGGCTTTCCGCGGTTTTCGGGTCCGTCGGAGGCGCCCTTACCGGCGCTGGGCTGACAAACGGAGTAGAACGTCTGTTTTCCAACGTATTCAGCGATGACCGCTCGCTTTCGCTCAACGAGATCCTGCTGGTCGCGGCGATCTTCCCGCTGCTATTCCTCATCATCGGAGCGTCTAATTTTCTAGGCGCCTATCTACTTCACTCGGCCGGCCTAGCAGCTATTCGGGATCTGAGGATTCGGGTTTTCGATCGTCTTCAACAGCTTTCCTTCGCCTATTTTCAAAACAAGGCGAGCGGAGACCTGATCGCCCGAATAACCGGCGATACGCAGATGCTGCAGATCACCCTGAACTATGTGGCTCGCAAATTCATCACCCAGCCGGCAACGATTATCGGAGCTCTTTACTTCCTGGGCCTCAAAGCCGTTCAAAATGACGGTGTGCTAGAAATCTACCTTTGCCTGGCCGCCCTACCCATTGTCGTCTTCCCCATTCGCCATTTCAGCCGTAAACTCTCCCGCAAGGCGATCAAGCAACAGGAGGACTTCGGAGGCCTGACGCAGAATATAGCCCAGAATTTGAGTGCGGCCAGAGAGGTTCGGGCTTTCAATCTAGAGGAGCGGGAATCGACCCGCTTTCGTGACAGGGCAGCCCATCTGTACCGGTCCCAAATGAAAGTCGTTAAATACGGGTTTTCGCTCCCGCCTGTGATCGAAACCATCTCCTCCATCGGTCTATCAATCGCCTTCGTAATCGGCTATTTCCAAGGCGTGGCAGGGGGAGTCTTTACCGGTGTCTTTCTGGCCCTGTATTTTCTCTACACCGCGGTTAAAAGCTTAGGAATGTTCGCCGCCGAACTATCGAAGGGAGCAGCCGCCCTAAAACGAGTAGAAGAAATTCTGAATCAGCCTATCGAAGTAGCCGAAGACCCAGATGCTAAACCCTGCGGGTCAGCAAATGGGGATATACAATTCAAACAGGTGGATTTCGCCTACGACTCGTCCCCAGCCGTTCTGCAAAATGTGAGCGCCCGGATCCCAGGTGGCTCCACTTGCGCCTTGGTCGGCCCCAGCGGATCGGGGAAGAGCACATTTGTGAATCTGGTTCCCCGATTTTTCGACGTCGCCAAGGGCTCGATCTCCGTCGACGGCAGAGATCTACGTTCGATGCCTCTAAAGGATCTTCGCCAGCAAATCGCTATCGTCTCCCAGGATCCCGTCCTATTCGACGACACGGTGATGGAGAACATACGGTTAGGTCGCCAAGACGCTACCGACGAGGAGGTGAAGACCGCAGCTAAAGATGCCTTCGCCGATGATTTCATTCAATCACTTGATCATGGATACGACGAAATCGTCGGCGAACGCGGAGCAAGGCTCTCCGGCGGGCAGCGCCAACGGCTCGCCATTGCCCGAGCCTTTTTGCGAACGGCTCCGATTCTGATCCTCGACGAAGCCACCTCAGCCCTGGATTCTGAAAGCGAGGAAAAGATCCAGCAGGCGCTAAACAAGCTAATGATCGGCAAAACCGTTCTCATCATCGCTCATAGATTCAGTACAATCGTATCAGCTCAGCAAATACTCGTTTTCGAGAACGGACAAATCATCGATTCGGGATCTCATCAGGAACTGCTCGAACGTTGCCAGTTGTACAAGCGTCTCTACCAAAGGCAGAGCTAACAAGGTCAAGTGCTAATCCGACTACAATTTGAAAACACGCTTTCCTGTATGAATCTGCTTTCCCACGCCCTCCTTTCTCAATCCGAGGATGATCACGTTTTGACCGTGAACGTCCTCTGGGACTTTATCGGGAAGGACTTGCGGCAGGACAGACGGGACTTCGTTTCTCGTGGATCCGAAATCCATCGGGCAATCGACCGAGAAACGGATTGCTCCGAAGAATTTAAGCAGGCCCTCCTCCTCGTATCGGACTGCAGGGAATCGGTATCCGGCGTGGTGGTCGATATTGCTTTGGATTACGCCCTATCCCACGACTGGAACCACTACAGCCCAGACAATCGTCTAGAGTTGTTCGAGCGCTTCTACGACCGAATGGAAAAAGTAGCCCTGAGCATCGGCGAACGGGCAGTCAGCCTCATTGCCTCGATGAGGGAAGGCAATTGGTTTAAGTCCTATGGGGAATTGGCTGGGATCGAACGCGTTTTCCGTCGCCTAGCCAGCCGCTACGGAAACTTGAATTCTATCATTGGAGCGGAAATAGAGATCAATCGTAATGTCGATAAGTACCTGCGCCTCATGCGCTCCTTCTATACAAAAGTAGAAGCCGCAGTAAAACGACTGTAGATCCCCCAATCTATCGAGGGCCAATTGCCGGTCACGTCGCACGCTCCCAATCACGGGACCTGCGCCGATAAATGATGCTATTCTTATGCTCTTTGGAATCACTTGCGAATCGTTCTTCGTCTGGATTCCAATAAACCGTTTTCCCAGAACGGATCGCTAGGTGGCCTAAGTGAAGCATACTGGAAAGGCGATGTCCCGCTTCTGCGTGATAAGTCGTCTGCCCACGGCTGAGTACAGCATCGGCTAAATTTCTCTGCTCGCTAGCGGGACGCGGCCAGAAATTCGGATGATTCTCTAGCTTGAGATTTCTGAACAGATTCACATCGCTAGCGGAAAGCTCCCCATTCCATTTTTCGCATTGAATCCAGCCTTCCGTTCCTTCGAAGCGAATGAAGATCTTGCGAGCAGTATCCCGCACCCGAATGGTCGCGTTATTCGAATAGCGAAACAGAATATCGTATCCAGATGGAACCGTGACATATGAATTCTTGGTCATCTCTTTGCTCGTTCCCAAGATTTCCGCGGGGCCACTCTCGTCCATTCCAATGCCGATTTGAGCCGTATCGCAAAGATGGGCGCCCCAATCGGTAAGGCTACCACCACTGTAATCCAGGTGCTGGCGCCATCGCTGGGGATCGGTAACTGTGGGCGTGTATTCCGCATAGGGCGCCGGACCTAGCCACAGATTCCAATCAAGATCATCGGGGACTGGAACAGGATCCTCCAAATCGAACATGGGCTTATTCGGCTGGCCGCATTCAACAGAATGAACCTCGCCAATCGCTCCCGTCCGAGCCAGACCGGCCAGCATCCAATACTTGATCAAGCTGCGGTCCTCGATGCCCCATTGAAAAACCTTTCCAAGTCTCGCCGCTTCCTCGACCAGCTCCCGGCCCTCCGTAATCGTGAGACTAGGCTTCTCGCAGAAAACGTCCTTGCCGGTCCTCAACGCCATCATCGACATGGGAACATGCCAATGGTCCGGGGTGGAAATCACCACCGCATCAATGTCGTCTCGCCCAATAATTTCGCGAAAATCCTGGTATGCCACACAGTCGGAGTTGCCATAGGTCTCGTCGACGATAGCCTTGGCCGCATCAGCCGCCGAGAGCCTGCAATCGCAAACCGCAACGACATGCGTTCGGTCATCCGCCAAAAAACCTGCCAAATTCATTCGGATTCCTTGGCCGCCCATTCCTATGAATCCTAATGTAATTCGTTTCGAAGGGGCCGTGGCCCCGAACAATTTCGAAGATAGAATGAGAGGGGCCGTCGCAACCACGCTGGCAGCGACCGACCGGTTGAAAAATTGGCGACGATTCATGGGCTAGATAACCGGATAAGCAAATGCAAGGTTATCGCAAGAGCTTTACTCAAACTGTCGGAAGCCAGACTTCTAATCAAGGCGCTTAGAGGATCCCATAAAAAACAAGGATTGCCACTTTGAAACCAACCGCCCAAAATCCTGCCTCTAACTCCGAGCAAAATTGAAATTCTATCTGACAAA